>CAZBGY010000004.1:0-74318 GCA_964491605.1 uncultured Candidatus Bathyarchaeia archaeon
AGAAGCAGGAAGGATATATGAATCAGAATATGGTGGAGCGAGAGGTAAGTTATACTTTACCGAGTATCACCGAAATTCTAACTTTACCTATCGAAGCTCTCTTAGAACGTTTAGGTTCATCCCTCTCCGGGTTATCATCTGAGGAAGCTAGGAGGCGCCTAGATGTTTTTGGTTATAACGAAGTTATCGAGAGGAGGAGGACTCTTATAGCCGAATATTTATCCCGTTTGAAGAATCCCCTTATAATTATACTATTGATAGCTGGTTTAACATCGTATTTTCTTGGAGAAAGCGAGAGTGCTATAATAGTATTTTCGATAATTATTGTGAGTACGCTTCTAGACTTCTACCAGGAGTATAGAGCTGAGAGGGCGGCTGAGATGCTGAGAGAAAGGGTTGCAGTTACAGCTACGGTTCTTAGAGATGGGGTTAAACGTGAAGTGAGAATCTCGGAGATAGTACCAGGGGATATAGTGTATCTATCGGCAGGGGATATAGTACCAGCAGATGCTAGAGTGGTAAGCGCTAGAGATTTATTTATCGATCAATCAGCGTTAACCGGCGAATCATTCCCGGTTGAGAAAATTCCTACACAGCTTAAAACGAGTAATGTCCCTATTACAGAGTGGCATAACTACCTCTTCATGGGTACATCCGTCGTAAACGGATCGGCTGTAGCCGTCGTCGTCAGAACCGGAGGCCAGACTGAATATGGGCACATCGCTAGGATACTCGCTATGAGAGCTCCCGAGACAGAGTACCAGAAAGGTATACGGAGATTTGGCTATATGATAATGCAAGCGACATTCCTATTAGTTATATTCGTTTTCTTCATAAACGCATTATATAGACGGGATATAATCGAATCATTACTCTTCGCCGTCGCTCTAGCTGTAGGTTTAACCCCCGAGCTTCTACCGATGATCATAACGGTGAATCTATCTAGGGGCGCTATTAATATGGCTAAGAACGGGGTTATAGTTAAACGTTTAGCTTCAATCCAGAACTTCGGTAGCATGGATACACTATGTACGGATAAAACTGGAACATTAACTGAGAATAAGATAAAACTCATACTCTATGTAGATATCGATGGGAAGGAGAATGAGAAGGTATTACTCTACGCCTATATGAATAGCTACTACCAAACTGGATTGAAGAACCCTCTCGATGAAGCTATAGTAGCATATAGATCTATGATCTTAGGTAGATGTAGGAAGATAGATGAGATACCGTTCGATTTTATACGTAAACGCCTCTCCATAGTCGTAGAATATAATGGGCAACATCTAATGATAACTAAAGGAGCACCTGAAGAGATTATGAAGATCTCATCATTCATCGAGCTTGATGGTGTAGTATACGATCTAACCGAAGAGTATAGTAGGAGGATCGAGGAAAAATATCTTGAGCTAAGCGCTGAAGGGTTCAGGGTGTTAGGCTTAGCTTATAAACATCTAGAGGGATATAAGTCTACGTATTCTGTAAGCGATGAAAGCGATATGATCTTCCTAGGCTTTCTAGGATTCCTCGATCCACCGAAGGAGACTGCTAAGGAGGCTATAAAGCTTTTAAAGGAGGCTGGTGTAGAGCTGAAGATCCTAACAGGCGATAACGAACTGGTTACTAGAAAGATATGCGAGTATCTAGGCTTAGAGATTAAGCGAGTTGTTCTCGGAAGCGAGATCGATCAGCTACATGATGATGCTCTCACAAGGATAGTCGAGGAAGCGAACATCTTCTGTAGAGTAACGCCAGCTCAGAAGAATAGGATAATAAACGCGTTGAAAGCTAACGGGCATGTCGTAGGCTTCCTAGGGGACGGCGTGAACGATGCTCCATCGCTTAGGAGCGCTGATGTAGGGATATCCGTAGATAACGCTGTCGATGTAGCGAAGGAATCCGCTGATATAATCTTACTGAAGAACGATCTAACGATACTCTATAGAGGTGTCATAGAAGGTAGGAAGACCTTCGGCAACACCATGAAGTATATAATGATGGCTGTAAGCTCGAATTTCGGGAATATGTTTAGTGTAGCCGGCGGATCGCTATTCTTACCATTCCTACCTATGCTCCCTACTCAGATACTGTTAAATAACTTGCTCTATGATCTAACTCAGATAGCTCTACCGATGGATAACGTCGATCAAGAGTATGTAGAGAGGCCTAAGAGATTGGATACATTCCTGATTAGCAGATTTATGATGGTATTCGGACCGATAAGCTCCATATTCGACTTCCTAACGTATATCCTGATGCTATTCCTATTCAAAGCAGAGGAACATCTATTCCAGACAGCATGGTTCCTCGAATCTCTACTAACACAGACGCTAGTAGTCTTCGCTATAAGGACTAGAAGATCATTGTATAGGAGTAGACCGAGCAGATACCTAATCCTAACATGCACATCTACTATAGCCTTCGCGTTAACACTACCATACACCCCGTTGGGAGGTATCTTCAACTTCGTTCAACCACCGATCGAATTTTACCCTATGCTAGTAGCTATAATCGGATCATACATAATGTTAGTCGAGGTAGCTAAGGGATGGTTCTATAGAAGGTATGGCCACCGTCTAGAGCAAGTGTTAATACCGTATAGAATGGGCGGTTTCTATCTGAGTAGGATGGTGAGACTCGTACAGGATACCGTAGCGACTATATACCTTAGAATCGAAGATAAAATACCTATAGACTCGCTAGTAGCAGATTTGAAGGAGATGGTAGCCTATCCAGTTAGTTTAGAGGAGATATACTATGGTATACGGTACCTAAGTAAAGCTGGGATAATCGTAGTCGATTGGCGTAGAGGATTTATTAAACGTGGAGGGGCATTGAAAGATTACATCGAGAGATATGTATTCAGCGAGTTCTGGCCTAGGATTGCAAAAGATTGGCAAAGTATAAGCACGTACATACAGGCGAAGTATGGAGGAGTAAACCCAGAATATAAAAACCTCGTATCAAGATTAAGATTATAGCTCTCGATCCGAAATACGTTTATAACTACTCAATCTCCCTATCTGAAGAATACGTAATCGCAAGGTATATGCTACTGGATGATCATCCTTAGATTATCTATGCATTTCTTGACACATTCTAGTGGTGGGTAGGGGTATACTTCTTGCTCGATTATATACCATTCTGTTCCACCGACTGCTTCACAAGTTTCTATGAATTCTCTCCAGATCATCTCACCTTCACCTAGTAGAGCTTTCTCATTCTTCGGAGAATAGTCTTTCAGATGAACGGATTTTGCTCTACCGGGATATCGCTTGATTATCTCCAATACGCCATGCGGGCTTATACCTGCGCGTAACGCGTGACCTGTATCCAGCTGCATAACGACTCTAGGTTTAGCTCTATCGAAGAATAGGAACCACGGTATATCACCGTCTACTGGTTGAAACTCTATGGTATGGTTATGATAGCCTACGAACATCCCCTCAGGTTCAAGTTTATCTGATATCCTGTTTACTAGATCGATTGTTTTAAGCCAAGCATCTCTAGATTTCCTCATCTCCTCAGGTAGCCCAGGGATTATAATGTATTTATTGCCTAGAATCCTGTTAAACTCTATAGTCTCCCTTAGCCTTTCACCTAGTAGCTCCTCTATACGGGTATGCGTCCCAGCGACTTCAAGCCCTAGATCCTCAAGGATCCTTCTCAAATCGCTAGCCGTCCTACCATAGTATCCAGCGAACTCCACACCCTCATACCCCATATCCGCTATAGCTTTAAGCGTACCCTCAAGATCACGAGCGCATTCACTACGAACGGACCATAACTGTAGAGCGATCTTTATCTTAGCCATAGCGACCACCGGTAATATTCGGATCGGGATTACGCTTATATAATTTTTAGAGCTATGAAGCCTAAATATACTGGTCGTATAATTCCAAGGCGTAGGTGGATATCTATGGGTAGGATATTGAATTTCGGTGTTATAGGTATCGGTGTTATAGGTAGATCCCACCTCCAAGCTATCATGAGCCAGAAGGATGCTAAGATCGTAGCAGTAGCTGATATAAGAGAGGAAGCTCTCAGGTATGCCGCTGAGAATTTCAAGATCGAGAGATGCTTCAAGGACTACCATGATCTTCTAGATTTGAAGGATGTAGATGCGGTTATCGTCGCTACACCTCCGTTCAATCACGCTGAGATAACATGCGATGCAGCAGCTGCTGGGAAGCATGTCCTATGCGAGAAGCCTATGGCGGTGAATTCTAAGGAGGCTGTGAGGATGGTTGAGGCATGCAGGAGAGCAGGTGTGAAGCTAGGCATTTGCAGTGCGAGATCGAGATTAAACCCATACGCCGAGCTAGCTAAGCAGTATATCCTCGATGGAAAGCTCGGCAGGATATATTATGCTAGATTTACGACTATACGACGTAGAGGGCGACCAGGTATAGATATATTGAAGGAGTCTAAATGGTTCCTTGATTCGAGTAAAGCTGGTGGGGGAGCATTGATCGATATAGGGTGCTACGATATAGATCTCGCATTATACCTTCTAGGCGATGTACAGCCACTCTCTGTGAACGCGATAACCTTCAGAGGAGTTGGAGGGGAGCTTAAACTAGATGCTAAATATGACGTCGAGGAGCACTCATCGGTTTTCGTCAAGTTTAGAGAGGGTATAGCGATAACGTTCGAAACAGCATGGGCTGCAAATATAAACTCCTACCAGGAAGCCGTACTACTCGGCTCGAAGGGAGGAATAAAGCTTCCACCTTTCACATACTTCACAGAAGAGGATGGTAAAGGAGTCTCCATATCCTACGATA
This sequence comes from uncultured Candidatus Bathyarchaeia archaeon, assembly GCA_964491605.1. Classification (GTDB taxonomy): domain Archaea; phylum Thermoproteota; class CALKCG01; order B24; family DRYS01; genus DRYS01. The sequence goes on from CAZBGY010000004.1 coordinate 4,791, forward strand.
TACGTATGGAGCCCATCCAGAATATGCTTATCGAAGATTTCGTTAAAGCATGCTTGGAGGATAGACAACCTAAAACACCAGGTGAAGATGGATTAAAAACTATGCAGATAATCGATATGGCGTATAGATCCGCAAACCTAGGCAGAGAAGTTAATATAAGCGAAATACTTTAAGATAAACCCCTAGCATCAGATACGATTAGAATATGGAGATAGCTTATCTTTAAAGTAGTCGAATTTATAACGATAACCGTAGATGCTAGCGATGCGAATACCAATAAAGCTGGTGATAGGTTAAACGAGTACATGGAGGGGAAGGCAGTGCATCGAGATATAGTTTGCAGTCGATGCGGAGATCACGATAGACGATACGCATAACTCTAAGGTATTGCCAAGCCTAGTAAATGGGGCGGAGCTATATTTCGTAATTGCTAGAGCATCCGTGAATTCAGCCTACGACTCATCAAGGATATACGAATAACTAGAGTTAAAAAGAGTGAAGCCTAGAAGGGATAAGTAATCGGATGCAGAGAGTAGAAGGATGTAGAACTCTATGATAAGCTAGGATGTAAAGTATGGTTAATCTCAAGCAGCATGATAAGAGATGGGGGATAAAACGACGCCCTCAACATTCAAACACGTATCAGAGAAACCCTGCCTATCAAAACAGCGTAAACATAACTGAGGAGCCGATGGTTAAAGTCTTCATAACGGTATGATCATCGATCTTTAAAAGACGACTGAAGAAGAGGTGGATGCTTATGAAACCGTAAGCAAAAATAATCGAACTATAGAGCGATAATTCCTGCTTTTATACTCGTAGCTTAAACGTACGCACATAGAGAGGGATGCCATCGATTCATCTAGGTAGGGAGGGGATGCCGGTTTATGATAGAGTTTATGTGTGGCGCCGCCGGTCGGATTCGAACCGACGACCAACGGGTTACTGCAGAGGATTCGACAGGATGCTAGACTAATGCTCCATTAAACCCTCATATACATGATCTTCGTCGGAGCATCTTCCCTATTCATAAAGCTCAGAGGATTTAATCCCCCTAGGTTTAGCATCCTGTCGAACCTCCCTAACAGCCCGCTGCTCTACCTGGCTGAGCTACGGCGGCATCCACCTTTGATTCTAGGTTGATAGCTATTTTTAAATCTTATCTTTGCTTCGTGAATATTTAAATAGATGCGTTAGAGGGATTGATGTAGGGTTTGAGTAGTAGGGAATATAGACCTATAGTTCGTATAGCTGGTCACGATATAGATGGGGCTCTTAAGCTACCTTACGGTCTAGCTTCGATTAAAGGTATAGGCGTTAGGCTTGGCTATGTTATAGCTCATGTAGCCGGTATTAATCCTGATAGGAGGATTGGTTTTTTAAGCGATGATGAGATTAAGAGGATAGAGGATGTATTTAGGAGGCCTACGGATTACGGTATAAGGAGCTTTCTACTGAATAGGCAGAGATCTATGGAGTCTGGTAGGAGTGAGCTATTCATCGGCGGTGAATGGGAGTTGAGACAGAAGATGGATATAGATTTCATGAAGGAGATTAGGTGTTGGAAGGGTATAAGGCATTCGCTGGGATTGAAGGTTAGAGGTCAGAAGACTAGGACTACGGGTAGGAAGGGTAGGACTGTAGGTGTGGTTAGGAGGAGGGTGTAGGTATGGGTGATCCTAAGAAGCAGAGGAGGAAGTATGAGACTCCACGTAAACCTTGGGATATGGTAAGGCTTCGAGAGGAGCTTCGATTGATAGGCGAATATGGACTTAGGAATAAGAGGGAGCTATGGAAGTATCAGACTATGCTATCCAAGTTTAGGCATAGAGCTAGAGCTTTGCTAGCATTACCACCTGAGGTTAGAGAGAAGGAAGCTAAGATACTGTTAGATAAGCTTTACAGGATGGGGATCCTATCGAGGGATGCAGATCTAGATAAGGTACTAGATCTTAAAGTCGAGGATCTACTCGAAAGGAGGCTTCAAACTATAGTCTATAAGCTAGGGTTAGCTAAGAGTATAACGCAGGCTAGGCAGATGATAGTTCATAGGCATATAGCCGTAGGTGATAAGATAGTTAGGATACCATCATACATGGTTAAGAGGGGTGAAGAGGAGTTAGTGAGATATGCCTATGGAAGCCCATATAACGATCCGGATCATCCCATTAGGAGGATTCTAGCAACGACAGTTTAAATAGGCTAAGCTCCTAAACCCTTCTACCTCTCCTACCGCCTGGGCGTCTAGTTCCATCATGCGGTATCGGTGTTACATCTTCGATGCGACCTATCCTGAAGCCTGATCTTGCTAGAACCCTTATAGCATGCATAGCTCCAGGTCCAGGGGTCTTAGATTTAACCCCACCTGGAGCTCTAACCTTTATATGTAGAGCTGTTATACCTTTATCCTTAGCTATGGTAGCTGCATGCGTAGCAGCCCTTATAGCGGCGTACGGTGATCCACCAAGCCTATCAGCTTTAACAAACATACCTCCGATACCCATAGCTATGGTCTCTCTACCGGAAAGATCGGTTATATGAACTATCGTATTGTTGGATGAGCTGTATATATGCGCTATACCCCACTTTTCCTTCGCATCCCTCTTAGATTCTCCGCTCAACTCTAGATATCGATAGGTAAAGTTAACCCCATAGATTTAAACGTTTCCAGATGGCGTAATCCAGCTCCGATCCGATAGTAGCTCGTCTAATATTTGGATACACCCATCACCTAAATCTCCTGCTATACGTACGACTACAGATGAAACTAACCCTACACTAAGTAGAAGATCCTCATCGTAAGAGATATCCTCAGATCAGCCTCCAGCCGCCGTAGGATTACATACTTAATAACATCTATACTTCCGTATAACCTCCACGATCTTGTTAACAAGATCCGAATTAAACCTAGGAATGGCTCGTCTAGTGAGAATGCATCCGAATCGTAGACTAGGATAAAAGCTAGTGATACCAGTTTCCTTCTCTTCGAAGCTAAGCCTGTAAGGCTCTCTATACAGTGGATCGAGTAATCCTAGCTTAGATGCCATCATCCCAACCCTATTCTCTAATTCGCTACGATCGAGATTAAACCCTTTCAGAGCGAAGGCTACCTCGTCGAATATCGTAGGATTGAAGAACTGATCATCAGGATTCTGAAATAGTACGCATATCCTCTTATGCACTCCAGATAGCTGTTCGAGTAGGGGTCTACCTTCAAACAGGACTATACCATCGGTAGACTCTACGAGATCCGCGAGGGGATGGTAGAAGAGTGATCTTACCAGATCTATTAGATCCTAACTACGGCTATAATCTTACCCCTTATCTATACCGAAGTAACGTTTCTAAGAACTAGCCCGCCATCCGGATAGTAGCAACTCAGATCGTATGCTTCTAGAAGCATGCAACTATCTCCGATATGATGAAGGATGTAATCAGGGATCTACATGGTTGAAATCCTAAATTTTTATATCCTAGATTATTCTTGGTTGTTGAAGGGTTAGATGTATAGGTTAGGTAGGAAGATTCCGGCCACTATGTCTACGCAGCATCCTGATAACGTTTTCACACCTCCATGGCTACGAGGCACGGAGATCCTGGACGGCGATGACGAGGTCTACGAGGCATACTATGTTTTCAGAAAGCTTAACGTAGATGAGCAGATGTGGGATTGGGAGGGGAAGGATGCTGATGTACATGTTGTGCGTAAGCTACTACTGATCGATAAGGATTTCTTCGTAGAGCATAAGCTTGGTGAAGACTACTTCTTAACCTATAGGCTTCCAAACCCTTTCGTAGAACCTATCGAGAGGAAAAGCTTTATAGAATGCCTCGAAACGATACCTAGATTCTACGATTATATCGATAAGATATGCGGAACGGGAACGCCACCGGTATTCGAAGTCATACTACCTTTAACCACTTCGTCTAGGGAGCTTATGGTAGTCTACGAGGCATACCGTAGTCTGATAGCTAGGAGGGATTCTATAAAGCTGATCGACGATACGCTGCTATCGGATATCATAGGATCTACGAAGCCTGAGGTTATAGAGGTTATACCCCTTCTGGAGGATATCGATAGCATACTGAAGCTAGATACTATAATCGGAGAGTATATCGCTAGGGTTAAACCATCGTATCTAAGGGTATTCATAGCTAGGTCAGATCCTGCTCTAAACTACGGCTTAATACCGGCTACCATACTAGCTAAGATAGCTTTAGCTAAGATCCATAGGCTATCGGAGAAGTATGGGATAGATATCTATCCCATAATAGGTGGAGGACCACCACCCTTCAGAGGACATATATCCCCTCTGAATATAGAGAATGCCCTAGAAGAGTATAGAGGTTACAAAACTATAACGGTGCAATCATCCTTCAAATATGACCATCCTATAAATGTAGTAGCGAAAGCCGTGGAATATACGAGTACAACCCTAAGAAGAGATGAAACAAGCTATCTAGAAGATCTAGCAGAGTATATCGAAACCGATATCGAAACCATACTATCAGCAGTAGGTAAACTTATGAGTAGATATCAGGAGGAGGTTGCTAGACTAGCAGATCTAGTAAACGATGTAGCATTACTAGTTCCAGCTAGGAGGGCTAGAAGGCTCCATATAGGTCTATACGGGTATAGTAGAAGCGTCGGCTCTGTGAAGCTTCCTAGAGCTATACCATATGTATCAGCACTGTATAGTCTAGGTATGCCACCGGAGTTTATGGGTCTCTCAGCCCTAGCGGAGCTAAGCGAATATGAATGGAATGCTGTGAGGAATCTATACGTCAAGATGAGGGTGGATCTAAGCTATGCAGCACGTCATCTACATATAGAGAATGTAGAGCTCCTTAGGAATCATGGTAGATACGATTTAAACGATGCATTAAAGATGTATATGGAGGATCTATCTGAAGCTGAATCGCTAGGTATCAAATTCGAGATAAACAGCTTGGAAGATAAGCTATACCTAAACACCGTTAATAGCTTCCTCATAGCATTCCTCCTAGGTAGAAGGGATGCTGAAGATTACCTCGTTAAAGCAGCTATGATTAGAAGATTTCTCGGCTAGAATATTCTAGATACCTAGTATTAGAAGAAAGTTTGAGTAAACCTCAGAGGAACGTACGTTATGCTATCAATCCTTGCATACTTCAGGAACGATAAGGTTCTCACCCTTAACAACATCCATAGGGTATAAATCAACATTCTTAGAGATCGCGGATCTGGAAATAGAATCTTTATCGACGGATAAATATCCATCGTTAAGGCTAATAGGGGGGCATATGGAGAATAATACTGTGATCATATCTAACAGTTATCAACGCCTCTATGGCAGAGGATTATTCACGATAAGTTCTACCCACTCGTCCTAGATAAGATCGAAATCCAAAATTTATGTATATAGTTATAGCGTTAATCCTTTCTCGATGCGAGATTCAGGATATAATACGCTAAAAAAGCCTGAATAAACTTTAGAAAAGCTTATATCATGCTACCGATTCCTAATCCTCGGTTCTAGAGGAGGGCTGGAGAGGGGGCGTGGCTGAAGAGGATTGGAGATTTCTCCTCAAGGATCTGATTAGTAGACCAGAACAGATAACGGAGAAGTTTAAAATCGATATAGAGCCTCTTAAAGCCGTCGTAGCGGTCTACCCTATGAGGATTTCAAGGTATTACTTCAACCTTATAGAGGATGTCGGGGATCCCATATGGATGCAGTGTATACCTAGTCCTCTCGAACTCATGGATCCGTACGGATTCGAGGATCCGTTGAACGAGGAGGGTGATAGCCCCGTACCAGGTTTGGTTCATAGATATCCTGATAGGATTCTTATGTGCGTATCCACGGTATGCGCTACCTATTGTAGATTCTGTACGAGGAAAAGGATGGTTGGTAGATCACCTGCTAGGTTATCTATGGATGCTTGGATGAAGCAGATAGAGTATATTAAGGGTAATCCATCTATAAGGGATGTACTACTCTCAGGTGGGGATCCATTAATGCTTCCAGATGAAACCCTGGATCGAATACTCAGCAAGGTTAGAGCTATACCTCACGTAGAGATCATAAGGATAGGATCTAGGATGCCCTGCACCCTACCGCAGAGGATAACACCTAAGCTATGCAGTATACTGAAGAAGTATCACCCACTCTATGTGAACGTACACTTCAACCATCCTAGGGAGATAACCGATGAGAGCGAGAGAGCATGCGGATTACTAGCTGATGCAGGCATACCGCTCGGGAATCAATCAGTACTATTGAAGGGTGTGAATAATGACCCTAAGGTTATGAAGGAGCTTGTACATAAACTATTGAAGATACGCGTTAGACCATACTACCTATTCCAGATGGATTTAGTTAAGGGTGCATCGCATTTCAGGACTAGGGTTGAAGATGGAATAAAAATACTTGAATCGCTTATAGGCTATACATCGGGTTTAGCTATACCTAGGTACGTCATAGATGCTCCCGGCGGTGGGGGTAAGATACCTATCCAGCCCAATTACATCGTAGCTTTCGATAAGGATAGAGTAGTTCTCAGAAACTATGAAGGGAAGATATATGTCTACCCGCAGCCTTCCATGGAGGAGACCGTAACCTACGTTACGGCTCCCTAGCTTCCCGGAGGCTGTTATCAAAACTATGCCGTTGAAGGTATGCTTAACATACAATCTTAGAAGGATAGCTACCGACTGCATGCCTGAGGACTATTATGTAGAATACGATGATGAGGAGACTGTGAATGCTATAGCTAGAGCTTTAGAAAGATGCGGATGTAGCGTAGTTAAGGTGGAAGCTGATGAGGACGCGTATATACGAATCAGAGAGGAGGCCCCCGATATAGTATTCAATATAGCCGAGGGATTGAGGGGGGAGAGTAGAGAAGCGCATATACCTGCTATGCTAGAGATGCTGAGTATACCGTATACCGGATCTGGTCCTTTAACCCTAGCTGTATGCTTGGATAAAGCTTTAACCCATAAGGTATTATCGGCTTACGGTCTACCATCACCTAAATTCCAGGTGTTTGAGGATGGTGGGGAGGAGCTTGATAACAGCCTAGAGTTTCCCCTTATAGTTAAACCTCTATGCGAGGGGTCGAGTAAGGGTGTGAGAAGCACATCGCTCGTTAAGGATGAGGAGTCCCTTAGAAAGCAGGTTTTATGGGTTATATCAACTTATAAGCAGCCCGCTATAGTCGAAGAATTCCTACCTGGTAGGGAGTTTACGATAGGAATCCTAGGTAATAGGGATCCGATAGTGCTCCCTATAGTCGAGATCTTACTCGATAAGCTACCTAGAGGAGCTAACCCTATATATTCTTACGAAGCTAAATGGGTTTGGGATACACCCGATAAACCTCTAGATATACTCCGATGCCCAGCCGATATACCTTCAAGTCTAGAAGCTAAACTTAGAGATATAGCTGTTAAAACGTTCAGGGCTCTTAGATGTAGGGATGTATGTCGTATAGATGTTAGGCTCGATAGGTATGGTGAGCCGTGTATAATGGAGGTTAATCCTTTACCAGGTTTAATACCGAATCCAGATGCACATTCAGCTCTACCTACAGCCGCTAGGGCAGCTGGCTACAGTTATGATGAGCTTATATGTACAATCCTATGGTATGCTCTTGAAAGATACGGTATGGAGGATAGATTAAAGGATAGATCTCTTGTTAAGCTTCCCAGATCTCTCTAGGGCATAAGATATTATCTTAGCTATGAAATCCTCGTAGCTTATACCAGAAGCTTTCAAACTCCTAGCGAAACCTGAATCCAGCGATATATCTGGATTAGGATTAACCTCCAAGACGTATGGTACACCATCCCTAAGCCTAATATCTACACGGCCATAATCCCTGCATCTTAAAGCTTTATAAGCTTTCAAAGCAACATCCTCCACCCTAGCTTTCACATCGCTATCGAGAAAGGCTGGACACACAGGCTTAGTCTTTTCATACTCATAGCTTCCCTTAACCCATTTAGCATAGTAATCCACTATCCTAGGTTCATCATCGAATTCGAATATTATCTCGGATATTGCTAGTATAGCGGGATTATCTCCTCCTAAGAATGCTACGTTAAGCTCCCTACCAGCTATGTACTCTTCTACCAATGCTGGTTGACGATACCTTTCGACGATATACTCAACCCTATCTTTAAGCTCTTCGAAATACTTAACGAAGCTCTTACGAGTTATACCTATACTAGCATCCTCGGCTGATGGTTTAACTATAAGGGGGAAGTTTAGCTTGAAATCCCAATCCGATATACTCTTCAGAACCCTATAATCCGGTGTAGGTATACCTCTAGCCTTGAATATATCTTTAGATAGACTTTTATCCCTAGCTAAAGCCAAGGATAATGGATCAGATCCGGTATAAGGGATCCCTAAGAGTTCTAAGAGAGCTGCTACATTCATCTCATAAATGCTGTATCCGAAGGCACCTTCGCAGAGGTTTACAGCTACATCTGGATCGTAATCCTTAACGATCCTAGCGAACTCTAGTATATCATCTTCAAGCGGTATTAGCGTGTATTCTAATCCAAGCTTCTCTAAAGCCGATCTAACGGCTTCAACCTCCTCTAGTACGCCTGCTTCAGAAATATATTCGAGGCTATCAGATGATCTACCGACCGGTGTATTGTATAGAATCGCAACCTTCAATCCTCGATCACCGATCACTCTTCCTAGAAGCAATTAGACATATATCTAGCTATAAGCCATTCTAGAAGCTTAGAAGGTTCTACACCCCTATCGTATGCCTCCCTAAATACATATTCATTCTCCTTCAACGCTATGTACATACCTCTCAGATCCCTCCTTAATCCTGACTCATCCATATCGAGCTCAAGCATTATTCTTTCAGGTGTGAAACCCCATAGCTTAGCCATAGTGCATTCACCTATAACCTCTATCTCGAAGTCTTCATCTAGGGGGTTCGAACTTTCACGCCACCAGAAGGGCCATACTACGCATATCAGAGGTCTATAACGACCAAGCATACATCCTAAACCATGCTTAAGAACGATACAAGATCCAGCTAGGAACTTCATCTGAATCCTATACCATGATCCACCCCATCGATAGTACACCATCCTCATCTCAGGGTCTTCTAGATGACCACGGTAAGTTTCAGGTATCTCGCTACATTCAAGTATACTCCTAGCCGATTCTAAACCTACATGGCTAACTATACGCTTGATATCAGCGTAGAGTATGAATGGCTGGCATCTGCTGCAACATCCTAAACCTAAGGATGCGCATAGGATGCATGATCTATGAGAAACATAATCGAGCGAATTAGATAAAGCCATCTCGATGTAGAATGTGTCGTTTATCGACCCCGATCTATAAACGTTGTATATGTACCGCTAATAGGCAATATATATTTGAGGGTATTACGTTGCAAGATATGTGATGTACATAGTTGTATGATCTAGCATCATTCGTAAGTTAAATTTAATCTGAAGCTAGAAGCCTAAGATTATTTATATAGGAGTAGCTATTAGCCTTAGAAGCTATGGATATAGCGTTCTTCACGTGGGAGTATCCGCCTAGGATAGTAGGAGGGCTTGGGGTATACTCATACGAGGTTACACGTAGATACGTTAAGATGGGGCATAATGTTTACGTATTCACGATGAACGATGGAAATCTCAAGACTAGAGAGCTTATAGGCGGCGTGGAAGTTCATAGACCACTACTCATGGATATAACAGGTATAATGTTCGATATAGTTGCATCAGAGCTTAAGAATTGGGGTCCAGGATTCAAGTTCTTCTCAGATATATACCTATATAATCTATTATCAGCTTCTAAGTTGATAAACGATCTGCACAGGTTTGAAGGATATAGGTTCGATATAATATCCGTTCACGATTGGCTTTCAGTTGTATCAGGGCTTCTAGTTAAGAAGCATCTAGCGATACCTATGGCCTTCCATGTACATAGTACAGAGAGGGGGAGGACGCTTGGAAACGGATCTATGACCGTTATGGAGCTTGAAAGGAAGGGGGCGTATGGAGCTGATAGAATAATAACCGTATCATATGCTATGAAGACAGAACTTGAAACGCTAGGATTCCCCGTAGATAAGATAGATGTCGTCTATAACGGAGTTGATCCAGATAAGTATGATCCTAGGAGGGTAGATAGAGAGGAAGTCTATAGGTTGAGAGAGAAGTACGGATTAAAAGAGGATGAAAAGATTATACTGTTCATAGGTAGACTTACAGCGGTTAAAGGCGTCGATAAGCTCATACAAGCTATGCCCTATATACTGGCTAAGCATCCAGAAGCTAGACTAATCGTAGTAGGGTTAGGGGAGCTTAAAGATTACCTCGTAAACCTTACCAAGAATCTAGGCTTGGATGATAAAGTCGTATTAAGATTCGATTTCCTAAACGAAGATGAACGTATACTACACTACGCTATGTCCGATATATGCGTATTCCCAAGCCTCTACGAGCCTTTCGGCATAGTCTCGGTTGAAGCTATGTCTATGGCTAAACCCGTCGTAGTAGGTGCTGCAGGTATAAGCGGTATGAGGGAGATAGTAGTGCCATCAGGCGAGAATCAAACAGGTGTACATGTAGATCCGAGGAGGCCTGAAGATATAGCTTGGGGTGTGAACCTACTGCTCGATGATCCTAAGCTAGCCGAGAAGCTGGGTATGAATGGTAGAAGGAGAGTTCTAGAGGAATTCACATGGGATCGAATAGCTGAAAAAACTATTAAGATCTACGAGAAACTTACTAAAGCATAGGGTTAACGGGAGAGAAAAAATAGTATGGATCTTTGTGTTGATTTCAGATGCTAATTCTACCTTGCCTCCTGTCTTACGAATATTATGTAGGATACTATCAACGTTACAGAGGCTACCAGTACTAATACGAGTATATGCGGCCAAGCCGATGCTAATCCTTGGTATATCGATAGCGATACATTAGGTCTACCCTGCATTAAGCCTATAGATGTATCTAATATATACTGGATTATACTCGTGAAATGGTAGTTCGGCGTTATACTGTTTATAGCTTGTGTTATCGCAGCTCTACTCCTCATCTCCTCCATTATACGCTGCATCTCCTCAAGACTAGGCCTCGTAGCATTCCCACCTGGACGCCGTATTATCTCTATACCCGTTATAGGTCTGTACATATAGGCTACGAGCGAAGCGATTATAGGTATGGCGAAAGTGAATATAGCCCATAGGGTTACGCCTACTATAACGCTTTGAGTAGTTCTCTTAGATATCGTGGATAGGAGTATAGCTATACCGTAGTAGCTCATAGCGTATAGTATCGAGAATACTACGAATAGAGCTAGCCTAGCGATATCATCGCTCGTAGGTGTTACACCTAGGATAGCTATAGATCCACCTACATTAACTATGGATGCTATGGAGATAGCTATAGATATAGCTAGGAATGCCGCTAGGAACTTCCCAGATATGAACGTATCCCTATATACCGGTTGAGCTAGTACGGTTCTTAGAGTACCCTTCTCCCTCTCCCCGGATATAGCGTCACATCCAAGCGCTATACCTATTATCGGAGCGAAATAAGACATAGACGATGCTATCACGGAAGCGGCTCTACCTAGGAATCCTGTAGGCATAGCTATACCGAGACCTTGAGCCATGGAGAGAACCGTAAGGTATATCGAAGCCATACCCACCATGAATACGACCGAGAATACAGCTACCAGTATTATGAAGCGTTTACTCCTCAGTATATCGGAGAATTCCCTAGATGCAACCGTGAACACTCCAGGCATCCTAAACCACCTCCCCCTTATAATATCTTATAAATAGATCCTCTAGGGATGGTTCCTCAACCCTTAGACTAGATATTTCGAGCCCAAGCTCTGAGGCAAGCTTAACCACATCCACTCTGATATCCTTCGTAGAATCTATATGAATGCCATCGACGCCTATCCTTACACTCTTCACACCGTTCATCCCGGATAAGGCTGTAGCAAGCTTTCCAGCATCACCTCTAACCTCTACGTGTATCTTATAACCTTCTTCTTCCATAAGTCTGGATACTAGATCCTTAACCTTACCCTGTACGACTATTCTACCGCGATTTATTATAGCGATAGAATCGCATAGAGGCCCAACTTCGAATAGTAGATGCGTACTCAAAACTACGGTTTTACCTTCCTTACTCAGCTTCGATACTAGATCCTTGAAGGCTTTAGATCCCTCTGGATCTAAGCCGGCGGTAGGCTCATCTAGCATGAGTAGCTCCGGATCTTTAAGCAGTGCTTGAGCTATACCAAGCCTCTGCTTCATACCCCTAGAGAAACCTGAAACCTTCCTATCCTTAACCTCGTATAAACCTACTAACGCTAGGATATCTTCGATACGCTTCCTTCTCTCAAGCTTAGGTATATCGTTCAAAGCAGCTATATACTCTAGATTCTGCTCAGCCGTGAGATGCTCGTAGAAACCGAAACCTTCAGGTAGGAATCCAACTCTTCTACGTATCTCACGAGACTCCCTAACTATATCGTATCCTAGAACCTTACCAGAACCGCTCGTAGGAAGGATTAAACCGGTCAACATCATCAGAAGCGTAGTTTTACCTGCACCGTTAGGTCCTAGCAAACCGAAGATAGAGGATTTCTCAACTGTGAAATCGAGCTTATCTACAGCTACGATCATACCGCCGCCAGACTTATAAACCTTAGTTAACCCGTGTGTCTCGATAACATATTCAGGCATAGAGGTCACCTCCTACCGAACCTCCTATACATGATGAGTAGACCCGTTAAAGCTAACATTACAGCTATACCCCCGTAGAGAAGCCAGCTAGTTTCATGGAATAACTCCACCCTAAGCGTAAACTGGGATGGGGAGACCTGATCTGAGGATAGAGTGAAATCTATATAGTAGTTTCCAGCGTTAACATCAGGCGTCGTCGAGATATGTATCGAGAACGAAGCTTCCTCACCCACCTTTAACACACTTAGAACCGTGGGAGATATATCTATATTGAAACCGCTAGGTATGCTGGAGTATAGAAGTTTAACGTTAGTAGTATCCTGACTACCTGTATTCCTAACGGTTAAAGTGAAGGTAGCTTCACCTCCAACCGTTAAAGATGTATAGAAGTTCTGGGTGATTATCGATAGCTTATACAAGCCTAGAATATTTAGCGTTAGATCGATCTTATCGGATACATCGCTACTCTTAGCGTATACCGTTAAATTTACCGTTCCTAAAGGTGAGCCTGAAGGGATAGAGACTACTAGATAGAATTCCTTGGATCTACCAGCTTCGACATAAAGCCTTGTAATCTCCTGCCTGTTCGAATCTTCGAATCTATACCTCCAACCGCTAGGTAATCCTTCGACCGAAAGTGTTAGTAGCTCATCGTAGCCGCCCGTATTCTGAGCCGTTATCTTGAAACGTGCATCGTAACCCGAGTATACATCTATGTATGGAGGCGAAGCGAGAAGCTTAACATACGGTGGACTCCTCCCTACATCTATCCTTAGATCCATCTTATCCGATATACTACCTGAATCCGCTTTAAACGTTAGATTATATACACCATCGCTAGATGTAGATGGTATAGATGCATCGATTATAAGATCTAACGAGCCGCCACCAGGTATGGTTACCTCGGATACGGGTGTACCATCGATAGTTTTAACCGATAGGATCCATCCAGGTATCGAAGGCTCCAAGGACAGTTTAAACCTCTGATCAGATTCTACCGGATTCCTTAGTTTAACCTGGAATCTAACCGTATCGCCCGGCATCGCTACTCTACCGGGTATAGAGCAGGATAGTATGGAGAATGCTAGAGGCTTCACATACACCGTGAACTCTAAGGTATATACAAGAGTGGAGTATGCTTTCAAAGTTAGGGTATAATACCCAGAAGCATCTATTGGTATAACGACCTCTAGCTGTAGATTAGCGGTTTCACTAGGTGATAGCGATACCCTGGAAACCTCTTGATTCTGTAGTAGGATGCGTACAGGCCACGAGGTTGGGTTATCCACAGATAGTTCTACTACCTCTATATCATCGCCTACGTTACTTATCGTGAATGGTATGTAGATTCTTCTACCCGGATCTACCGATAACGTTAAGAGTTGAGATCTAAGTTTTAAAGCTCTACGTAGCGTTATAACTCCGAGATCCACCTCACTACTGGATACAATTACGGTTTTAGATACCTTAACGTATCCTTGTTTAGAGAATATTAACGAGAAGCTTTTAGATAGCGGCAGCTCTAAGCTGAACGATCCGTTATCAGATGATTGGAAGCACCCTAGGAGTGTACCTTCCTGAGAGTAAGCTTCGATCTTAGCATTGCTTAACGCTACACCGCTCTCATCTGATATGGAGCCGTATATCCTAACCGTAGGTTGAGATTGAACATATACGTAGAAGGCCCTAGATAGCGGTATGGTGCCGTTCACTAGTAACGTTAGCTTGTATAAACCTTCGATAGTATTCATAGGTATCGAGGCTACGATCTGCAGAGATATACTCTGCCCTTTCGATAGAGTTACGCTTAAAACCTCTCTACCCTGATCGATTATCCTAACGATCCATCCTTCAGGCTTCTCCAAATTAAACGTTAAGGTTTCGGCTGCTTCACCCTCATATGATATGGTGACTGGTATCGATACATCCGAGCCTAGGTTAACGGCTATCGTCATGACGGTGGATACTATCTTTACAGATCTTTTGATAGTTATATTACCGATATTCATATCGAATTTCTGAGCGTTAATAGTTTTGGTAGCCGTAACATATCCAGGCTTAGAGAATACCAGCGTATACGAGTATCCTCTCTCCAGTAGTAGACCGAAATACCCATCGCTACCTGTATACGATAGGGTCTTTACGGATCCATCCGAAGCTAATACTTGAATCATAGCTTTAGATACGCCTAACCCATCCTCATCCAATACATAACCGTATACGAATGTATAGTTTACCGTTTGAGCTGACATATGGGTTAAGCTGTATGCTAGTATCAGCGATACTAGCAGGGCAATCTTAGATATCTTCGATGTAGATCGGCTGCCTTCAATCCTACTTCCGCCCATATCTTCTCCTGATAACTAAGAAGATTACCTCCAATTTAAGGGATTGTATGAAAAACTGTGAAACGTATGTTTCGATTAGAGTTTACAGATCCACTAAGGAAGGGCTTTCCTAAGATTTTCAGCCGCTTCGCTTGGGGGTAGGGTATTAACGTATATCCATCCCCCAATCTCCAATCCAGCCCATATAGATGTTTTAGGCAGTATTTCTATGTGCCAGTGGTGATCCTGGGATAGACCGTAGTGTAGCCAGTAGTTGAATTCGAACTCACCGAGGATCGAATGGAGTCTACGCATAACGTCGATTAACGCTTCGGCCAAGGATTCGATATAGCTTGCGGTACGAGGAATATCTGGATTATGCCTAGTCGATGTTATCATAACCTCATATGGCTTGAGACTAGCTTTAGGACATATAACGGCTATATCATCGTAGATAGCTATCGATGGGCTTTCATCTATCAGCATGCATACCGGGCATCCACCTTTATACTGGGATAGCTCCGATTCTACTCTAGGTGGGAGGATCGGTGAAGCTGCTATCTGCATATGCATATGCTCTATAGATGCACCAGCTGATCTACCATAGTTCTTGAACAACAATACGTATTGGATACCTGGATCAGATCTTAACGCATCTATACGTTCTAGAGCTGCTTGTATAGCTAAAGCTTGCTGCTCGGTAGATATGCTCCAAGGCTTGTCTTCATGCCTAGGGGATTCTACAAGCACTTCATGATATCCGTATACACTTCCAGGTGAAGCGGAGAATATAGGATAAAGGTTATCGAAAACCCTGATAATCCAATCACTCCTTCTACCGGTATCTTCATCCTTCGATCGATCTATAGATCCATCGATCGACTTAACATAGATAAGCTTTGCAGGTGGCGTCATATACTCGCTACCTGGGCAGAATGGACATCCCCCTATCCCACCATAGTGGACTGGACGCCTACCCCTACGCGGAGCTACCACGACGTATTCACCTGTTAACGGGCTGCGTATTAGCTCAGACAAACCTCACACCCATAGGATTTACGATTTTATACACCTATGCTAGGAGTAGAGGGAGGATGCTGCTAATATACCGTTCGGTGTTAGGTAGAACTTTATACCGCTCTCGGAATTTGTGGAGGATACATACCCTAAATACATGAGGATACGTATACTCGAATCTATATGTACGGCTTCTATACCTGTTCTCTCCGATAACTCCCTTATGGTTAGAGCTTTCGACGGATCGATCGCACTTAGCGTTAACAACGATGAGAGTATGCTCTTCACTATACTATTGAAATCTTGCTCTCCTTCCGGCTTCGCCATAAGCTTCGAGCACCTTCTTAGCTATATTTCTCCAATCAAATCTTTTAGCTTTTACTACAGCATTCCATCTAAGCTTTGATGCTAAGTCCTGATCTTCTAGAAGTCTTTCGATACATGAAGCTAGACTATTAGGGTCACCTGGGTAAGCCCATAAGCCATCAACCTCGTGCTCCACTATCTCCTTCAACCCGCCTGTAGCTGAAACTACTATAGGTAGACCTGAAGCCATACCCTCCAAGGCTACTATACCGAAAGGCTCATATAGAGAGGATACAACCATTATATCGGCTGATCTAAGTATAGCTTTAAGGTTATCATCGTCCACGAAGCCTGTGAATATCACGTGCTCGGATAAACCTAGATCGGAAGCCTGCTTCTCAAGCTCCCCCCTCATATAACCGTCTCCTACCAGGATAAGCTTAGCTTCAGGATGCTTACGGATAACGATGCTCATAGCTTGTAGTAGTATATGGAAGCCTTTCTGATAACTCATCCTTCCTACGGATACTATAAGTTTCTCCCAAGGTTTAACATTTAGCCTTCCACGTATAGAATCCCGATCTACCTTGATATCGAATACCGATGGATCCACACCGTTATAGATAACGTAAACTTTATCCTCTGGAAGCTTAAACCAGTGGATAAGCTCATCTCTCATATGGCTACTCACAGTTAAGATGATCGAAGCTTCGTAGGATACCCACCACTCTATGGAGTCTATCATGTAAGACTCAGGTGTCGTTAAACCTTGGGATCTACCTCTCTCAGTACTATGGAACGTCGCTACGAGGGGGACTCTAAGCATATGCTTAGCGGATATACTTGATAGAGCTGTAAGCCAGTCGTGGCTATGCACTATATCGGGTCTACCAAAGTTATAGGCGATATAGCCTATACGCTTCTCGAAGAAATGGTTGAAGAGAGCCACCCATATATAGAAGTTTGATGCACCTATCTCTACAGGGACTCTATGGATATGAACCCCATCTTCAACCTCATAAATAGGTTTACCTGGGAAATCTAGTGTTACTACATGAACCTCGCATCCCTCTAGAGTTAGAGCTCTACTTAGGAAGTATACATGCCTAGATATACCTCCTACTATCCTAGGTGGATACTCCCATGAAAGCATGAGGATACGCAAATTCCTTAACCCTCTGAGAATGCTACAAGCCTAACTATATCCTCGTATCTTCTAAGTATACTCCTAGCAGTCTCCGAGTCCTCTGATTCGACGTATACGAGTATCTTAGACTCATCTAGGGATGGCATTATAGATATGTACGAGCTACCTTCGATCAACTTCAATCCTTCTATACCTGGGGTATCGTGGTCTCCAAGCTCCTCCCTCAATTTAGCTATAGCCTTACCTATAAGCTTCTTAGGCATCTCTACAGCCGCCTCCACCCTATACTTTAGAGGTATCTGCCTCCTGATAGAGCTAACCCTATGCTTAGATAAGAACTCTAGCATAGCCATCATAGAAGCTATAGAATCGAAGAAAGGCGTTAATCTAGGTATAGAGAATCTACCGGTTTCATCGCCTCCGAGGGATGCTTTAAACTCTATTATACTCCGAAGTAAGATTGAAGGATCCCTACTACACTTCATGATATCGTAGCCTAAACCCGATATATATTCACTTATGGATTCAGGTATCGATGAAGACAATACAGCTTTACCCGTAGAACCTGATTCAGCTAGGTGGAGAGCTAGTATACCGAGAGCTAGCTCACTCTGCAGAGGGATACCCTCATCATCTACTACCAGTATCCTAGAGCCGCTACAATCGAATATGAAGCCTATATCAGCATCGATGGAGCGGACGACCTTAGAAACTGCTTCGACCTCCTCCAGTATACTTTTAGCTTTAGCAGATCTAACATTTCGAACACCTAAAAGGAAGGTATCTACTTCTAATTTGTCTAGGAGTATAGGCAGTATTACCGATGTAGATCCTTCGACGGCGTTCACGACGAGCTTCATACTCCTTAAACTATCGATCTTCGATCTACTCAGTAGATCATCTATATACTCCTCTATGAAGCCTGTTGGATAAGTTAGCTCACCTATATCCTCAGGTTGAACCCTACGGAAAGATTCTTTGAAAAGAATTTCGTCTATAGCTCTTCTCACAGATCCAGCTACTTCTACACCATGATTATCGAGAACCTTTATGAGGATGCGGCCAGGAGTATGCGAAGGTGCGGATACGAATACCCCACCGTCAAGCTTATACTTAGCGATATAAGAGCTGAGGACCGGTAGCGGTGCAACCGTGAGGTTCTCCACGTCGATGCCGGCGGCTAGAAGTCCTGAAACAAGACTACGTTTAACCATCCTAGATATCGTAGAGTTATCCCTAGCTACAGCTATCCTTCCACCGAAATTCAGCCATGAACCTATAGCTAAACCTAGTTTAGCTGCGAAATCGGGTGTAACCTCTACGTTTACAGCTCCAGCTACACCTTCAGCCGTGAATAATGTGGAGTACCATCTTATACCCCATCTAATATCTGAGCTGACGATCGAGTATGAATCTATAAGCCTCTCAGGCCATACCCTAACGCTTGAACGGATGATGCTATGCTTACCGATCCTACACCTATCGCCTACTACAACCCCGGGATTACATACCACGCCTTCACTTATAATGCAGGATTCGCATACGATCGAGCCGTCAAGCTTGGAATATGCTCCTATAATCGAGGAATCCCATACAACGCTTCTAGCTATCGAGGCTCCATCACCTATAGATACATTACGTCCTATGATCGCCGATGGACCTATAGATGCACTTGAACTTATAGTGGATCCTTTACCCAGGGCTATAGGCGGCGTCAACTGAATATCCCTTGGGATATCAGAATCCTCAACCCATATACCAGGCTCAAACTCTAAACCGGCAGCTTTCAGCATACCGGCTCTACCTTCTAGGACGTCTAGATTAGCTTGTAGATAGCTTAGAGGAGTTCCTATATCGCTCCAATAACCTTTAATCGGATAGATGTAGATAGGCTCACCCCTATCTAAGAGTCTAGGTATTAGATCCTTTGAGAAATCGTATGATCTATCACTAGGTATTAAGCGGTAAACTTCAGGCTCAATGATGTATATACCACAGTTTATCCATAAACTCGAAACCTCAGAATATGAAGGTTTCTCTTGTAGCCGTTTAACCCTATACTCATCGCCGAATACGATTACACCGAACTCTACAGGGTTATCAACTCTAGTGGATGCTATGGTTAACGTTGAACCCCTACTCCTATGGAAATCTAGCATGTTATCCACATCGAAGTATGAGAGTACATCGCCACTCCAGACGAGTATAGATTCATCTTTAATTCCATATCTATCTACAGCCGACTTAACACCCCCAGCAGTACCCATAGGCTTATCTTCTATGCTGTATGATATCTCCGCACCCATATTTGATCCATCACCGAAATATCTCTCTACAACCATAGGCATGTAGTGGAGGGTTAGTATGAACTTCTTAAACCCGAAGGATAGAAGCATCTCGATCGTATGTTCGAGTATAGGTTTATTAGCTACGGGAACCATGGGTTTAGGCCTGTTCGAAGTAAGTGGACGTAACCTAGTCCCCTCGCCGCCAGCCATTATTAAAACGGGTGGAGTTATCCGCATTCCTCTAAAAAGTTTTATGATGAGCGTGGGAGATAAACTTTCTAAAAGACATAGTGATATGAATTGAGGTGCTGTAGTATTGGATCTAGTCCTAGTTTTCGAAGTGCATCAGCCGTTCAGACTTAGATACAGGTTTAAAGGAAGGCTACCATATAGATACTTCGATAACCAACTTAACAGGAAGATACTTGAAAAGATAGCGTATAGATGCTATCTACCATCAAATAAAATCTTATTGGATGCGATAGAGGAGACTGGAGGTGTGTTCAGGGTTGCATTCTCCATTTCAGGTCTCCTACTCAAACAAGCCGAGATGTGGACACCCGAGATTATAGACTCCTTTAAGACACTTGCGGATACCGGATGCGTGGAATTCCTAGCTCAAACATATTATCATAGCTTAGCATCTATCTATAGGGATAGAGAAGAATTTAGATTCCAAGTGGAGAAGCATGTAGATACCGTGAAGAGGATATTTAAGGTTAAACCAAGAGTTCTCGAGAATACTGAACTCATATACAGCGATTCGATAGGTGTCGAAGCCGAGAGACTTGGATTCGAAGCTATAGTAACAGAGGGCGCTGAAAGGATATTGAAGTGGAGAAGCTCGAACTACCTGTATAAGGCTAGAGGTAGCGGGGTGAAGATACTGACTAGGAATTATAGGCTTTCGGATGATGTGGGGTTCAGGTTTTCGACTAGGGATTGGACCGAATACCCATTAACAGCGGATAAGTATAGTGAATGGATTGCTAGGAGTAAGGGGCAGTACATACTAGTCTTCATAGACTACGAAACTTTCGGTGAACACCACCCAGTGGAAACCGGTATAATGGAGTTCCTATCATGGCTACCTAGGGAAGCTATTAGAAGAGGTATAAGATTCCTAACACCTAGCCAGGTGATCGACGAATACCATCCTGTAGATGAGCTTGAAGTCTCCGATAACAGTCCGGTATCATGGGCTGATGAGGAGAGAGATCTATCCGCATGGATAGGTAACGATATGCAAAGATTATCCTTAAATAAGATAGAGCAACTGGGACCGAAGGTTAAATCTTCAAGCGATAGAAGGGCTTTAGAAGCTTGGAGGATATTACAATGTAGTGATCTACTATACTATCAAAGCGTTAAAGGCGGCGGAGCAGGTATGGTTCACAAGTATTTCAACCCATACAAATCTGCTTATGAAGCTTTCGCACTTCACATGTCGGCGTTACTAGACTTGGAAAGCTATGTGGAGGGTAAGGATTCATCGGGATGAACACTTCTCTAAACCGGATAGCGATACTCTTTTACTTGAATTAGGTACGTAAACTTTAATTCTAGCGAAGCCTATTTGGGCTATATCCTTGATATGGATACCGACTTGGAGTTAAGCGGTGATGAAAGTATAGTAGCTAGGTTTGAAAGCGATATAGCCGTAGATGGAAGGTATGGCGTTAGCTACCTCATAGTTACTAGTAAGCGTTGTATAGTATGCGATGATAAAGGTAGAGTTATACACTCCGTAGATTTATCTAATATATCCTCTGTCAGTATCGTTGATTACGTAGGTAATAGCGAGGTGAAGCTAACCCTTAAGGATGGAAGAGTCATACCTATCATAAGGTTTACGAGAAGTTTAAGGAGAGAGTTCAACGAAGCCGTTAGCCTCCTAGAAGATGCGTCATCCATTAAAACGGTTATCAACGAACATAAAGAGGAGGTGGAGAGAGTCAAGTTTAAAATGGAGCCTCTCTTATTCGTCCTAAGATTTGCCCTACCCTACAAGCTAGCTTTAATCCTAGGTTTAGCTTCTGGCATAGCTGGTATCTTCCTAGGATTGCTACCTCCATACTATCTTAGGATACTGATAGACGATGTCATACTAGCTCAAAGGAGGGAGCAGCTTATCGTTATAATCACGATAATAGTCGTTACGCAAGCTTTAAGCTCGATACTAGGTGCGCTACGCAGTTATGCATTATCCTACGTAAGTCTTAAGGTCATGCACTCTATAAGAGTTAACCTGTTCAGACACATAATGCAGTTTCAGCCTAACATATTAGATACATACGAGTCTGGACGACTTATATCGAGGATAACGGATGATGCGAGTAGGGTGAACTGGTTTCTCTCATGGGGTCTGGAGCAGCTTCTGAGAAGCGTGATATCGCTAGCATCGGTAGCTACTATGATATTCACACTAGATACTAGGTTAGCTATAATCGCTTCAGCACCCCTCCCACTACTCATCTTCGGTGTATCGATGTTTAGTAAGAAAGCTAGATGGGTCTATCATTATGAGTGGAGGAGATCTACAGATGTATCCGCACTACTAGTGGACGTTATACCTGGGTTCCCCGTCGTTAAAGCACACTGTATGGAGAGGTACGAAGAGGATAGACTGAAAAACAGATTGAATGAGGTTGTTAAAGCCGGTTTAAGATCTACTATACTTAACTTGAAATTCTTCCCGATGCTAAGCTTCATTATATCATCAGCTACAGCTATAATATGGTGGGTTGGTGGATTAGAGGTTCTAGGGGGAGGGATAACATTAGGAGTGCTCTCAGCGTTCATATCCTACGTGAGCCAGTTCTACGGACCTATACAGACGCTTATAAGCATAGTGGAGCCTATGAAGAGAGCTAGTACGGCTGCTGAAAGGATACAGAGCCTGATGTCCATGGATCCGAGTATAAAGGATACACCCAATAGTATCGATCTAGATATCAAAGGAGAGATAAGATTCGAGAATGTATGGTTCGGCTACACCCCGTATACATACGTATTGAAGAATGTAAGCTTCGAAGTGAAGCCTGGTGAGAAGATAGGGATAGTAGGTCCTACTGGTAGCGGGAAGACGACTATAACCAAGTTACTACTTAGATTTTATGACGTAAATAAGGGTAGGATACTTGTGGATGGAGTCGATATAAGGAGTATAAAGATCGAAAGCTTAAGAAGGCAGATAGGGATAGTAAGCCAGGATCCAAGGCTATTCAACGATTCGATAGTAAACAATATACGATACGGTAAACCAGATGCTACACCAGAGGAGATTATGGCTGCTGCTAAGATAGCTTTAGCACACGACTTCATATTGGAGAAACCTCTACGCTACGATTCGCCATGCGGTGAAGGGGGTAGTATGCTATCCGGAGGTGAGCGTCAGAGGATAGCTATAGCTAGGACCGTGATATCTGATCCGAAGATACTCATACTCGATGAAGCTACCAGTAGCGTCGATACTATAACCGAGGATGGAATAAAGAAAGCTTTAGACAACATAACTAGAGGTAGGACTACGATTATAATAGCTCATAGGCTTAGCACGGTTAAAGATGTGGATAGACTCATAGTCTTGGATAGAGGCGAGATAGTGGAGGTCGGTACTCATGAAGAACTTCTTGAACGGAACGGGTTGTATGCCAAGCTTTGGAATACACAATTCCAGGAGAAGCTTGCTGAAGCTAAGGTGAGCGGATAAATGAGTAGTATAAAGGATTATGCTAGAGCCTCCTTCCGTATAGTTGAACCGGATGAGATAGAGATAGAGTATGATGGAAACTCGGATCTATTAACTATATATATCAATGGGAAGCCATATAGGGGTGTAGAACCTATCAAGCCCTTCCCACTCTCCAACCCGCACTATATCCTATTTAGATCGACATTAACCCATGAGGATATATGCGTAGTCAACGATATTCGTAGACTTAGGAAGGAGAAGAGAATCCTATTGGAACATATACTGGATAAAAGATATTTCATACCATCCATCATAGATGTATACGATATAACGTATACAGGCGAATATTACGTATGCAAGGTTAAAACGGATAGAGGTGATAGAACCTTTAAGATAATGGGTAGGAGGAATGTATATAGGATTGACAATAAGATAGTCATAATAGATATAGATGAGAACATATACTTGGTAGAGAACTACGAGAAGATGGGGAGGAAAGCTAAAGAGGAGCTTATGAAGATAATATAATCTTAACGGATTACTAGCTTCATAGTAGGTGTACATGATGGGTTGTAGGAGGCCGTTCAGACTAGCATGCCTCGGAGGCACGTTTGAAACCTTGCATGCCGGGCATAGAAGGCTTCTCGACGAAGCGTTCAAGTATTCGGATTATGTCCTCGTAGGTTTAACTTCAGATGAGCTTGCTTCGAAGCTTGGTAAACTATACGATGTGTCCCTCTACATGGATAGGGAGAAGAAGCTTAAAGCATACCTGGAATCCAGGTATAAGGGTAGGTATAGCATCGTTAAGCTCGACGATGTATACGGTATAGCTACCGATATAGCTGAACTTGAAGCTATATTCGTAACGGAGGAAACCTCTGTTAGAGCCGAAGAGATAAATCGTATAAGAGCATCAAAGGGGTTGAAGCCTCTGGAAGTAGTGATCGTACCTATGGTTCTAGCTGAAGATGGGAAGCCGATCTCATCCACTAGGATTAAGATGGGGGAGATAGATTCTGAGGGGAAGTTGAAGCCTGGTAAGTGATCTTATATGGAGTCCAGCAGAATCTATGATGTTGTCGTAGTAGGAGCTGGGACTGGCGGATGCTCCACGGCATTATTCACGGCTAAACTAGGGTTAAAGGTGTGCATACTGGATGCTAAGCGAGAAGTTGATATAGGTAGGAAGGTATGCGGCGATGCTATCGGTAAACACCATTTCGATAATTTAGGCATACCATACCCGATGGACGCTATAATAAACGAGGTTAAGGGTATAAGACTGTATTCTCCGAGCAGATCGACCGTATTCGAGATAGTAGGTGAAGGTGTATCAGGCTTTATGCTTAAACGCCATGCATTCGGGCAGAATCTGCTGAGAGATGCTCTGAATAGTGGAGCTGAGCTCTACGATTCTACGAGAGCTCTTAAACCCATCGTAGATAGGGGGAGGGTTATAGGAGTGATAGCGGAGCGTGGAGGTGTAAGGATGGAGCTTAAGGGTAGGGTTACTGTAGATGCGAGCGGAGCGGTAGCGGTTCTAAGGAGGAGTATACCTGAAGAATCACTACCGGAGAGGGATGTGAAGCCTGAGGATATTCAGGTAGCGTACAGGGAGGTTAGAGTCATCGAGGAGGGGTATGATGGAGGCGAATACGGAGAGATCTATCTCAGCAGGATTTATGCTCCGGGTGGATACGCTTGGATATTCCCTAGAAGTGATGGAACCGTTAACGTAGGGGTGGGGGTTCAATGTGGACAGGGTTATCCTAATCCGAAAACACTGCTCCACAAGTTTCTAGATACAGTTAGAGGCATAGGGGGTACCATACTGGATGCTGGAGGAGGGCTTGTACCTACGCGCAGACCGTTAGCTAGTCTCGTAGCCGATGGATTCATACTCGTAGGAGATTCCGCATGTCAAGTTAATCCTATACACGGGGGAGGTATAGGTCCATCGATGTATGCCGGTAAACTTGCCGCTGAAGCTATAGTCGAAGCATACGATCAAGGGTTATTCACAGTCGAGGGGTTATGGATGTATAACGTAAGGTATATGAGGAGCTATGGAGCTAAACAGGCGGCTTTAGATGTATTAAGAAGATTCCTACAGGATCTATCAGATGAAGATATAGATTACGGTATGTCCGTTAGACTTCTAACCGAAGAAGATATACTTAGAGCTAGTATGTATGGAGCGTTAAAGATTTCGACGCTGGAGAAGATTAAAAGATTTACTAGGAGCTTAGGTAAGCCAGGGCTTCTAATTAGGCTTAGAAGGACTGCTAGTATGATGGTCGAGGCTAGGAGATTGTATGAGAGATTCCCTGAGAATATAAGTGAATTTAAGAGATGGCTGTATGAGGCGAAAGCTATTCTACCATGTTAAAGATACCATACGATCGTATAGAGGGGGTTATCTCAAATTTTGTATGAATGATAGCCGTTCACATTTTGATAGTTATACTAAGATTTATATAGGTCGAGTAGATCGATAACATAGAGTAAGGTGAATATAATTGATAGAAGATATAAGTAGACATGGCATTACCATATTATTATTCCTACTAACACAAGAGAGAGTTGTCGTTAGCGATGCTAGACGGCTAAACATAGGGTATAGTACGTTCTATAGGAGCCTGATACCTTTAATAAGGATGGGACTTATCAAGGAGGAGGGAGAGGGCGCTAGGAAGGCGTTCAAGCTCACGGAGCTTGGAAGGCAGGTAGCGTTAAAGCTTAAAGAGGTAGATGATCTATTGAAAACATCGGTTGGACGAGAGTAGGTTCACTATACAAGACTTAGTTTCTCTAAAACCTCCGGGTTTGCTATCCTCACAGGCTTCCTGCCTGAGAGAATTCTTTCGATATCCTCTACCAGCATCATATCCATCCTCCTCACCGACTCCACCGTTAGGAATGCTATATGCGGCGTAGCGACGACGTTATCCATAGATAGAAGCGGGTTATCAGGTTTTAGAGGCTCCTCTTCGAATACATCTAGAGCTGCACCGGCTATCCAGCCTTCCTTCAGAGCTTTAACTAAAGCAGATTCATCTACGACCGATCCTCTAGCCGTATTTACTAGCAGGGAGGTAGGCTTCATAAGCTTAAGCTCCCTCTCACCTATCATATGGTATGTTTCCCTGGTTAGGGGTACGTGTATCGTAACTATATCCGATTCTCTGAGCAACGTTTCAAGGTCTACCGGTCTACATCCAGATCCTTCGATAAGCTTTGAATCTACGTATGGATCGTATACCAGGATAGACATGCCGAAACTCCTACCTATACCGGCTACAGTCCTACCTATAGCTCCGAATCCTATAACGCCTAGCTTCTTACCTTCAAGCTCAAATCCTATAAGCCTAGGAGGGGTTGTACGAAGCCTCCTAACATACTCATGAGCTAACGTTACTCTACGCGAGAAGGATAATATCAACGCGAACGTATGTTCGGCTACTGCTCTAGCGTTAGCATGAGGCGTGTAAAGGATTGGAATACCTAACTTCGTAGCTGCTTCTATATCTACGTTGTCGAGGCCTACACCATGCCTAGCTACGACTTTAAGCCCAGTCTCGCGTAGAACCCGCTCCGTTACGATACATCCACCGCCTAGTATAAGTATATCGAAGCCTCTGAGAGCTTCGATAGTCTCATCCTCAGATAGGCTTCTACCCTTCAACTCTATCCTACTGATATCCGCTATAGATTTAAGCCTCTCGATCGCCTCAGGCGTATATACACCGAAGCTTGAGGAAAATATAGCTATACGAGCCACTCCCACCACCAGCAAGAATTCTATCGAAAGCGTAAGGAAAAGTTTTCTGTTAGAAGCGGTACAGCGATAACATCATATCGTATATTTTACGATACAGCCTGTAACGCTTCTCGTATATCTCGACCTCAGATTGTACTGGATTATCCACATCCGTTATACTGACCGCCACGCTTAAGGCATCCTTTAGAGAGTTATAGTATCCTAAACCAGATGCAGCCAGTATAGCAGCTCCCATAAGTGATGATTCCTCGAAGCCTACGTACTCCACCCTCATATCGAGTATGGATGAGCATATCCTCCTCCATAGTTTCGAAGAGGATCCTCCACCGCCTATACGTGCAATCCTAGCTTTAAGCATATTCTCCTCCATAGAATCTGCTATCCATCTTAAAGTGTAGATCGGAGCCTCCATCAACGCTCGAACTATATGCCCCCTACGATGATTTAGGGTTAAACCGAAGAACACGGCTTTAGCGTATGGATCCCTGACAGGGAATCTCTCACCAGATAGGAACGGTAGAATCAGTGGGTTAGATAGATCTAGATCCACAGATTCAGCTTCACCTATAAGCTCCTCATAGCTGCATCGAGAACCGAGTATGTCATCTCTAAACCATCGCAAGCATAGACCAGCATTATTAACTGCACCACCTGGAATCCATATGCCATAGCCTAGGTAATAGCAGAAGAAACGCATATCCCTAGATCTATCGACTACAGGCTTATTTGAAGATAATCTGAAAGCTCCGCTAGTACCAATATTAACCGCCGCTATACCATCGCTTATAGCTCCTACACCTAAGCTATGTAGGGCTCCATCCGATGCTCCGAGGAATAACATAGGAGAAGAGTCTAATCCCAGATTTGAAGCTATACTTCTAGGTAGCTCTATGAACGATTTCTCACCATCATAAAGCTTAGGAAGCCTGGATTCATCGACGCCGGCTAATTCCAGCGATGTATCGTTCCAATTCAAGCTGTGTATGTTGAGGAGTTGGCTACCCGAAGCTGTAGATCTATCTATGTAAGGTTCACCTATAAGCTTATAGATGATATAGTCTTTAGCTGATAGAAACCATTTAGATTCCATGAAGAGATCTGGTTTAGATAAGCGAAACCATAGGAGCTTAGCTAGAGGATATATGAATAGAGGAGGACATCCTGTCTCCGTATATAGTCTGTATCCATCGATTCTATCCTCTATGAACCTAATGACTACAGCAGGCCTGATATCGAGGTATGTATGGAGCCGTGTTAGAGGAGTGCCATTCTTACTTATACATGCAAGCCCATGCATCTGCCCACTGAGAACCATGGCATCGACGCACTTAGACTTCGAATCCACGGATACAGCTCTACAAGCTTTCACGAAACATCCATACATCGATTCAAGATCCTGCTCAGCGCCAAGCTCAAGTTCAACTTTAGCCATAGACGATAACCTGAAGTTATCCTCGAATACAGCGGCTTTAATGCTACCAGTTCCGATGTCTACAGCTAGTATACGCAAGATTAGACTCAGAATATAAGAGAGAATCGCTGAGACCGAGATAAAAATTTATCAAGGAATGAATATTACCACTCATACAAGGTTAACTGTATGAGACGATCAACTAAAAGTTTACAGGATCAACTTCTCTGTACATATGGTATGTAGGGTTATCGTTAAATGCAAGCACGGCGATCAGGGTATATATTTAACTTTGGTATAAGGTATACTTTGGTGATATAATAGAGAACCGAGTATGCAGAGTTCATGGTGGTGGGGTTGAGTTTAGCTAGGGAGAAGGAGAGGCTCATACAGGAGCTTAAGGTTATAGGTGCTATTAGGTCTAAGTCTGTGGAGGAGGCTTTCCGCAGAGTTCCTAGGGAGTTGTTCCTTCCAGAGCATCTGAGGATGTATGCATATGTAGATACGCCTCTACCGATAGGTTCCGGTCAGACGATATCTGCACCCCATATGGTATGCTTAATGAATGAGGAGCTTCAACTAGAGGTTGGATATAAAGTTCTAGAGGTTGGAGCTGGCTCAGGATATCATGCATGCACGATAGCGGAGATAGTTGCACCTAGCGATGTCGATAGGAGTTTATGGGGTCATGTATGGACTTTAGAGATAGTCGAGGAGCTAGCATCCTACGCTAGACGTAACATCGAGAAGGCTGGCTATGGAGATAGAGTTACGGTTATATGGGGTGATGGCTCTAAAGGCCTACCCGAGTATGCTCCATACGATCGTATACTCGTAACAGCCGCGGCGCCTGATGTACCTCAACCTTTGATAGATCAGCTTAAACCAGGGGGGATAATTCTAATACCTATCGGTAGACCGTATTCGACGCAGATACTTGTTAAAGTCGAGAAGAAAGAGGATGGAAGAGTTACAAGGAAGAAGCTTCTAGACGTTATATTTGTACCTTTGAAAGGGGAGTATGGATGGTAATATACGAGGATAGCTTCTATGCTTGGGGTCACCCCAATATAAGAGCTAGACATAGATCCACCCTCATGATAACGAAAGAGGATTACGTTACACCTAGAGGTGATTGTATAATAGCGGTTAAAGCCGAAAGATCGCTGCTAGAATTGAAGCCTGAAGTTAGGGATGCGATACGTAGAGATGAATCTATCGTAACGCTCACGCTGGATATAGATGGATACATCTTCGAGGTGAAAGGTTGCGGATCTAGTAAGCTCACCCTAGATCATCCGACAGATATCGTATGTAGGAGGAGCAGCTACATTTGTAACCGTACCTTGATGATAAAAGCTGATAGAGCTGCGATCGATATACCTAGGAAGATCGTGGAAACGTTGAGGAGCAATGTTAGAGTTATCGTTAAGATCAGCGTCGATATTTAACTATCGTATATTATGGCTGGATTCTTCCAGCACTCCTTTACGGATTATGAAGAGTAGATCTTGAAGCTAGGAGTTTGAGTTGAATTATTCACCGTTATGAAAGCTATTTAATCATGTAGCAGTGAGGCTAGGTTCTAAGAGATGATTAAGCTATTATATCTCGATCAGATCTAAATCGATTAGGGAGTATGCAGGAGGTTCGATCCGTATGGTAACAGTTATAGATTCGAAGAAGCTGCGTGTAGATGTTCGATCGATCACCGTTAATTTCGCCGATGGAGCGAAGTCGAGTTGCAGCCTTGAAGGTATAGAGTGGAAGAGGGATGGTTATAGAATGTATAGGTATAGATGCGGGGATGCATATGTCGATCTCCATACGATGAACTTAGATGGAGGGTTAAGCTTAGGTTTATCGGTGGTTTCATCTAAGAATCTTGATAGCTTATTTCCGATCGAAGTTGAGTTAGATGCAGGTAATCCTAGGAGGATACTAGCGTTAACAACCCATAGAGGAGCTGCTGCATTCTATTCAGATGCCTTCAGATATTATAACCCGATAGCGGTCGATAGGGAGCCGAAGGGGGTTAAACCTCTGGATGATCCTAAATACCCCTACAACTTAAGCTATATTCACCACGATGAATATATATGTGGATCTCCATGCTGGACTTACCCTGTAGTGGTAGATAGGTTCGAGGATATTCCATACTATACTGTATTCGTGTTAGCAGGGTACGACGATAGGTATCTAGCAGTTTTCACTACTACGAACGGAGATGCTACAGCCTATATAGATCCATGTTTTAAACTTAAAACCTTCTTAGGAAAGGAAGCTGGGAGGATGGAGTTAAGCTGGGTAGCCTCTATAGCTATCGATAGTGATCCATATAGAGCTGTGGATGGATGCGTAGAGGCGGCGGCTTACAACTCTGTGTTTAAGCATAGAATGGGTAAGAGGAGGCCTATATTCATAGATAAGTTCGGATGGTGCTCATGGAATGCACTGTTAACAGAGGATCTATCGCATGAGAATGTAGTGAAGATAATCGATGGACTGAAAGCTAGAGGTATACCTATAGGATGGGTTATAATAGATGATGGATGGCAGGATGAGGCTGCTAGAGAGAAGTGGCCTCGTAGGATTCTGAGGAATCTTTCAATGAATGAGAGGTTCCCTAAAGGGTTTAGGAAGCTGATCGAGGATTTAAAAAGATTGGGCGTGGAGCTTGTAGGTTTATGGCATACCATAAACGTTCATTGGGGAGGGTTCGAGGAGGAGGTAGCTAGGAAGTTAGGTATCGATTGTTATAGATCTAGGTTTACCGATAGCTATGCCCCGCCAGCTACCATGGATCAAGCCTACGAATTCTATAGGAGATTCTTCTCGTGGATTAGAGAATCTGGATTCGATTTCGTTAAGATAGATAATCAGTGGATAATCCATAGCCTATACTCCGGTGATTATACGGCTGGCTTAGCCGCTAGGAATATACAGCTTTCTATGCAGCTAGCCGCATACGCTAACGGCTTAGATATACTTAACTGTATGTGTATGGCTCCGGAGGATTACAGCTACTTCCTCTTAAGCAACGCTATGAGGGTATCGATAGACTATGTACCCTTCTGGAAAGCTGATGCGAAACTGCACACCCTATTCAGCGTATATAACGCTCTGTTATTCGGTGATATAGCATACCCAGACTACGATATGCTCATATCCTACGACCCATATGCTAAGACGCATCTAGTAGCTAGGATATTCAGCGGCGGGCCAATATACATAACGGATAGATACCCTGAGAAAACGGATGTAGATATCCTGAGGAAGGTTATACTACCAGATGGAAGGATAGTTAGAGTGGATAAACCTGGATTACCGACTCGCGATGTAGTGTTAAGGGATCCGTACAATGAGCAGGTAGTTTTGAAAGTGGCATCGACTGTTAAAGAATGCATAGCGATAGCTCTATTTAATATATACAAGGGTGGATCCATACTAGAAGATTATGTGAAGCTCGACATCTTACCGTTTGAAGTGAGGGAAGGGGAATACCTATGTTATAGAGTGTTCGACGGAGGCTACAGCGTCATTAAACCTGGAGATGGAGTTAGGGTATCTCTCAGTGAGCTTGAAACAGAGATATTGATACTCGCACCTATATACGATGGGAGGGCGGTGGTAGGGTTGAAGGATTACCTACTCCCACCGTATCCTATAGAGATACGTAAGATCGATGGAGAGATCCTGATCGAAAGCGATACACCTGGGACGCTTCTATACTATAGGGACGGCGTACTCGACGAAATAAAGATCGGTAAAGGTATCATGAAGATTTCTACGTAGAGATCTATAGGTCGACGTATAACAATTGACTTGGGAAAGGTTTATTTAGAAGATTTCTCCATCCTCTTCGAGAAGAGGCTAAGAATATGACGTTGACTATGTATAAGGCGTTAGCAGAGCTGTGGCGTAAATCCTTCCATGAACCATTAGAGAGCATTATGCGTAGCCGCATGATCGAGTGGAGGAGGCAGCCGGCTGTAGTTAGGGTAGATAAACCGACTAAGTTGCATACAGCTAGGAAGCTTGGTTATAAAGCTAAAAGGGGTTTCATCGTGGTTAGGGTTCGCGTACGTAAAGGATCTGGGGAGAAAGCTAGACCTAGATCAGGTAGGAGGCCTAAAGCGCTTGGTGTTAAAAAGATTAAACGTGAAATATCTAAGGAGGAGGTAGCAGTGTACAGAGCGCAGAAGAAGTATCCGAATCTTAAACCTATAGGAAGTTACTACGTATATGAAGATGGAGTCTATGAATGGTATGAAGTTATAATGGTTGACCCTATGATCGTTTTAAGGGATAGTAGGGCTAGCGTACAGCTTCCCGGACCTACGGCTAGAAGGTTTGCTCGTAGGATAGAGGAGCTAAGCTCATCATCTGAATAGATCCTCCTCCAACGGCCTTATGAGATCCCTATAAGATCCTTCACCCGCCTCATACCTAACGCCTTTAACGATAGCTACAGGTATACCTTCCGTCTTTCCCATAACTAACTCAGCGGCGGATGCTACCTCATCGGCTACGGCGACAACGGTAGCCCTTAACTCATATCCATATGGATCCTTAATTCCTCTATAATCTAGTAGAGGCTTTATATTCCATACCCCGATAGCTACATCGGTTAGACCTCTACGCCAAGCCCTACCGAATGTATCGCTTATTATCACGGCTACGTCCACACCTGTAAGCTCTTTTATCCTTAACCCTATCTTCATAGCCGATGAATCCGGGTCCTCTGGTAGGGTTACAGCGGTATCCCCGCCGGATACGTTCGATAGATCTACAGCGCTGTTAGCGCATACGAATCCATGTATAGTCTCGGTTATTATGTGAGGACCTCTCATCTTAACTATACGCCTAGCCTGTCTAAGTATCAGCTCTACATGTCTAGGATCCTTCCCAAGCTCTAAGCTTATCCTTTCAGCGAATATTGACGGAGTTATATCGCTGATCCTGTATACATAGCCTTCAGCTTTAGATACTATTTTATGGGTGACCACTATGATATCCCTATCCTCGAGTTTAACACCCTGCTTAATGCACGCATCAACTATCAGATAGCCTATATCATCGCCAAACTTAATCTCTGGAAGTTTAACGCCTATTATCCGAACCTCCCTTAAACTGCTATGCATATACGAAGTTTTTTGCTAACCTAACATTTAAATTTCTACTCTACTAGATAATCTTCGATGTTGACTTTAAAGATAGCTTTAGCTGGTCAGCTTGGAGCGGGATGCACAGAGGTAGCTGAGGCTATAGCTAGGGAGACAGGTGCGAAGGTCTATAATAGCGAGAGCATCCTGAAGAGGCTTGTCGTAGAGAGGGGGGAAAGCTTCGCAGGCTTCCAGGAGCATATAAGATCTGGTGAGATAAACCTCGATAGGATATTGGAGAGCTATACATATGAGGTTGCTAACGCTGAGAGTAAGGTCGTGATAGAGGGTAGATCCGCGTTATTCTTCTTACCGAGGAGGAATTTCTTTAAAGTTCTACTCGTAGCTGATAAAAGGTATAGAGCTGAACATATAGCTAAAGTGAGGGGTATAAGTCTAAGCGAAGCTATGGCGGATATAGAGGCTAGCGATGAGGAGCGTGAAGCTTTAGTTAGGAGATTCTATAAGTTGAATTGGCTGGATCCATGCCTCTACCATCTCGTAATAAATACTACCGGGCTGGATATGGTTAAGGTAGCTAAACTCGTGATAGAAGCGCATAACATCATGCTTTAGATGGCTATATAGCACGTAACCCTGATCGAGAGAAGATACACCTATATAACCCGTATACACCCTATTTTTATCCTCAGCTGTAGGAGTTCGTACGCTATGGATATAGTGTTCAGGCTTGAAGCTAGTATTAGGGCTAGCCGTAGCTTAGAGGATATAACAGATAAGGTAGCCGGATACCTAGAGGAAGCCAAACCCCTCCTAAGGAGGGGGGCACCCGATAAGGCTGAGGGAGCGAGGATAGAGTGGTGGGGTATAGACAGGCAATACTTGAAGCTACGTATAGTATCGGATCGCTATGTGAGAGCTCATGATGCACTTCTCAGGATTAGAAAATATCTTTCAGAGAAGCTGGGTAGAGAGCATAAGATAGGCATTAGAAGCTTAACCGTCGAGAAGTATCTTATCGAAGGGATACCTAGGATAGATTATAGTCGTGCATCCTCGATCGTAGAGAGGGTAGCTACTCTTCAAGATATGGGTGAATACTATACGATCGAATTCCGTAATCTAAGCGAGAAGGATATTGAAGATAGGGTTGTCGATAGGATATTCAGCTTACTCGTAGCCGAGTTGAAGCCTAAAACCGTAGCTTTCACCGAAGCTACCGAGGCTAGGCTTGCACCTTTAGGCTATACGTTAAAGTATACTGGTGGGAAGCAGGTTAAATTTAACGAAGATATAGCTGAATGGATCGTTAAGATGGGATGGGCTAAACGCTACCCTGG
The DNA here is from genome assembly GCA_964491605.1 of uncultured Candidatus Bathyarchaeia archaeon. Lineage (GTDB taxonomy): Archaea > Thermoproteota > CALKCG01 > B24 > DRYS01 > DRYS01. The sequence continues at coordinate 39,972 of CAZBGY010000004.1, forward strand.
AAGGGGTCAATGGATATTCACAGCACCGATAACAACCCTACTCAACACCGTGAAATCTATGATAATAGAGGATATACTTAAGCCGCTAGGCTTCGAGGAGTGGATGCTACCTAAGCTTACACCTCTCACGGTTATAGCTAAGATGCCCGGATACCTAGACCACCTAGCTGAGGGTATGATATACTGTATGGTTCCACCTAGACGTGAAGATGCACTCTTAGATTTCAAAAGAGATTTCACGGCTAGGAAGAAGATCGATGTAGATCTGCTTAGGAGGGAGCTTGAAGGGCCGCTGTACGTTCTAGAACCTGCACAGTGCACACCGTTCTACCAGTTCTTCTCAGGCGAATACATAGACCTAGATGAGGATTTACCTGTAAAAGTGTATGATCAAAGCGGATGGACCTGGAGGTGGGAGGGGAAGGGGGTTAGAGGGTTGGAGCGTACCATAGAGTTCTATAGGCTTGAAGCGGTATGGCTTACATCTAGATCTGAGGCTGTAGAGCTTAGGGATAGGATAGCTGATGAATCATATAGACTTGCGGATAGTATGCTTGAGCTAGAGGCTAGACTAGTCGTAGGTGCCCCCTTCTATATGAGTAGCGAGGAAGCTAGTAAGACGTATGTAGATATCTCTAAGCCTGAGGGCTATCCGACCGTCGATCTTGAGGCATGGTTGCCATATAGGGGTAATAGGGAGGAGAGCGAGTGGTTAGAGATAGGCGCATACACATGCGCTAAGGATAAGTATGTTAGAAGCTTCAATATACGTGAAGTTAAGGGTAGAGAGATATGGACTGGATGCGCTGGATTCGGTTTAACAAGATGGATTACAGCATTCCTAGCTCAGCATGGATTCGAATACGATGAATGGCCTGAAGAGGTTAAGAGAAGAATAGGTAGGCTGCCTAAGCCTCCCCATACTAGGAGTACTAGACTTTAAGAGTTGGATCCTCCTTTATCGTCCGTAGTATTATCATAGTCGACGTCGATTGGACGCCCTTTATAGAGCCTATACGATCTATTATGCTTGCAAGCTCCTCCCTACTAGTAGTTTTAACCTTGAGTATAGCATAGTATTCACCTGTTACATCGTATATCTCTGTTACACCATCTATCTCCTTGAGAGACTCTAGTATACGACTGTATACAGATGGATCCGCTTTCAAAGCTACTATAGCTTTAACCGTATAGCCTAACTTCTCCTCATCGAGAATCGTGTAGAAGCCCTTTATTATACCGTTAGCTATAAGCCTCCTAAGCCTAATATGTACCGTACCTTCACTCACCCCTAGAGCTGAAGCTATACGTTTGAGAGGAGTGCGAGCATTACGTTGGAGTATCTCTAGTATCTTCCTATCGACTTCATCCAATTCTATCTGCATACCCAATATCATACTATACATTCACTACTTATTAACGTAACTCGATTGAGGATTATACAGAGTGTTACCGAAATATGATTGAGGAGTCTTTCATCTATGTCAGACCTCTAACGCCGAACAATCCGTACATGGACCTAGATATGGTTAAGTTTAGAGTTTAGTATTTATTGGAGGATAATCCAAGTACTCTAGGCTATCTAGTCGAGGATATTCTACACAGTATGCTTTGATCGGATATACTAATATGGAATACTCGCTGATCAAAACGTATCCTCGAGATCTTTCTAAGGCAGGAAGACCGCTAAACTTTTAGACAAAATCAAACTACTAGATATAATCGAGCTCTTATGAAAGATAGCTGAACTATAGGCGTGACTTTTACGTGTATAGGGCTAATCATTCTATTATTCGTATTCTACCTAGGCTATAGAGAATTCACAAAAATACTCGGTAACCACCATAATATCGATACAGTTTACAGAGATATTATCTACTCTATTCTATGTATCGATAGAAGTGATGCTGCTAGCAGTTATGTGCCGGGTAGCTTCTATAATACTTTCTAAAGGTGTAGAATTCATAAGGATTAGTAGAACGATGAAAGGGGAGACGCATAGAGATGAATCCGATTAAGGTAGCTGAAATAGCTGCTTTATTATCGATGAGAGCTTTGGGTTCTATCCTAGCTTACTCTAGCTACGCATTATTAACCTCATTGGAGACGTTTATGACGGCTAGGTTAGAGTTACGAGATGAATCTATCGTTATCGAGGAGTTTAGACTCGAGAATAAAGGGGTTCTATCCTATCTTGATGAAGATTGAGATTAAGCTCTACCGCAACGGAAGCCCAGCTATATAATTGCATATAGAGGATATACAAGACTGAATCCAGGTGAAGCTATCGAGAGATTGATATTAGAGCGTAAGGATGGGCTTCGCTATATACCATATACAGGAGGATTCTATCGAGACAATCTTAGGATGGAGAACGAGTTTTCGATAGAACCTCTAGTTACGGTTAGGATAGAGGGGCCGATAGGCTGTGAAATATAACGATCTTCTAAGATTAATCAAGGCATCAGTATACTCGCTATCAATACTATTAGTGGCTATACTACTCGACAATATAGCTAGGATTACGACCAATCTATCTATCCCATATATATATGTCTAGATCGAGAGGTTTTCATATTAGGCTATAATCGTAGCGATACTGGTGTGGTTTAGTATAATGCTTGAAAGTCACTTGATAGGACTACTACCGTTATGCTTGCGATATTTATGCTAGTACAGGTAACACATAGCGGGGTATATATGTATAGGTATGGAGATCTAACTATAGAGATAGTATTCGAGGATGCGGTTAGGATGATAGCTTCCTTTACTATCTTCATCCTATCTGTGAAGCTTATTAGGAGACTCTCCGGTATTAGGTATCGGTAGGATCGATCGTACACTGTTTAATCCATCTATCGAAAGATTTATAACACCGTTATAAAATATTGAAGGCATATAGAAGTTGTCTTCACCGAAGGATAAGCCGCTTAGCATGGGATTTAGCGTAGATCTTAAGATACTCCCAATCAAGATGTTGAAACCTCATGAAGAGGTAAATCCCAGACTAGTGGATGAGCTGATCGCAGATATAAGGAAGTCGGGTATTTTAAGGAAGGCTATAGCCATCGACCGGGATAGTAAGATTATACTTGACGGGCATCATAGGGTTAGGACTTTAGAGATACTAGGCTGCAAATTCATTCCATGCATACTTTTAGACTACTCATCCCCATCGATTATAGTATTATCGTGGAGTAGCGATACACCTCTACCTAAGACTCTAATAGTAGACTCCGGACTTAGAGGTATACCTCTCCCTCCTAAAACATCTAAGCATATGGTAAGGGTGGGTGAAAGACTGATACACTTATCTGAATTAGAGCCTGAAGTTAATATACCCATCCATATCCTTGTATAGGTATCGAAAGATTAATATAACTCTGTTATTATGGATAGCTTAACGAGGATATGAGGAGAGCGAATGGAAGCCTAACTGAAGATGAAATCGAAATATATTCTAGACAGATAGTGCTAGCGGATATAGGATTTCAAGGTCAGCTTAAGCTTAAGGAGGCTAGGGCTGCGATCGTAGGACTCGGAGGGTTAGGCTGCCCTACAGCTACGCTACTAGCATCAATGGGTGTGGGATATCTAAGACTTGTAGATAGGGATGTAGTGGAGAAGTCTAACTTACATAGGCAATGGCTCTACAATCTAAGGGATGTAGGGTACCCGAAGGTAGAGGTAGCTGCTAGGAGGATCATGGAGCTAAATCCATACACTAAAGTCGAACCTATGCCTATCTACGTAGATGATTCTACGGCTGAGGATGTAGTCGAAGGCGTAGATGTAGTTTTGGATGGGCTTGATAATATCTCTGCGCGTAGAGCTTTGAATAGGGCTTGTGTAAAGCTTGGTGTCCCGTACATATTCGCAACAGCTCTTCAAACATACGGGCTAGCATCTACGATAATACCCGGTGAGACACCTTGCTTAGAATGTATATTTCCAGGTGTAAATGATAAAGATCTACCTACCTGCGCTACGGTTGGAGTGCATCCATCGATCTTAAACCTAGTTTCAAGTATAGAGGTTTTCGAAGCGGTTAATATACTCACTGGATCTGAACCTAGATTGAAGAGTAAGCTCATGGTATGCGATCTCTACACACTATACTTCTACCCTATAGATGTATCTAGATCAGAGAACTGCTATGTATGCGGCAGAAGGGGATACTATACAGCAAGCTCTGTAAACTACCCTGTGGTGGAGGAGTTATGCGGTAGAGGCGGTTTACCAGTATATATAGTAAACCCTGGGAAGATACTATATGTAGATTTGGAGAGTTTAGCTAGCAGATCATCGTTACTTGGTTTAGAGACCCTCGTGAAAAGCACGTTAGGTGTGACGTTGAAATCTAGCGAAGGGGTTAAAGTAAGCATCCTTAGGACAGGTATCATGATAGTGGAGGGGACGGCTGCTAGGGATGAAGTTGTAAACCTCTACCATTCCATCCTAGGAGTGTACGTGTAATAGGCTTAAAAGTATGCCATCATTCTCTTGAATGTGAGGAGTAGCGATGTTCGTATACGCGAATGAGGGGGTCTAGAGGCTGGGTAGATGGAGATGCTTCGATAGGATAGACAAGACTGATGGAATACTGTAAACACTGGAATCTATTTTTCGAATAACTCTCTAGATTAGGGTTGATGCGGGGGGAGAATTATAGATTCACCAAACCGCTTAGGAGAGCTATACGTCGAATACCAGAATTTAGCGTACTCCCTGCTACGATCTATCTAGTATGAGGAATCAATTGCATCCATTACTCTCTTCCTACTGCCCCATACATTCTCCTCGATAGAATCTCTATAAGCTTCTCCTCCTCCAATGCATGCCTTTCATCTGGTGTAAGATCTTCAGGTAGCCACTCAGGTTTATCTTTATCCTTAAAATACGACCTTACCGCTCTTCTGAAGGCCCCTACAGCCAATACACCACAATGATATTTAACAGCCGGTAATCCCCCGAGGGCATCCGATAGATCCCTCCATGATATACGCCACGCCTCCTCTAGAGTCTTCCCCTTTACCATCTCGGTAAGCATACTTGCAGTAGCTATATTCGCGGCGCACCCGTAACTCTCGAACGATGCATCTATTATCTTTAGGCTATCCCTATCTATCTTGAGGTATATTGCTATCATATCTCCACACGCTATACTCCCGGCTACGGCTGCTACATCAGCATCCTTCATTCTACCTAGATTCTTCGGATTACGGAAGAGCTCGAGAATCTTAGGGCTATAAGCTAACGGTATACGTGTAGACAAGAGATTTCACCTCCTAAACATGCATAGAGGGGCTTATAGACCTTATCCTAGATACCGCTTCGATTATATGTTTCAAAGCATATTCTATATCCGAATCCGTATGCATAGGATGTAACTTCATCAATATACTTCCATGAGCCTCCTCAAACCTCCTACCTATAGCTAGCAGTACATGACTCGGTTCGAGAACCCTACTCGTACAAGCACTACCACTCGATACGTAAACACCCCTAAGACTAAGCTCCACGGTTAAAGCTTCACCTTCACAATGAAGGAAGCTTATATTGATGTTATCAGGTGAACGCTTAGAGCCTCTAGGTCCGTTCAAGATGGCTCCATCTACACCCCCCATTATATTATCTATAAGCTTATCCCTAAGCCTAGCCATATTCTGAGCGTATGCATCCATGGCGCTGCAGAGTACCTCCACGGCTTTAGCGAACCCGACGATGCCAGGTATATTTTCCACTCCAGGCCAGAGCTTCTGAGTACTGAGCTGCCCATGAATTATAGGTTCTAGCTGGATACCATCCTTAACGTATAATATTCCAACACCCTTAGGCCCATAGACTTTATGACTACTGAATGATGCTAGATCTATACCTAGCTTACCTAGATCTACAGCTACCCTACCGAGCGTATCGCATGCATCTATATGGATCACTACATCCTCGCATCTATCCCTAACTATATCGACTATTGCATCCATACACTGGATGACGCCGATCTCATGATTCACCGGGGCTATACTAACCATTAGAGTCTCCTTATCGACAACTTTCTCGAGAATATCTAGATTTAGGAAGCCCTCGCTATCTACTGGTATTTTAACAACTTTAAATCCATACTGTTGAAGCGATTCGGCTGGAAATATGACGCTTAGATGCTCTATACTCGATACGGCAATCTTTCTCTTACCACTCTTCAACCCTTTAGCTAAGCCTAGTATAGCTAGGTTGTTAGCCTCAGTACCGCTATGCGTATACACGATATTCTCAGGCTTACACCCTATGAATCTGGCTATCGTCGAGGATGACTTATAGAGAGCTTCGTATGATTCCCAACCCCTCCTATGCGTTATAGAGGGATGGCCGATACCAATCTCACTGTAGGCCTTCACCATAGCCTCCAATGCTTCAGGCAATATTAAACCGGAATTCTCTAAATCAAAGTAGACCTCCTTCTCAGGCTTACCGTGAGCTTTCAATAGATCCTCAACACTCCTATGTATATCGCTATACACTATCCACGCACCTCTACGTACAATTTATACAAGCCATCCTCTTCTTCAATCTTAACAAGTCTATGACCTACACTGAGGCACCACTCCTTTACATCGATTGGTGCGGCCGGATCTGTAGCTAGCAAGACTATGATTTCACCATGTGAAGCCTCAGATGCAGCTTTAGCTAGAGCTAGTAGGGGGCCTGGACATGATTTAAACCTAGCATCAACAACCCTATGCACAGATATCCACCTACTCTACTAAGAGATAAATAGCGTCGCATCAGATTCTTTAATCCTACCTAGGAAATATGAGGCCCCGACCACCCCATCTACGAAATCTTTCAGATCCTCCTTCCTTATATCTAATAGGTCCATGGTAGCGGAGCATGCGTAAATCCTAACTTTACCGGTACACTTAGCCTTCTCGATAATATCCTTCCAGCTAGGTAGGAGGCCATCGGTTACCGCTTTAATAAGCTTATCCTGATATTCCCTATAATCGGTTGATACTCCGCTAGACTCGTAACCTTTCTTCAAGAGTAGGAGACCCCAGAATGTGAAGAAGATATCTACATCCCATCCTGATATGGAGGCTACTAGAGCTATATTTAATGCTGGATATACCTTATCCAGCTTCTCCGAGGCTAGTATAATCGATAGTTTCATATCTCTATAGTTTTATATAACGGTGTTATATAAAATTTCCTCTAGATTTTAATAGAGGGGGAGGGTAGGCATAGATATGATGGACCCCTACAAGATTAGGCTGGATTTCCCTATACTATCCACCAGGAGGAGTGACGGGAAGCCTCTAGTATACTTAGATAACGCTGCTACATCGTTGAAGCCTAAGCAGGTCATAGAAGCTATCGTAGAATACTATGAGAAGTATACGGCTAATGTTCATAGAGGCATCTACCGATTATCACAGGAGGCAACCACTCTGTACGAGAATTCCAGAGAGAAGATAGCTAGGTTCATAGATGCATCCCCGGATGAGATAGTATTCGTAAAGAATGCTACAGAAGCTATAAATATTGTGGCCTACGGTCTTGATTGGAGCCCTGGAGATGAAGTTATAACGACAGTTATGGAACATCACTCCAATCTAGTACCTTGGCAGATGCTTAGAGATAGATGTGGAGTTAAACTTAGATTCCTAGATATAACCAATGACGGCCTACTAGCTCTAGATAAGCTACCAGAACTCATAACAGAGAGGACTAGGCTTATAGCTATAGGCCATGTATCCAACGTGCTAGGTACTATAAACCCTATAGAGGAGGTGGCACGTATAGCCCGTAAGAACGGGATCCTCCTTCTAGTGGATGCAGCTCAATCCGTACCGCATATGCCTATCGATGTTAGACGAATCGGATGCGACTTTTTAGTGTTCAGCGGCCATAAGATGTTAGGTCCGACGGGCATAGGATGCCTATATGTACGTAGAGGCGTGGAGGATCTAATTGAGCCGGTACTCGGTGGAGGTGAGATGATAAGGAGGGTTAGCCTAGAGAGGGCTACATGGAACGATATGCCTTGGAGGATGGAGGCGGGTACACCCAACGTAGCTGGAGCGATAGGCTTAGCTGCTGCGGTAGATTACCTCTTAAAGCTTGGTATGGATAACGTTAAGTCTCATGAAGATAGGTTAACAGAGTATGCTTTGAAGAGGTTGAACGAGTTTGACGACGTATCGATCTACGGACCTATGGATGTCAGGCGTAGGTCTGGTATACTATCCTTCAATGTCGATAACGTGGATCCGCATGATGTAGCTCTACTACTAGATGAGCTTGAGAATATAGCTGTTAGATCTGGTGTGCACTGCGCAGAGCCATTGCATGCTAGGCTAGGTTTACCGGGGACGGTGAGAGCATCGTTCTACATCTATAATACTATGGAGGAGATAGATCTCCTCTGCGATACTATCGGTAGGGTAGTTAGCTTACTAGCGTAGCTTAAATAGATCCTCTACCAATATGTTAGCTATACGTCTACCAGATATTAGCATACCTCCAAATATCGGACCCATCCTAGGTATCCCATGGATAGCCGCTACGGACATACCTGCCGCATATAGACCTGGGCATACCATACCAGTCTTTTCGACTATCAACTCCTCACCCTTCGAAGCCCACATGGAAGATTCACCCTGAATAGCTAGGTTGAGTTGAGGTATCTTCCTAGAAGCTATCGATAATACCTCGGCTTCATGGCCTGTACAGTCTACTACAGCCCTAGCCTTTATGGCTAGAGGATCTACATGGAAGCCTGCCGCTATCGTCGAAGTCCACTGCACTACTACACCGACTATCCTGGGTCTCCCATCCTCCATCCTATATACTACATCGTCTACGGTAACACCTAGTAGGATATCCACACCTGAATCCAACGCTGAGGAAGCTAACTTAGCTATCATCTCGGCAGGATCGACTATGTAGAGACCTGTAGAGCCATACGCTCTGAATCTACAGCCTACATCTCTAAGTATATCCAAAGCCTCCTCTTGAACGACGATCGCAGGTAGCTGCATACCTCCCCCACCTATACCCCCACCGAACGATAACCTCCTCTCCACTATAACCGTTCTAATACCCTTCCTAGATAGATAGATAGACGATGTTAGACCTGCAGGACCTGCACCGACTATCACGACATCTACATCCACCAACCTTGAAAGCTTCTCAGCTGAAGCCTCTATTATAGCCTTAGATATTACGGCTTCGTCGATCATACCAATACACCCTAGATAACGCTGTTAAATCCTTATACCTAAAAACAATACTATTAAGTTTTACGAGGCACAGATCGGCATGAGCGTTCATAGATGCATAGTATGCGGAAGGGTAGTGAAGGATCCATCATATATACGTAAGACATGCTGTGTAAACAAAGTGTACGTATTCTGTTCAAATGAATGTCGTAGTAGGTGGTCTAGTATATGGCTTAAGAGCCAAGTAGAACAGAGGTATGGAGCCTCTAGAAGATTAGATGCATGAAACTTAGAGTTGGATGCCTCTCCGGCATAGTTGAGGTATACTCTGATGGATGGATTACCCGACTATCCCATACCGGGTAGGCAGATCTTATAAGGTTTCGATAGGCTTCAACATTAACGTTTATCTATGCCTTCGACCCATCTTTAAAACAGTGTTATGAGTAGATTACAGAGACTTATCGAGAGGATGGAGGAGTTGAGGGAGGCTTCGATACTAGCTCATAACTATCAGCACTCAGAAGACCAGAATATAGCGAACTATGTCGATGATAGCGTAGGCTTAACTTGGAGAGCTATGCTAGAGAAGGACCGTATGATAACAGTATTCTTGACTGTCGACTTTATGATAGAGACTGCGGCTACACTTAACTCGGGTGGAAGAGTTTTAGTACCATCGATGGAGGCTCGATACCTTAATGCTAAGCTAAATATTTTAGAGAAGATTTACATACCTTTAATGGATGAGAAGTATATGGTTAGAATATTTGAAGAGACAACTTCTAAGGCTAGAAGGGTTTTAGGGAAGGATATTCGAATTAACTAGGTAGGGGATGAATCGAATCATGCGAAGAAACTCAGACGAATCCTTGGGGAGGCTTTTGGCGTTTATCGAAAAAGGTTGCTCCTATAAGTTTAGCCTCATAGCTAGGGTGCGCCCAGGAATGGAGGGGGAAGTCGCTAGTCTACTATTGAATAACTGTAGGAGTGCTACATCTATACGTGGTATATTAGTTAGATGTAGGGAAGAGGATGTAGAGATAGCCTTCACTATAGGGACTGGGAAGCTTCTAGTAAAGGCTAGTAGTGAGTTGGAAGCCTACCGCACCCTAGAACGTCTTCTATCATCGTAATGGGTGATCTACTCTTGGGTAGCTATATACATACATCCAAGATTTTAAGGTATGTTAGAGGCGTAGTTTCGATCGTAGATGATGAAGTCGTAGTCGAAATACCTATACATGTATACGTGAATTCGAGGCTTATAGCGATACTTAACTCCACACCGGTGGATCTCGAAGCTTTAGCTATAGGCTACCTTATAACGGAGGGGTTCCTTAGGGATCTAAGCGAAGTTAGCAGTATATCGATTTCAGAAAGTAACCATGTATATGTTAAGACATCTACGGATGTAGAGTATAGGGTAAAGCTAATGGATAACGTAAAAGTCGTTGGAACCATATGTGGGGAGTATGGGGTGAAACCTGCTAGGAAAGTGAATTCGGATGCTATGTTCACCGTGGATCTCATATTAGATGCCGTTAGAAGGCTTAGTTTGGAAGCTCAGATCTACAGGAGGACTGGGGGGGCACACATAGCATTAATCCTAGACGATTCAGGCTTCACCGTACAGAGCGAGGATGTAGGAAGACATAACGCTGTAGATAAGGTTATAGGTCTAGCCTTCCTGAAGAATTATAGATCGTTCGAGAAGAGTATGTTAGCGTGCAGCGGTAGGATCTCATCTGAGATCGTGCGTAAAGCTGCTAGCGTAGGCATACCTTTGATAGCTTCGCCATCAGCACCTACATCGCTTGGGTTGAGGTTAGCCGAGCAATCTGGTTTAACTATCGTAGGCTTCGTTAGAGGCTATAGGTTTAACGTCTATACATATCCGCATAGGATCGCATTCTAGGCTAAGAATCTATTCTATGTAACTGGTAGCCTGACTCCCGCTATAAGCCCTAGTCGCTCTACATATCCTACATACAGCTTCCCAATCTAGTGATTTACCCTGCGATACCATACACTCGACTATCTCGTCTATAGCCTTTCTAGCTTCCTCTATAGAGAGAAGCTTCTCGATCCATTTACCTCCACGCTTAACGTTAACATAATGACTTATAGCAGCTTGCGTCGTACCTAGAGCTTTAGCTACAGTAGACTGTGTAAAGCCGTATTCCTCTATGAGTCTACGAGCTATGATAGCTCTTAGAGCTGGGAGTACGTATTTAACGGATGATTCGCATGGAAGCTTCAACAACCCACACTGTATTTTGAATAAGTTATTACAGGGTTATTAAGTTTTCATATAACAACATTAACAGAAGGTATAGGCCGCGTTCCTCCTTAAATATTCCTCGAATTGCTCGATATACTTATAGCCTGTATCCGGGAATACGAGTACATACACGCCTCTACCGCTAACTATCCTCGTAAAAGCGTGAAATACAGCTCCAGAGCTTAAACCTATAAGGAGACCCTCCCTTCTAGCTACGGTTATACAACCTTCTATCGCTTCATCGAGTTTCACATCGATTATATTATCGAACTTAAACCAGTGTATCCACTTCATACCGGTCTCCACCCTCCTTATACCCGGTATAACCTCGCCTCGAGCTGGTTGAACACCTACTACCTTTACGTTATCTCCGTATCTACTCTTGAAATAGAGGGAAATAGCACTCATATGACCAGAGGTTCCTAGACCACCTACTATAACATCTGGTTTCACGCCTATCTCCCTAAGCTGTAGGTCGAGTTCTCTCGCCGTATACTTCAGATGAACTTTAAAGTTTGCATCGTTCTCGAACTGGTTTAGATGTGTTGCATTATCGATCCTAGCTTTAGATTCGACATCAGATATAGCTTCTACGGTTAAGCTTACAGGCATCCTTTCGATATCTGCACCTAAGATCTTGAGGTAGGTATCGCTACATCTCTGTATAGTTTTAGGTATGAAGAGCTTAGTCTTCACACCAAGTATATTACCTATGGCCGCTAAAGCTATACCGGTATTAGTCGATGTAGCTTCGTACATTATACTCTTTAAAGATCCTCTAGCTAAGGCATCGCTTATCATAGACCATCCTATCCTATCCTTAACACTATTACTGAACGGATTGAATCCTTCAAGCTTAGCGAATACGGTAACGGTATCCGAGGAGAAGGACTTCAACCTTACAAGCGGGGTGGGCCATCCCTTGAACAGTAGCTCTAGGGTATCGCCGTATACTCTAAGATTACTTCTAAGCCTATAATCGTTGGAGAAGCCTAGACTATCTAGATCCACCTTCACTCTAGGTATCTCTAAGAACGGTAACTTCAGATCGAAGAAGCCATATTCGATTTTTGACCCTCTCATAATCGATTCTAGAAGGTATTCGATACCTATAGGCCTACCAGATCTAGATACTATGCTGAACTCACCTCTATCCAACGATACTACCGGGGCTAGATCTGCTCCTAGAAGCTTTAAAGCTTCGAAAAGCTCAAAACCGGATAGAATGATGCGGGATTCCCTATCGACGATTATAGGATTCTCTACAATCCATTTCCTCAGTATCTCGGAGTAGACTGGTATAACCTGTCTGATATCGACTTCGAACGGTTGTCTGATTTCATCGAGAGGTATGAGCTCCACGTCTTTCATAACAGTGTTATTAAACATTCTAACTATGATAAAAATCTTTCCCTGAAAAGGGTTACCTCATAGTAGCTCTTAAGGCTTTAGCAGCTTCTCCTAGCTGAGCTTCGTATAGCTTAGCGTACATTCCTCCCCTCCTCAAGAGTTCTAGATGGGATCCCTCCTCGACTATCCTACCGTTATCAAGGACTATAACCCTATCTGCTAGAAACGTCGTAGATAATCTATGAGCTATTATGATACACGTCCTTCCCTTCAAGAACATCTTCATAGCCCTCTGCAGGAGGCTCTCAGTATACGGATCCACACTGCTAGTAGCTTCATCCAGTATGACTATCTTCGGATTCCTTATCAAAGCCCTAGCTATGTTTATGAGCTGCCTCTGACCTACCGATAGGTTAGCTCCTCCTTCAGTTACACGCGTATACAGCCCTTCAGGAAGCCTCTCTACGAGTTCTTCTAATCCAAGCCTCCTTATAGCTTCGACTATCTCTTCATCTGAGGCATCGGGTTTGCCGTACCTTATATTCTCTATAACCGTATCCTCGAATAATATAGGTTCCTGAGGTACTAGAGCTGTCTGTCTACGTAGCGATGATATCTTAATATTCCTGAGATCCACCCCATCTATGGCGACTCTACCCTTCTGCGGATCATAGAGTCTTAAGATTAGATTAGCTAGGGTAGTCTTACCTGCACCGGTAGGCCCTACTACAGCTAGTATCTCCCCTGGATTTATCTTCAGATCGAAATCTTCGAAAACGGTGGTGCTACCGTAGCTGAAGTATACATGCTCCAGCGATACCTCCCCCCTTTCTATCTCAAAATCTACTGCGTCAGGCATCTCTACGACGGAGGATTTAGCATCCAGAAATTCGAATATCCTCTCAGCAGCTGCGAGAGCCGACTGGAATGTATTATAGAATAGAGCGACCATTATAACCGGTCCGAAGAACATCTCGAGGTAGCTGTAGAAGGCTACTAGGGATCCTATCGTAGCTTCACCTATGGATACTAGGTATCCGCCGTAGACTATGACTAAAGCTATAGCTGCACCCCTTATCAAGTTCATCAGTGGGTTAATAAGCCCCATAATCCTAGTCGCCCGTATATTAGCTTGCATAACCTCATAACCTATACGGCTGAAGGATTCTATATCTATACGCCTCCTTTCGCTGTACGATTGCACCTCCCTTATACCGGATATGCTCTCCTCAACCTTAGATGTAAGCTCCCCCACCTTACTCCGAACAACTCTATACGCAGCTCTACTCCTCTCAGCGATAGTTAAAGCTGTGAAAGCTATTAAAGGTATTAGGAGGCATACGGCTGCGGCTAGCTTCCAGTTTATCGATAGCATAGCGATTATAGCACCGGCTATGGTGAAGCTATTGAACAGCGTATCTAGTAGACCTGAAGTAGCGGTTTCACCCACTGTATCGATATCGTTGGTAAACCTTGAGATAATCTGCCCAGGTTCTACTGATGAGAAGTACCCGTAGTCTAGATACACAGATTTCTCGAACATAAGTGTTCTAAGATCGTATAGCAGCCTCTGGGTTATCCATGATAACATATAGAATCTGAAGACCCCGGCGCACCAACCCATTAAAACGATCGATGCGAGAAGTATACCATACCGAACTATATTTCCTACATCGGCAGCCATTATACCCTGATCTATGAGTAGTCGGCCTATATACGGTGTATATAGGTTTAGGATTATCGATAGGCTTGCCGAAGCTAACAGCACGGCTAACCTAAGCTTATACCTAACTACGAACGATATTAACCGCTGTATAAGCTTGACGGCAGATTCTCTAGGCTTACCCTTCTCATCCATAGTGATGTATCTATGCATAGGCGGAGGGCGAACCATCCCATCACACCTCCCTAGCTAATAGCTCTTCCTGATGAGCAAACTGGGATGCATAGAGCCTAGCGTATATACCTCCCTTAGCGAGTAACTCCTCATGTGTGCCATCCTCTACTATTCTCCCGTTATCTAGGACTAGGATTCTATCTGCGAGTTTAAGCGTCGAAAGCCTCTGGGTAACGATTATAGCAGTCTTACCTTCTATAAGCTTCTTTAAAGCTTCGACTACTCTAACTTCTGTCTCCGCATCGAGGTTCGAGGTCGGATCGTCTAGTAGCAGGATTTCGGGGTTCATAAGTATAGCTCTAGCTATAGCGATCCTCTGTCTCTGCCCCCCGGAGAGTGTTACTCCACGTTCGGCTACAGGTGTTTCATAGCCTTGAGGTAGCTGGGATATGAAGTCGTGGATACCGGCTATACGGGCAGCTTCCACTATATCATCCATCTTAGCGTTAGGTTTACCGTATGCTATATTATCTTTTATCGTACCTGAGAATATAAATACATCCTGGTGTACGATACCTATATGCCTCCTCAGCGATGATATCTTAACCTTTCTAATATCCGTACCGTCTATGAGGACCGAGCCATCCCATGGATCGTAGAATCTAGGTATAAGCTTGAGGATTGTGCTCTTACCGGATCCCGTACCCCCAACTATAGCAACCTTCTCCCCAGGATTTATCTTAAACGATATATTCCTTAATACGGGCTTACCTTCTACATACCCGAACGATACATTCCTAAACTCTATAGCCCCTCTAACATCCCTAAGCTCTATAGCCCCCGGCTCCTCCTTAACTTCAGGTTCTGTATCGAGCACCTCGAAGATTTTACCTGCTGAAACAGCCGCCCTCTTATAGTTCAATATGAAGAAGCCGAAGGATACTATAGGCCTATTAAGCATCGATAGATAGGTTATGAAAGCTACCAGGTCACCTAAACTCATCATACGGGATACAACCCTTAAACCTCCGTATATATACACTAGAACGCTCGCTACACCTGATAGTAGACCTATGGATGGCCACATAAATGATGAGAATCTAGCGAAGGATATCCTCAGATTATAGACGCTAGTAGCTTTATCCATATAGTTACCCTTGAATATAGGTTCTAGACCTAATGCTTTAACCACACGCATACCCGCTATATACTCCTTGATCACCGTGTTGAAGCGGCTGAAAACAGTCCATTGCTCCTCCAATATCGGCGCTATCTTGCTATTGAAGAATACGACGGCTACGGCTAGTACTGGGATGATTATGAAAGCTATCATGGTAAGCTCTACGTTGATCGTTAGGAGGATCGCTATAGCGATAACAAGAGTTATTATGGAGTGTATTAAGCGTGAGAACGAGAATCCTATGAATCTACCTATAGTATCCATATCACCGGTGGTTCTCAGTATTATCTGACCTGTATCGATCCTATCGTAGAATCCGTATGATAGATCCTGTAGATGGCTGTAGAGATCGAGTCTAAGCCTAAATATAACCTTCTGGGATAGAAGCTCCGAGAAGTATCTATCTAGGAATTCTAAGAAGCCTGATGAAACAAATAGGGCTACGAGTATCGAGGCGTAATAGGCCATCGCTAATGTATCGAAGCTTCCAACACCTATGAGCGATATTACATAGTTCACGAGATCCCTTACAACCCATGGTATAAGCATACCAGCGGCGATACCTGCTATACTCACAGTCAAGAATAGCACTAGTACACGCTTCTCCCTAGCCATATACGTGAATAGTCTAGCGATGGGGCCTTTCAACTCTACCTATCACCTAACCTACCTAGGTATATTAGATACTTAACACAGATAGCTGCATACCCCTTCTTAAAGATTTCTCCCAAAATAACCGAGCTAATCGCGGCGAGTCGTACATAAAAATCTAAGTTCAAGCTTGATCTAGTAAAGAAATAAGATGCGATGAGAGGGGGTTAAGGGGAGTATACCTATGGTTTCACCTAACCTACACTGCATATTCCGTGGTGGATGCCCTAATTGCGGAGGCGATATATCTGATCTTAGGCTTATCTACGGGCTTCCATGCGATTCATGCTTACCTGGAGATCGATATATCGAATACGCACGCATATTATCTAGGAGTGAGCTGAGGAGGATTATCGTAGATGAGCTTAGACGTAACGGTAAGCTGAAACGGTATGCTAGCATAGCGGATCTAGAGGGGGAGCTTGAACATTTCGAGGAAGTATTCTATAGAGGGACTGGCTCGAAGCTTCTAAGTATTCAGAGAAGTTGGGCTAAACAGGTTTTCAAAGGTAGATCTATAGCTATAGTAGCTCCTACTGGTATGGGTAAAACATCCTTCGGTATAGCACTACTAGCATATTTCGCTTTGAAGGGTATGAAAAGCTATATGATCCTGCCGACCTCTCTTCTAGCACGGCAGGTTTATTCTAGGATAATATCGTTCATAGAGAGGAGCGGATACGGTGGTATAAAGGTTGCAGCCTACCATTCTCTCATGACTGAGAAGGAGGCTAGAGAGATGTATGAACGTATACATAGTATGGATTTCGATATACTAGTAACGACCTCGACGTTTCTATCTAGAAAATTCGACTTGATAAGAGATGCTAAGTTCGACGTAGTATTCGTGGATGATGTGGATTCCTTCCTGAGGACATCTAAGAATGTGGATAGGGTTTTGAAGCTTCTAGGATTCCCCGATGAGGTTATCGAAGCCGGGTATAAGATTATCGATGCTAGAAGGAGGTTTAAGAAGGCTTTAACCAGCAGGAGTGGCTTAGAGGATGCTAGATCCGAGGTTGAGAAGCTTGAGTCCATAATCATAGAGTTTCTCGAGAAGTATAGACCAGGTATACTCGTAGTTTCCGGTGCATCCGTAAGGGCTAAGCGTAGCAAGAGGGTTATGTTATTCAGGGAGCTTTTAAACTTCGAGTTAGGGGGTAGATTCGAGCTTCTAAGGAATGTAGAGGATCTATACGTTGAGCGCAGGAGGTCGATCGAAGAGGATACGGCGAACCTTGTAGCTAAGCTCGGCGGTGGAGGCTTAATATTCGTACCGATGGATATGGGTTCAGCTTACGCTGAGAAGCTTACAGATTATCTTAGGAGTAAGGGTGTAAAAGCTTACGCGTACGTTAAGCCTAGAAGGCGTATACTAGAGGAGTTCGTATCTGGTGTATACGATGTCCTTGTAGGGGTGGCATCTTTTAGAAGCCCGCTGGCTAGAGGAATAGATCTACCTCAAAGGATAAGGTATGCTATATTCGCCGGGGTGCCTAAGATCCGGATAGATTTAGGGCTGGAAGGATTTAAGCCTAGGAGGGTTATGATACTTCTCTCACACCTTAGAGACTATGTTGCGGATGACGAGAAGATGCGGATAGACTACTATGTTGCGACTCTACGTAGATACATATCTATGATATCCGTATCCGAGGGTAAGCTTATAGAGGAGGCTATAGCTAGAGGGGACAAACTTGACGGGTTTCTAGGTAGGATACAGGATATCTACGAGGAAGCAGCTGGGTTTGCTAGGAAGCTTATAGGGAGAGAAGATGTTAGAAAGGCTTTAGAAGAAAGCCCTAGACTAGTCTTAGAAGGAGGGGAGAGGCCTACCCTTATAGTACCAGATCCCGTAGGTTATATTCAGGGATCAGGGAGAACCTCTAGACTTTATAGTAGGGGTCTATCGAAGGGGTTATCGATAGTCATAGTGGATGAGCGTAAAGCTTTCAACGGATTGATGGAGGAGGTTTCATGGTATATAGACGATGTTAGATGGAGGCATCTGGAATCCGTAGATCTAGACTCTATATTGAGGCAGATAGATGAGGAGAGAGATTACATAGCTAGGCTTACATCCGGTAAGGTTGAACCGGGTGAAGTTAAAGATATAGTTACTACGGCTTTACTACTAGTCGAATCTCCGAATAAAGCTAAGACTATAGCTAGATTCTTCGGTAGACCGCTTAAGAAGCGTGTCGGCTCTCTGACGGTGTACGAGGTAGATACAGGAACCGGGTTCCACCTCAATATAACGGCTTCAGGTGGACATATCTACGATCTGGTTACAGATGTAGGATACCATGGAGTGATCGTGGAGGATGGCAGGTATATACCAGTCTACGGATCTTTGAAGAGATGCCCTGAATGCGGAGAGCAGTATACGGATGAGATGGAGATATGCCCTCGATGCGATGCTAAGCTTATAGATAAAGCTACGATAGTGGAATCTCTAAGGGAGGCTTCCACAGAGGTCGATGTAGTATTCGTGGGTACGGATGCCGATTCTGAGGGTGAAAAGATAGGGTGGGATACGGCGTGCATAGTATCACCATATACATCGCGTGTGAGCAGGGTTGAATTCCATGAGATAACTCGGAGAGCTATACTTGAAGCGTTAAGCAGACCTAGAGAGTTCGATCAAGCTATGGTCGAAGCTCAACTCCTAAGACGTATAGAGGATAGATGGATAGGGTTCGAGCTGAGTAGCAGAGTTCAGAAGGCTTTCGGTAAGTCCACCTTATCTGCAGGTAGGGTGCAGACAGTCGTCCTAGGATGGGTTGTGGATAGATACGATAAAGCTAGGGCGAGCATCAAGGACTTTTTCAGGGTAACCTTAGAGAACGGTTTAACAGTCGTATTAGAGAAGCCTAAGATGGAGCGTAAACGTGTGGATGAGCTCGTAGCGGAGCTGAAAAGGAGCGAAGCCGTAGTAGAATTGGATTCTCTAGAGGAGGTTGAGGTTAAGCCCTACCCACCATTCTCCACTGATACCATGCTTGCAGAGGCTACGTCTAGCTTAAAACTTTCAGCGGACGATGTTATGAATCTAGCTCAGGAGCTATTCGAGATGGGGTTGATAACGTATCATAGGACAGATAGTGTAAGGGTATCGGATGTAGGGAGAAGTATAGCTCAAAGGTATCTTGAGGATAGATTCGGATCAAGGTACGTCGATCTGTTCAAACCTAGGGTATGGAGCATGGAAGGAGCTCACGAATGTATAAGGCCTACTAGACCTATAGATACGGATAGGCTTAAACAGCTGACGACTCTACGTATATTAACATTCCCAAGAACTTTAACGAAAAACCATTACATGCTATACAAGCTTATCTTCGATAGATTCATAGCAAGCCAGATGAAGGAGGCTAAGGTTATCAAAGCCAGGTATAGAGTGAGACTCTTAGACGAAACGCTGGAGGGAGAGGGGTATATTAAGGTGATCGATCCAGGATTCACTATTATAAAGCCTCTTACGTTGCTGCCTGAAAGAGTTGAAGGTAGGTTTAAGGTAGTGGATCTGCAGTACTGGAGAGGGACTACCGTTAAATTCCATACGGAAAGCGATCTAGTGAGACTTATGAAGGAACGTGGGATCGGTAGGCCGTCGACATATGCGAAGGTTATCTCGACACTATTCAAGAGGGGATATGTAATTCAGCTACCTAGAGGCTACATTATACCTACCAGCCTGGGTAGGAGGACGTATGAATACCTGTATAAAGGTTATGCTAGATACGTCTCCGAGGAGACTACACGTAGGCTTGAGGAAGCTATGAAGGCTGTGGAGGAGGGAAGCGCATCCTACTTAGACATCTTGAAGGAGCTTGAAGTGGATATAAGGAGTTTAGCTGAGTATCCTGTAATCTACCAGGATTTCGGTGAAGTAAAGTAAATAACCGAGATGCTGCATTTAAATATCTAAGGCGAGTTGGATAAAACATCCAAACTGTTGGAGATCCTCGTCTCCTCTATAGTCGGTAAGGATGGGGGTAAAATCGTCAAGCTTTTAGAGGATGGAATACCTAGGACTGTAGAGGAGATAGCCCTTCAGACAGGTATAAGGGCAAGCGATATAAGAAGAGCTCTATACATGTTATCGAATCTAGCTCTAGCTTCGACTATAAGAGAGTATAGCGGGGGACAGTATGGGATATACCAGTATAAGTGGATACTCCATAAGGAGAGAGTTGAAGGATTCATCGCGCAGGAGAAGAAGAAGATACTTAAAAGGCTTAGAGAGAGAATGGAGTTCGAAGAGAATAACCAGTTCTATACATGCGGGAATGATGGATGCCCTAAGTATACGTTCGACGAAGCTATGGATCTGAACTTCAGATGCGAGAAATGCGGAGATTCGTTGAAACCTATCGATAATAGCAGGCTTAAGGAGATGCTTGCGAAGAAGATCGAGGAGATCGATAAGGATTAATCTGACGGAATGATATGGTTGTGATACCTACTTCCGGAAGACTCTACGGAGAGTATACGGATAGAGGCTTAGAATCCTTGAACGCCACCCTTAAGGATCGTTTGAAGGGATTAAAGGTTGATTATAGGATTCTTGTAGATAGGGATGGATGGGTGGATATCGAGCTGGAGGGGACTGATACGGATGTAGCCGCCAGGCTTGTAGGTAATCTTCTAGGAGTCAGGCCTAGGAATAGAGGTGATCTAGATAGATGCACCACCTGGGTTGGACGCGTAGAAGCTATAACAGGTGAAGGTATAGTTATCGATATGAAGCTTATCAAAGTTATAGTAGCTTCAAGGACGGTATCCCTGCAATTGGAGGATAGCTATGAGGAGGCTGTAGCTAGGTATGGGCTATACCCTAACGTACCAGTCGAAGTAGCGATATATAAGATGAATAGCGGGGATCGCTATACAGCATGCTTTTCGGATAACTTTCTAGCTAAGCTGCATGGATGGGGGGTTACCGGGTTGAACAGGATATTGACCACAGGGGTGACATCGAGTATAGTTAGGAGGCATCTTAAAAGGAGTTATATGGAGAAATATATAGCATACTATGAGAGACTCGGTATACTGGAGCACCATATAGTATGTAAAATCGCTTCGAACCCTTACAGAATAGCTCAGGCTTTAAGGAGCGTATTGAAGGGTGTAGATATATATGTGGTGAGGCCTAAACCTATAGGCTATCTATCCCTCCTTCATACGTAGGATGAGTTTAGCAGCTTCGGCGAAACCTTCACCGTTAGATCCGTTCACGGTTAAGCTTGCGTTACGTTTAACATCTTCACTGGCATCCCCTACAGCTATACTAAAGCCTACAACCCTGAACATAGGTATGTCATTTTCACTATCACCTACAGCGACTACATCCTCAACTCTCACGTTCATAAGATCTACAGCAACCTTCAAGCCTACACCTTTATCTATGCTACGCTCTAGTATGTGGTATGCAAAACCGCTATCCCATAGCTTAAGATCAGGGTAATCCCTTAACACCATATCCACATCCTTCCTATCGATCGTCCTATCCAACGCTACATCGACGAATCTATATCTGTTACACCAGCTTTCGACTATCCTACCTCCGTAGACCTCCTTCAACCTCCTAAGAGCATCCAGAGCTCTATCCTTAGATGATAGGATTCTCATAGCACTCCTATACTCGACAACCGCACCTCCCTCACATACTATAGCCCCGCTACATCCCAGATATATCTGGAGGGCTTTAACTAGAGGGTAAGCGTTACCGGATACCAATATTACCGGTATCCCTTCAGATTCTAGAAGTCTTAAAGCTTCGATAGCCTTCAAGCTAAGCCTATAGCTCCTATCGGTTAGTGTTCCATCAATATCTGTCGCTACAGCTTTAACATTGAATCTAGATATAGGAACCACCATTTCAAGATACGTTTAAGTCTTTAAATTTATCCATTATTATAACCCTATCTGATGATGGCTATGGATGTAGAGTACGCATACAAAATTCTGCACCGTTTGAGGTTAGCTTTCCCTAAGGTTCAAATAAAGTTGGAGACAGACCCATTCCGAGGACTCATACTAGCGATACTATCACAGAATACGAGGGATACGCATGCATACACGGCTTATAGGAGTTTAGAGGAGAGGATAGGCTTATCGATCGAAGATATAGTTAAAGCCGATGAGGAAAGTATAGCTTCAGCTATAAGGCCGGCTGGGTTGCAAAGGGAGAAGGCTAGAAGGTTGAGGGAGGCTGCTAAGTTTGTAGCCGGGATAGGAGGGGCCTTAAAGTCTATCCTAGATCTACCGTTAGATGAAGCTAGAGCTAAGCTGATGGAGATAGAGGGTATCGGGAGGAAGACCGCTGATGTGATCCTCCTATTCTACGGTGGTAAACCGGTTATACCTGTAGATACACATGTAAGGAGGGTATCGGCTAGACTCGGTTTAACAGTTAGGGGAATAGGATATGAGGAGATTAGGAGGGAGCTTGAATCGCTTTATAAGCCTGAAGATTATATGGATGTCCATCTATTATTGATAGCTCTCGGGAGGAGCTATTGTAGGAGCAGGAAGCCTAGATGCAGCTTATGCCCTGTTAACGATATGTGCCCATCGAGAACTTAGATATAGGCTAGTTACTCTCTAAAGTACTCTTCTATCTTCTTCTTCAAGGATAAACCTATTAACGCTAACACTGTTAACATAGCGTATAAAGCTACCGTAATCGCGTAGGGTAACTTCACAAATATCTGATAGAATTCTGCTAACGCTTTTGCCTCCGAATATAAACCTCTATTGTAGAGGCTGGTTATCTGGGATAGCATCGCTTCTAGTATGGGCTTCGATATTAGTAGTTCAGGTATAGTCTTCGTAACTTCCCTGAGATAGGATAGGAGGGATGATAAACCTATGGTATCCACGATACCTGTTAAACCGAACCTTCTAAACTCGGATAAGCCTAAGGATATATCGCCTAGGATAAGCCCTATCGATGTAGCTAAAGCAGAGTCTTCCTTAACGCCGCCCATACCCCTTAACGTATCGAATAGCTTCCCGTAGAATCTCAGCCCACCATACTTTTCCCCGATGTAATGGAAGATGTAGAATGATGCGGCGTATAGAAGTCTAACGTCAGCTGGCTTATTTACGAAGTTCCATCCCTGTATGAAGCTTAGAGATGATAGACGTACACCTTGCAGTATCTGCATATGCTGGTTATACCTAGAGTACGCTATATCGCTGTAACCTAGCATCGAAGCTAACTCTATAGATATATACTCCGCTAAGCCTTCATGTATCCATAGCTTATCTATAGATAGCCTTACAGCTTTTATGAAGTGATGAGCAAGCTCGTGGAGGGCTACCAGCTCCATAGTCCCGTTAATATATCTTAGATTGAATAAATTCAGATTTATGGATTGGAGATCGCCGGGGGATATAGGTACGAAGCCAGCTACACCCTCCTGGAACTGCTGCATCGTAGGTACGAATAGCTTAACCTCTATAGTCTCGTCGAATTTTATGTTTAGTATATCTGATAGGAGCTCATATGCCTTCCCGTATAGCTCCATTATACGGCGGCCTATATCTAAATACCTGCTAGGTATACTCATATGGAATGGAGGTTCTATGAGGGATACCATATCAGGGGAGACACCCCTCTTAGAGAATGTTAGACCTATACGCGATGTGGAGATGACATCAAACTCTAGTATAGTTGTATTACCCTCCACGGTGATCTTTCTAGGATTAGTGCTTCTGATAACGTTCAAGGATTCACTGAGATAGAAAGCCGTACCTATACGGATACTACCTTCTATGGAGACTATAGCTGAACCTCGAACCCCGCTTTGGAAGCCTATGAGTGGGGATAGGAAGAATCCGTCAGGCTCTATTATGAAAGTGTATAGGGGGATAAAGTATTCGATAAGCATGGAGAAGAATCCACCCTTAGGATCGAACGAGAAGGTGTAGTTGCCCCAGAATGGCCCCCCGCCGGCTAGAGGTTTAAACTCGCTTTCCTTCAAGCTACCATTCAACACAGATACAGTCCAGTTAGTATATGATGGTAGTATAAGCCAGCTGATACCAGATCTTTCAGATTCGAATTTTATTGATACATATGTATTCCCATCGCGGTCAACCATGAACTTATAGGTATAGTTCGATGTAGATGTGTATGTTACCTGAGGGATAAGCGATGCTATAGAAAGAACTAAGAGAAGCGAAACTATTAGGAGGATCGTAGGAATAGCTCTATCCAAACCCTTCCTACATGAAGGATCGATACTAAAACTAAAGATAAACGTTTTCTTCTAGAATAGCTAGATCTTATCATCGTATAGTATGATACGCAGGATACTCTGGGCTCCATGGCGTATATCCTATATAGAGGAGGCTGCTACCGCTAGTGATAGCTGTATATTCTGCGTTAAACCTAAGGAGGGGAGGGATGAAGAGAATCTGATAGTATACCGCGGTAAATTATGCTTCGTCATGCTTAACAAGTATCCGTATAATAACGGCCATCTAATGGTTGCACCATACAGTCATAAAGCAAGCTTAGAAGAGCTTACAGAGGACGAGATGTATGAACTCATATCGATCGTTAGGATGTGCGTACTATGGCTTAGGTATGCCTATAAGCCTCACGGCTTCAATATAGGCTTGAATATAGGTAGGGCTGCTGGAGCTGGATTCGATAAGCATATCCATGTACATGTAGTTCCGAGATGGGAAGGCGATACGAACTTCATGCCTGTTCTATCCGATGCGAAGGTGATATCTGAAGCTTTACGGCAAACGTATCTCAGGATTAAAGATGCCATAGATGCTCTCTCTAGAAAGTGAAGCCTACGCCTCCCTCCAATCCAATACTATCGAGATAACTTTATCCTTGCTATCTATGAGAAGCCTATAGGCTTCCTCAGCTCTCCGGTAATCTAGTATGGATGAGATTAGATCCCTCACCTTCAGACGCTTCTTCGATAGAAGTTTGAATACAGTCTCCACGTCGTCTCTAAGATTCCAGAATCCCTTGAACGATTCTGTTCTAGGTCTTATAGAGTTATGAGCTCCGATTACTATTAAACCCTTCCTATGAACATCGCTGTAGAAGTTAACAGTAGATAAACCTCTAGTGCTACCCAGCAGTACAACCCTACCTCTTTTACCCGCTAGCTTGAAGGCAAGATTGACTGCTTCAGGGTTACCTGTAGATTCGATAACTATAGATGCACCTCTACCGTTCGTTATCCTATGAACCTCTGATACAGTATCGATCCTCGAAGATGTTAAGCCATAATCTATGGATGATAGAGATTTAGCGATCTCAACCCTATAATCGTATAAGTCTATGCCTATGATAGGTATAGCTCCGCTCAAGGCTAGAAGCTGCGCTGCAAGCTGGCCTACCAACCCTAAACCTAAAACTACAGCGGATTCACCTATCTCAGGTTCAGATTTACGCACCCCCTGGAGAGCTATAGCTGAAAGGTAGAAGAATACTGCCTCCAAGGGATCCAATCCTTCAGGTAGCTTGAAAGTATTCTCAGCTTTAGGATTCACGATGCTAGCATGCCTAGATGGAGATACCACTACATCCCCTGCATTGAAGCCTGTTACATCCCATGCTACAGATTCGACTAAACCTACGTTACTATACCCAGGATACTGAGGGTATATCGACGGGGTGTTGGGTAAACCTAATAGGAAGGCCGTCTCTGTTCCAG
This sequence comes from uncultured Candidatus Bathyarchaeia archaeon, assembly GCA_964491605.1. Classification (GTDB taxonomy): domain Archaea; phylum Thermoproteota; class CALKCG01; order B24; family DRYS01; genus DRYS01. The sequence goes on from CAZBGY010000004.1 coordinate 66,190, forward strand.
GGCTTATAAGCGTATAGATAGTCTTAACGAGAAGGCGGCCTGATTCAAGCTCTCCGAGCTCAAACTCTTCTAGCGATACGACTCCTTTATCCCTGAATACTACACCAATTCCTCTTCGCATAGCTGTAAACCTCGATATCTAGGCTGAATACTGTTAAAGAGATAAAAGCTTAATGTAGAGGTTAGTATATTTTCTGAACTCCCATGTATCTTACGAGGGAAGAGGAGCGTATACTAGATGGGGAAAGGGGTGAGGCTGCTAGGAGGGCTATGGAGCTGTTAGTTAAGCTTGGCGACGCCTATGATGCGGAGCGTATGATCGAAGTATCTTCATGCCATCTAGTTTCATGCGTATACAACGTTGTCTACGATAGTGGGTTGGATATAGCGGAGACATTCCTTAAACTAGGTGCTAGATTCGCCGTTCCTACGACTTTATGTACGGCTTCCGTACCTCTGGAGAGAACTTCCGATTTCGGTTTTCCTGATGAATGGGTTGAGAAGCAATTGAAGTTATGCACCCTGTACAGGGTTATGGGTGGATTGGATAACTGGACGTGCATACCATACTGGAACGTTAACGCTCCGAGGTATGGTGAGCATATAGCTTGGGGTGAATCTAATTGTGTATCCTATGCAAACTCTGTAGTAGGGGCTAGGACTAATAGGTACTCATCCTACATAGAGTTATGTGCAGCTATAACCGGACGTATACCTATGATAGAGCTGCATATACCCGAGAATAGGAGGGGAACTATCCTGGTGAAACTTAAAGGGTTAGATGCATCTATGATGACAGCTAAAGATTACGGTGCTCTAGGCTATGCTATTGGTCAGCTATCGGCTGGGGGCATACCTGTAGTAGATGGTTTACCTCAAGCTGTATCGAAGAAGATGCTTAGGATTATGGGAGCTGCAGCTGCTTCCTCTGGATCCGTAGCATTATACCATGTCGTAGGTGTAACGCCTGAAGCTAGAAGTTTAGAGGAAGCTTTCGGATGGGATAAACCTGATGATATGGTGGAAGTCGGGTTGGATGAGCTTAAGAGAGCCTATCTAGAGTTATCTACGGTGGAGGATGGGGAAGTCGACCTAGTATTCATCGGATGCCCACACTACTCTATCGATCAGATAGGCATAGTAGCCGACATGCTTAGAGGTAGGAAGATTCATCGTAATGTGGAGTTATGGTTAGCTACGGATAACATTACCTATATGCTTGCATGTAGGATGGGGTATGCAGAAATTCTGGAGAGAGCTGGTGTTAAGATCATGGTTGGATCATGCGCTATGAACGCTCCCACATATACGAGGGGATTCAAGATCATAGCGACTGATTCGGCTAAAACAGCGCATTACACGCCTATGCAAGCTAAAGCAGACGTATTCTACGGTAGCTTGGAAGAGTGTATAGAGATAGCTATAAATGGAGGGGTGAAGATGTGAACGGTATCAAAATTAGGTGTAGAAGGTTGACCAGAGGTGTAGCTGTAGGTGAAGCATTGGTTTCTAGGCAACCTTTCGGTTTCTGGGGTGAAGTAGATCCATATACCGGTATAGTTACGGATATACACCATGAATGGTATGGGCAGTGTATAGCCGGGAAGGTATTAATTTTCCCCTACGGTAGGGGGTCAACCGGAAGCGGGGGTATCATAGTCGAAGCTTATAGAAGAGGGAAAGCCCCTATCGCTATCGTTAACATGAAAACAGACTTCATACTATTATCTGGGCCACTATCGATAGAGGTATTATACGGTGGTAGATTACCTGTAGTAGATAGACCTGAGAAAGATGTGTTCGGTATCGTAAGGAGTGGAAGTATCGTTAAAGTAGATGGGGATAAAGGCTTCATAGAGATACTCTAGACCCCCGAATACCTTTAACAGCGAGCACTATTATAACCCCTAACGCGACGCCTATCAAGTTATTATAGATATCCGTAAAGCATGGATTCCTCCAAGGCGCTAAAAGTTGTAGAAGCTCGGTTAACGGTGAAGACGCTACTGAAGCCGCTATGAATTTAAGCTTGAGATCGAAAAGCCAAGCCCAGAGCATAGTTAGCACCACATACATCGTGACATGCCCTAAATCCAGTAGGTTATACAGGTTTTCATCGCCTATAGGGATTACCGACAATACGCATATAACCAAGAGCCATAGTATAGTATACAGCAGCTTCATAAATCTAGATAAGGGATTGATAGCGAAATGCCCCATATAGATTAAAACTCCGCAATCTCTAGGATTTTAATAATACCACCATAAATTTATTAGCAATAATAACATTGTAATTCCTAGAACTGTCTAGAAGGTTCTCTTCACGTACATGAGGAGGGTTGAGGTTAGGTATGGGCGGTTCAGCCTAATGCCTTAAGGGCATAGATACCCTATAACTCTGAATCATCAGAACCGCCCGAGGATTAATCGTAGGGTACACAGCTTTAAACATTACCTAACCCTAATCTTCCTAAGATACTCCGAAGCTGATAACGCCGCTACCGCTGCTTGACCTATAGCTATAGCTACCTGGAATCCGATGCCTATACAATCACCAGCCGCGTATACACCTTCGACGCTGGTAGCCTGCTTTGAATCAACCTTTATGAAGCCTTCAGCAGTCGTATCGATAGATGTCGATCTTAAAAGTTTGGATGGGGGTAAGACACCTAGAGCTATGAATACACCTGATACCGGGAGCGTAAGTTCGCGACCCATATACGAGAATTTTACTGATTCAACTTTATCCCGGCCGATTATACCTTTAACCTCCGCTCCCTCGTATACTTCGACATTACCATGGAATTTAGCTTCCATCAACTCGCGGCTGGGTTTAGGTGCTAGGATGTAGACTTTCCTAGCTATCCTAGATAAGAGTATGGAGTCTTCGATAGCTTCCCTACCTGAGCCTACTACGGCTACATCCATATCGCGGTATAACGGTCCATCACATACCGCGCAGTATGATACACCTCTACCTAGTAGTCGATCCTCACCCTCTATACTATATGTTCTTCTAGGAGCTCCTACGGCTAGTATAACCGTATACCCCTGATATATGTTACCCTTACGTGTAGCTACGAGTTTAGGTGATGCATCTAGCTGTAGAGCTGTTACCTCTTCGTACTCCAGGATATTTGCTCCGAATCTCTTTGCATGATCTATGAACCTATCTGCTAGGATAGAGCCGTTGATACCCTCTGGAAATCCAGGATAATTTTCTATCAGCTCGACGGATCTAAGTCTTCCACCAGCTCTACTAGCATCGAGTATTAGAACTTTAAATCCAAGTCTGGATAGATACATACCGGCTGTAAGCCCGGCTGGACCTGCACCTATTACTATCGAATCCCATACTTCGAACATATAGATCACTTACTATTAGGCTAGTATTTACCGCTCCTCTATTAATCCAGAAACAGATTTAAGGATATAGTCTACGAATACATCTTCTAAGATAGCATCTAGGATACTTAGCGATTCATTCAGGTGCAATTTTACGTACGCTCGGAATAGCGTATCTGAAAAAATGATATACGGAAACCCTGATCTATCTACGACGCCAGCCTCTACCCACCTGCTATAATAGCTTGATGAACTAATCCAGCCATAGCTAAGCAATATTAGGCATGTAGATGTAGCGAACCGTTATACATACACCTTCATATTTATCGATTTGAGCTTCTCTACATTCTCAGGTTTAAATCTTAGATCACCTCTTAGATGCATCGATCACATCCTCTAAGTGTAATGAACTTGAATTTAATTAGTAGCCCGTAGAATTTCATACCGTAAAACCTACCCCCTATCAATATTAATGCTGGGATTTTATCTACCCTATTATCTTTCGTTAAATCTCTATTAATTCTAGAAATCGCATATTTCAAGCTCTATAAGTAGATGAAATTTAGCAGCATCTTCTAGGAGGATACGCGTCTCCTTACAAGATTGGTACTCAAATTCTTGAGGAATAGTAGGAGTCGAACGTTATTCTTAAGGTTATCTTCGAATAACTTTTCAGACGAAGCTTACCATATCCAAGTAGGATCGATGAAGAATCACTCTCGTTTTCTACGATAACACTCTTAAGACTTACACTTACATACATAAGTATCGTAGGTGTTGAAGCTATGAAGAATACCTTCAAGCTGGATGAGTATGATATTAAGATTCTTAGAGAGCTGCAGAAGGATGCTAGAATATCCTATAGAGAACTAGCTAGGAAGGTGGGGTTATCCACTACGGCGGTTATATCTAGGGTTAAAGCTTTAGAAGAGAGCGGCGTCATAGAAGGGTATACGGCGATAATCAACCCTGAACTCATAGGTTACGATATAACGGCGATAATAGAGGTTGTAGTATCTAGAGGATACTTAGTGGAAGTCGAGAGAGAGATAGCTTCAGATCCATCGGTCGTATGTGTCTACGATATAACCGGGGAGACGGATGCTATCATAATAGCTAGATTCAGGAATAGGAGGGAACTTAGCACGTTCGTGAAGAGAATATTGGCTATGCCTCATGTAGATAGAACTATAACCCATATATGCCTAACGAGGGTTAAGGAGGATTTTAGAATACCAATATAGAGCGGAGCGGTGTTAAGCTGGGATAAATCTGACGAAATATATACCGGCTAGATTATCCAGCGGACACCTATCTCTTACGAGTGTTAACACCGCACCTGTAATAAATCGTTAATAGAGATTATCCTTAAACGCGGGTATAGCTTAGATAGATGATGAGGGGCTGGTATCTCTCTTTAATTCCTCGTAAGATAGCATCGACATTATTCAGTACACTCCTACCATTGTACATCGTATACACTCTAGGTAGGAGTACCGTAGATATTGGTATGGTTACGGCATCAATAGGGTTAGCGCATATCCCTGGATCGATCATCTGGGGTTACTTAGCCGATAGAACTAGAAGATGCAGGTTCATAGTTATATCGACGCTCACTATACAATCCATACTTATCCTACTCTTAACCAAAGCTTCAGGTATACTCGATATACTATTCCTAAGCATACCCATCGGATTCTTCGGATCAGCCCTACCTCCGGTGGAGGATATACTGATAGCTGAGGGTAGTAGTAGGTATAGGTGGAGTGATGAAGCTAGATCCTACGGCTTCGTATCGGAGATCGGAGATCTATCTGGGATAGCTATCGGAGCTCTACTGCTAGCATTCTACGAGCATAGACTGCTCCTACATCTATGCGGGCTTCTCATACTATCATCGGCTATAGCTTCACTGATATTCGTGGAGGATCCCATATTCATGGTGGAGAGGAAGTTCGTGCGTCTTGAGCGATGCATAGAGTGGGCGGGGAGGCTAACGGCAATACTAGAGTATCAAGATGAATACGGAGAGCATATATCGGAGTTAACCCTTCTGAGGGCTAAGATAGATACATCTAGGAGAGCAATATACTTCGGATCAGGTACTCTAGCTTTCACGATGGCTACAGATCTTATATTCACGTTTATATCGATATATCTCTGCCAAAAACTGCTCATACCTCAAAGCATAGTTTTCGTGATAGTATTACTAAACGAGGTTGGATCCATAGCAGGATACTTATGGTTTAAAGAAGTTTTCGATACTTATGGGAGCTATATAAGTTTGAAGCTATCTGCTTTCATCAGGGCTATCCTGGTATTCACGTTTATACCCTGCAGCTACCTGCCATACGTAGCAGCTTCGATATTCGATACGGTGATCCTAACGATGCTCGGCATATTCTACACCCTATTCGCTCTATCCAGTAGAACAATACGTATGGAGATCATACCTGAAGGATGGGTGGGGCTATATGCATGCATAACCAAGATCGGCAGTATAATCGGTATGGCGGTAGGGGGGTTAATCATAGCACAATACGGATTCAACTATCTATTCATGACGGCAGGGATACTCTTCATAGTCTCATGTATACTATTCCACTTTAGCTGAATCGAGGATAGCTGTTTATGCTTCATATCTAGCAAAAGCTATACGCTTCTAAAAATAAAACCGTATATACGATATTATGAGAAATGAGAACTCGTAGATCACCGAATATTAGTTTACGCTATAGTTTCGCTATTTCTCTGAATTTCCCGTTCATACCGGCATATTTCCTGAATCTACATAGGATTTCATCATCTGATAATCCAACTTCTCTAAGCCTATCTACGAGAGATCTAGGATTCGGGTCAGCTTGAGGTCCGTAGCATCCTTCGCAACTCCTACCTAGAGCTGGGCATAGAGCTCCACATCCAGCTCTGATAATAGGCCCCATACAGGGTTCTCCTTTAGTGAGCAGACATTCATTCTCGCTTAGCTTACACTCGATGCAGACAGGGTAATCGGGAAGCTTAGGTTTGAAACCTAGTATGAAGGTTTTAAAAACTTCTAGGATATCGCTTAAGGATGGAGGGCACCCTCCGAGATATACATCTACATCTACGTAGAAGTCTATGGGGTACGATAAAATAGATTTTATCGATAAAGCCCCCCTACTCCCATACACTATCTTCTCCGCATCCTTCTGAGCCATATGGTTTCTGATGCTATTTAACCCTCCGAACGATGCGCATGCACCGAAGGCTATCAACACCGTAGATTTAGCTCTGACACTCTTTAGAGAGTGTATTTCCTCAGGTGTCGATATAGAGCCTTCTACGAAAGCTACATCGTATGAATCCTCGATCCTCCTATCACTAACCATAACCCAGTAGACTATACTTAGTTTATTATCTACTAGATCTAGTAGCTTATCGTTAAGCCTCAGGAAGGACATCTGGCAGCCTGAACACGACGAAAATTTGAAGAAACCGATCTTCAACATATCATCCCATCCTCCCTTGGTTAAACGATTTTATCAGGCATAGGCGCTATCTCGCTATAACTGAACACAGGCCCATCTAGACATACATACTTCCTACCTATCTGGCAATGGCCGCAGAATCCTAAACCGCACCTCATCCTCCTCTCCATAGATAGATAGATGTTCTCAGGTTTGAAACCCAACCTCATCAGATCCCTTACAGCATACATCATCATAACCTCCGGTCCGCATATGAAGGCTACAGATCTACGTGGATCTACGGATATCTTATCGAACAGCCTTGTTACTACGCCTACACTGTAACGCCATTCGCTGTTAGGAGGTATAGTATCCACCGTCAATAGGACTCTACAATCGCTATCTTCAGCTACCCTTTCGAATTCTCCTCTATACATAATATCATCCGGGGTTCTAGCACCATATAGTATCTCCAGCCTGCCATACCTACTCCTATTTCTGAGAAGCTTTAGGATAGCTGGTCTAAGCGGCGCCGCACCACATCCTCCCCCGACTACCAATACATCCATCCCCTCAGATTCTCTGAGAGGCCAGCCTCTACCATATGGTCCTCTAATACCTACTATAGCTCCTTCGCTAAGCTTGAATAGAGATCCGGTAACGCTTCCAACCCTTCTAACGGATAGCTCGAAGTAGTCGTCTACATCTGGATCGGAGGATATGCTTATAGGAGCTTCACCGACACCGAATACCGATACCTCTACGAACTGCCCGGCTTCAAACTTTAACCTACCTTCGATAAGCTTGAATCTGAAGGTTTTCACATCCCTAGCCTCCGTTCTAACAGAGACCACCCTAGCCTTCATAGGTATATAGGGGTTCACCAACATTTAAACAGCCTCCCTAAGCCTGGAGGATACACTGGTTATATCTATCTTAGCTGGACAGTAGAATATGCATCTACCACAGCCTACGCAGCTGGATAGCTCTCCGCCGGCTGCCCCGCCGAATTTACATACCATCCAATGTCTAAGCCTAGCTTTCCTAGATCTCCTGAAATTCCCTCCTAGAGCAACCTCAGCGTACCCGTATAGCTGGCATGAATCAAGCCTCCTAACTCTAAAACCGCTCTTCAGATCCATATCAATTACGTCTGATATCTCGTAGCAATAGCATGTAGGACATACTAGACTACAGTTACCGCAGGAGAGGCATCTACCAGCTTCTTCATCCCATACGGAGTGAGCTAAAACCTCTATAACCGGGTACGATAAACCTCTGAAATCCGCGTACCTCCTAAACCCCCTCCTAGCGGTCGAAGCTACAGTTCTCTTA
>CAZBGY010000004.1:74418-83798 GCA_964491605.1 uncultured Candidatus Bathyarchaeia archaeon
CCTCTATATAGTTTGTCGAAGCCCTCTTGAAACCTGCTTCACCGATCAGGTCGAAACCTATCTTAGATCCTACTTCGACCAAGAATCTTCCGTTTTCAACCTCGGTTAACAGTATATCGTAGCCATCGTCTATCGTAGGACCTGTACCTAGCGATGCACAGAAGCAGTATTCATCCCTAGGACCGTTACAATTTAGAGCCACTATGACGCTATTCCTTCTCCTAGCTAGGTAGTATGGATCCTCAAATCTACGTGTGAAGAATTTATCTAAGCGGAGTATAGCGTTAAGATCGCATGCATGAATAGCGAAGATCATCATAGGTTCCGTCTCTAAAACCTCGTCGAATTCGAACCCATCGGTAAGCTTGAATTTCAAGAGAACCTCTCTAGGCCTATGGAATAGCTTTGTAGGCGGCAATATAGTCCTATTATATCTCAAATCGACACTATGCATATCTTCCACCTTAGAGAATACGTAGTTTCCACCCTTCCTTATAGGTGCATAGACACTATACTTACACCTACCAATCTCTATAAGCTTACCGAGGTCGTCCAGATCCGCTATGAACGCATCCATACTTCTAACTACACTCAACCCACTACCTTAGAAGCATCAAACAGTTAATAAAACTTCAGGTATAGGCTTGGTAGCAGGGACAGATGCCAACCGAGTTTATGGAGGGGTAGAAAACCTTATAGCATTGTTATATCGATATAGCTAGATCGATGTATACCCGATCTAGGGATCGTGGATCCTGTCCAGGTATAGCTAGCCTTCTAAGACCTGTACCAGAGTATATCGAATGCCCTAACTGCGGTTCAGATGTTGAGATCTGGAGCGATGAAGAGGAAGTTATTTGCAGTAATTGTGGAGCGATGGTAGTCCGAGAGAGGAGATTATCATGCCTTGAATGGTGTAGGTATGCAGATAAATGCAGGGAGCTTATAGAGAAGGCTAGAAGGGGTGGAGATACTGGTGGGATCTAGAGTGGATGATGTCAGCTGGGTTAGATGCTGGCGTTTAACGTTAACTAAACCTGAGGATCCCCTCCTAGGAGGGGCAAGGGATTTCGTTATCGTAGCGGATTGCTTTACGTTAATGTATCCTGAGCTTCACGTGAAGCTTCTAGGAGAGGTAGATCTAGCATTATCAGCATGCCCTGAGATAGAGGACTACGAATCCATTAAATCCTCGATACATAGATTCCTCGCATCCGGTTTGAAGCTTAAACGTGTGGTATCTATGCCTAGACCATGCTGCTTCCAACTCCATTACGCATCCTATGAAGCCTACGGTAGCCTCCAAATAGAGGTAGAGCATCTAGTAGCGGTAGATGGAGGATATAGAAGGGTGTACGAAAAGCCTTTGAGAGTTAGAACCTATGTTAGCTTCCCCTCCAAGTATCCTGAGAAGGGGGCTCTATGGGTTAGGGAGAAGCCAAAGCAACTTTAAGATACCTGTCGTAAGGTTTAAGGTGGAACAATGTTTGTGAAGCCTAGCTTCCTAGCATAGCGTAGGGCTTCCTCATATTCCTCCCTATACAGTCTTCTTCTAAGTTCAGGTACTTCATATGCTCTCCAGTGAGGTGTATATTGATCCATAATGTTTACCCGAACCCATGTACCGAGGTTTTCAGCTATCCATTCAAGTATAGGCTTAGCACAGCATTCTATATGTTCTGGTAGGAGCAGTATCCTTATTATAAGCTCTCCACTCTTCATAGCTTCAAGATGATTCCTCCTACAAACCTCTACGTATCTAGGCGCGGAGGATATCCTTTCAGCGCATCTATCACTACCATACTTGAAATCTAGTAGGTATACGTCTATGAAGCCTTTTAGAAGCTCCGATGCTTCTACGCTATAATAGCTATTACTATTCCAGACGGTGGGTATACTTGCCTTTACATATCTGAATGTATCTATCCATACGTGAAGCCAAGGTGTAGGATCCCCACCGACCATATTACAATTTCTACAACCCTCCCTCTTAAGCTTCTCGACTATACGAGCTAGTTCTCTAACGCTTATCGGATCGCCAGCTTCATACCTCTGCGATATAGTCCAATTTTGACAGTGTAAACATACTAGGTTGCATCCTATCGAGAACACAGTACCGCTCGGTACAAGCTCAGGCTCCTCACCTAGATGATGGAAAGCCGAAGATAGGAGGAATGTCTCCCCGCATTTACAGAAGCCAACCTCACCTTTAATCCTATTAGCTCTACACCTCCTCTCGCAGAAGCAGCATTCCTCTAGGAGTCTACGAGCTATAACCGCTTTAAGATCTAGAAGGGAATGCTGTGGGACGGATACATCTTCGAGCTTAACCTCGCCACCATCTATCCTACGCTCCAACCTTCTATACTCTTCGAGCGCATCTCTATGGATATCCCATAGGCTTCGAAGAGAATCGTCTACAGAGAAGTCTACAGGTATCCTAGAGGCTATCATGAATTTAGGATGATACCTACCCTCCAATATACCGAAATACCTATTCAGACTCTTTCTAGCTCCTTCATCGCTTAGAACTTTAATAGCATCAGGTCTTAGGAGGAACCAGCCCATAACTCTAAGCATAGATATCCTAGGATCTTGTAGATTAACGTTTACTTCAACCCTAAGCGTAGGGGCTATGGAACAACATCATACACGGCTTGAGATCATATGAAATTCAAGCTCGAAATCAACTTTTCAACTTGACCCCTGAATCCTCTTATACTCCCTAACCTTCCTCGATAGGAGATTATAAACCTCCTTCGGATCAGCCTTACCTCCGCTTCTCTTAACCACTAATCCTACGAGGTAGTTGAGAGCTTTACGATTATGTATAGCGTCTTGAAAAGCCTTCCTATTCATATCTATAACTTCTGATATGATTCTATCTAGATCGATCTTATCAATCCTGTACTCTAGACCGGGTTTGATGAATGCCGTCGGGGAGGAACCTTCAAGCACCATAGATCTAAGTATAGAGTACACGGCGGATCTATCTGTGAAGCCCTCATCGATGGATTTCAATAGGTATGCTATATCTTCAGGTTTAGCTTTAGAATCCTTGATACTTATTTTAAGCTTATTAAGGAACGGTAGCAGCTCTTCTACGATCCATGATGCAACCCTATCAGGTTTACCGTAGTATTCTAGAATCCTATCGTAGAGCTCAGATAAAGCTCTAGAACTTACGAGGAGTTCAGCTAAATCTCTACTTAAACCATACTTCTCCGTGTAGATCTCGATCTTCTCGTAGGGGAGCGTAGGCATAGATCTTCTAGCCTCTTCTATCAATACTTCTGTGATAACTATCGGAGGTAGATCTGGCTCTGGAAAGTATCTATAATCCTGCTCCTCTTCCTTAACCCTTAGAGAAACCGTTATACGTCTACGTGGATCCCAATGCCTAGTTTCACGTAAAACGCTTAAACCCCTCAGCATCCTCTGCTTCTGTCTAGTTAGCTCGAAGCTTAGAGCTTTCTCCACATCGTGGAATGAAGATATATTCTTAACCTCAACCCTACCACCGCCGGGTATGGATATGTTAGCATCACACCTCATAGCCCCCTCCAAGCTTCCATCGAAAACCTCTATATACTCTAGTAGCGATCTAAGCTTCTCTAGGAATATCCTAGCTTCTCTGGGAGATTCTATATCCGGCTCAGTAACTACTTCTACCAAAGCCACCCCGGATCTATTGTAATCTACGAGAAGTCCGGTGGAGCTTGTAATCGTACCCTCATAGACAATCCTACCTGGATCCTCCTCCAGCTGTATACGCCTAATCCTTACAACTCGATCGCCGATATCTAGTAGACCACCTTTAGCGATGGGAATACCTCCTGCTCCATCGTACTGGGATATCTGAAAGTTCTTAGGTAGATCCGGGTAGAAGTAGTTTTTACGCGAGAAATATGTGAGCCTAGATATATCCGCTCTAAGCGCTATAGCAACTTTTAAAGCCGATATCAACGCTTCCTTATTCAGAACCGGTAGGGATCCAGGCTCTCCTATGCATACTGGGCATATATTCGTATTCGGGGGTTTACCCCTATAATCCGCTGAGCATGAGCAGAAAAGTTTACTCTTAAGGTTTGTAAGCTGGCAGTGAACTTCTAAACCTATCATAGGTTTAACTTCAGACATCAGATGCATGCCTCCGATAGCCTTGGATTTAGCTTTAAATCTAATGCCGCTTCAAGGTTGTACGCGATCCTAAGTATAGAATCCTCACGGAAGTATGAACCTATGATCTGAAGGCCTATAGGCAGCTCTTCGGCTAGACCGCATGGTATGGAGATAGCTGGTAGACCTGCTAGATTCACAGGTACTGTATCTACATCGCACATGTAGAGCTCTAACGGATCCTCTATCTTCTCTCCTATCTTAAATGGTAGGATCGGCATAGACGGTCCTATCAAAGCATCGAATATCCTGAACGCATCCATAAACTCCTTCTTGATAAGGGTTCTAACCTTCAAAGCTTTGATGTAATATCTATCGTAGTATCCGGCTGAGAGTACATATGCACCTAGAATTATCCTCCTCTTAACCTCTAAACCGAAACCCCTACTCCTAACATCCTCATAGTACCTACCCCAGTCATGATCCTTCACAGGTATCTTCATACCATACCTTACACCATCGTATCTAGCTAGGTTAGAGCTAGCTTCAGCCATGGCTATCACATAGTATGCAGGTAGAGCGTAGCTTATCGATGGAATGGATACTTCTTCGACGCATGCACCTAGTGATTCAAGCTTATAGATGGAATCCCTGATCGATGAAGCTATACGTCGATCCACACCCTCGCCTATGAGTTCACGTATCACCCCGATCCTAAATCCTTCCAAACCATCTACGAGAGCGGTTCTATAATCTGTATAGGGCTTCCTGATGGAAGTGGAATCTCTAGGATCGTAACCAGCTATGACGGTTAGGAGGAGGGCACATCCATAAACATCTCTAGCTATAGGACCTATCTGCTCTAGACTATTAGCGTAAGCTATTAACCCATACCTACTTACAAGACCGTATGTAGGCTTTAACCCGACTACACCGCAGAACGATGCAGGGCACCTTATGGATCCACCTGTATCGGATCCTAGAGCTAGATCTGATTCACCTGAAGCTACAGCTGCAGCGCTTCCGCCAGATGATCCTCCTGGAACTCTGGATGGATCCCATGGATTCCTAGTGGGACCGAAAGCACTCCACTCAGTAGTGGACCCCATAGCGAATTCATCCATATTCGCTTTACCTGTTATAACACCTGAACAATTCTTAATCCTCTCCACTACCGTAGCATCATAGCTTGGCCTATAACCTTTGAGTATTAGGCTTCCACACGTTGTCTCGACTCCTTCGACGCATATATTATCCTTGACGGCTACGGTTAACCCTCTGAGTAAGCCTAACTTCTCAAACCTACTCTCCTCGAAGCCTTTGAGAACTGTTATGAAACTGTTGAGTAAGGGTTCAAGCTTCTCTATAGCTTCACGCTTCCTAGCTAGATGTTCATCTAGCGGTAGGCTACCAGATTCTATTTCCCGTATAAGTTTCAGTGTATACGTCTCCTTCAAGGCTATCTACATCCTTGGAATCCAGATATAGCGATCCTTCACTCTACCTGCCAGGTTTAGAAGTTTATCGCTTGGATATGGCGAAACAGTATCTTCGCGGAATACGTTGTAGACTTCGAGAGGGTGGAATGTAGGCTCCACCCCATCTAGAGGGGCTTTATCGAGCTGATCGAAGAATTCTATTATCCTGGATAGCTGGATACTGAATAGTTTCTCCTCCTCAGGTGATAGTCTAAGCCTTACTAGCGATGCTATACGCTTAACTTCAAGCCTAGATTCAGAATAGCTCAACCTATCCAAGACACCCCCATCTAAGGTGTAAGCCTCGACGGATCCCTAGGATACAACACCACCTCTCGTATATCATTTCGATTCGTTAACACCATGATAAGCCTATCTACACCTAAACCGAAACCTGCATGCGGAGGCATACCGTAATCAAATACCTTGAGATGATATTCGAAGCTTGCCGGGTTCAATCCCTGCATCCTAATCCCCCTTATAAGGGATCTCTTAGAGTTAACTCTACTACCACCTGAAGCAAGCTCTATATGACTCCACATTAAATCGAAGGATTCGGTAACACCACCCCTCTTAGACTTTATATAGAAGGGCTTCAACCCTCTAGGCCAATCGACTATGAAGTATGGCTCCCTATAAAGCTCTGCAAGCTTTCTAAGAGCGGTTGTAGATAGATCTTCACCCCATTCTAAATCTAGACCGAGCTCTCTAAGCTTAGAGAGTATCCTGCTATAGGATATCCGTTTGAAAGGCTTCCTCACCCTAGGGAGGTCCAAGCCTAGGAATTCTAATTGACCGATGCAACGCTTCCTAACAGAGTTTACGGTATAGACTATTAGGTTTTCCAGTAGACTCATGACATCTCTATAGTCTGCGAAAGCCATCTCTACATCCAGCGATAGGGTTTCGCTTAGATGCCTATCTGTTTTGAATTCTTCGGCTCTGAATATCGGAGCTATCTCGAAAACCCTATCGAAAGCAGCTGATAACTGCTCCTTATAAAGCTGCGGACTTTGAGCTAGGAAAGCCTCCTTATCGTAGTAGAATAGGGGGAATAGAGCTGCTCCACCCTCCGTAGCAGATGCTATTATCTTAGGAGTATTAACTTCTAGGAACCCTCTAGCTATGAGGAACCGTCTCATAGCCTGTAGAACTTCATGCTTAACCTTGAATAGGGCGTGGAGTTGAGGTCTACGTAGATCTACAGCTCTTATATCTAGCCTCTTATCTAGGCTTGGAAGCTTCCTAGAATATGGGTGGAAGGGCGGTGTCCTGATAGGTTTAGCTATAATCTCTAAATCCTCCATGACGACTTCCACCCCGCCTGGAGCCTTCTCCGTATACGATATCCGCCCTGAGACTGAGATGTAGAAATACTCTCTAACTTCGAGCATCTTACCCCATACGCTCTCATCGACTTCATCTGCATGCGCGACGCACTGTATATACCCGCCATCATAGACTATGAAGAATATCACACCGCCATGAAACCTAACAGATACTACATATCCAGCGATCGATACTCTAAATCCTTCAGGTAGCTTGCTAAGCTCCATCGAATAGCAGCTGCGAAAACGCGATGGGATTCTACGCATCATAGCCTACTCGATCAAACACCTTAACACCTCTATGGAGGATATTAAACGTTTTAGTACCTATCCGCTTAGATCTATAGATCGTGAGCGGGTATGGTTATCCCAGATAGGATCGATATGGGTATTCCAGGTATGAACGAGATACTACATGGAGGATTACCGAGAGGGCTTACAGTACTCCTATCCGGAGAAGCTGGGACGGGTAAATCGATATTCGCATACCAATTCCTCTACAGAGGATTAAGACAAGATGAGCCTGGAGTACTTTTAGAGCTAGAAGATTACCCTGCTAGGGTTAGGATGAATATGGCTATGTTCGGATGGGATGTAAAGCCGTATGAGGATAGAAAGAGCTTCGCTATCATAGACTGCTTCACAGGAGGAGGGGAAACTACGAAGAAGGAGAAGTATGTAGTTAGGGATCCGACCGATATACCTAGCATAATCGAAGCCCTCAGAACAGTTGTAAAGGATGTGAAAGCAGAAAGAGTGGTTGTAGATTCAATATCTACGCTATACCTTATAAAGCCTGAACACGCCAGACAAGCCATCATACAGATCAAACGCCTACTAGTAAGTCTAGGATGCACATCGCTTCTAATATGGCAGAAAGGTGTAGCAAGCGGAAATATACCTACTACAACATATATAGAGCATATAGCCGATGGAGTTATAAAACTGGAGTTAGAGGATATTGGGGAAGAGTATCGGAGAATCCTCGTAGTATCTAAGATGATCGGGACCAAGCACTCCATACGTAAACATCCATTCGAAATAACAGAAGCTGGGATAATTGTACAACCATAAAGTAGTATACCTAACGTGAAGATAGTAGGGGAGGATCATGGAAAGACTTAAACCTCTCCTACCCTAAACCTAGAATATCTAGAAGGCGGGGGTAGCCAAGCCTGGTCTAAGGCGCAGGGCTTAGGACCCTGTGGGGTAGCCCTTCGTGGGTTCAAATCCCACCCCCCGCACCACTTACTAGTAGGTTAAGAGAATTTAATACGGCATCTTCCATGAGTTATCTATAACTAGCAAGTGTAGAACTAATTTGCGGTATATTTACCGTTGAGTTTTAGCAGTCGCCCACTTTATGAGTTATCCTCGACGCTATGGATAATTCCTGAACGAAGGTTAATATCGAGATGGGATAACTAGAATAATCTAATGATGCTGAGAGTGAGAAGTAGACTTCCTGTATCCATTCTAGCGATGGTAGTGATGGGATTAATTCTTTATTTCCTTATCCAGAGTATTATAGGGGTAAAGCCTATCGAGGTTGATGGGGCTAAGAGGTATCAGAGGATTGAAGGATTTGGCGGTTCAGGTGCGTACTATGAATGGCTCCTAAGGAATTTAAGGGAGCCGTATAGAACTGAGGTTGCAGACCTACTTTTCTCCGATCTCGGGATAAATATATAGGTTAAGGGTTTGGACTGGGATTGAAAGTGTAAACGATGACGATGATCCCAACCATTTCAACTGGGATGCATTCAATTTCACGACAGATCAGGATCAGGTATGGAATGCTCTCGAAGCTAAGAGGAGAGGTATTACGAAGTTTATAGCTTCTGTATGGAGTCCACCAGCTTGGATGAAGAGTAATATGCAGGAAACTAACGATGGGTATCTTCTACCAGAGATGTATGAGGAGTACGCAGAGTGGATGTCAGCATATATTACGGGCTATAAGAGGTATCATGGTATAGATGTAGGCTGGGTAAGTCTACAGAATGAACCCGAGTATACCGCTACGTGGGAGACATGCATCTACACGCCTGAACAGTTAAGGGATTTAATCAAGGTTGTCGGTAAGAAATTCGAGAAAGAGGGGATAACAGCGAAGATACTCATCCCGGAGACATCCGGTGTTCAAAACGCTATCAGGTACATAGAGACGATAATGTTTGACCCTGAAGTAGCACGTTACGTCGATGCATTCGCGGTGCATCTATACGATATACCCTTCCTTAACCCAGATCAAGGAGTAGCATGGCTTAGAGGGCTTTCTAGCTATCGCACCAGATATAATAAATCTTTATGGATGACCGAGTATAGCTACCTAGACTTCCCATATGCCGGGACCTATGAGGAAGCTCTCTATACGGCTTGGCATATACATAATACGTTGGTGTATGGTAACGCATCAGTCTACCTAGTCTGGGAGCTATTCTGGTATAGGGGG
>CAZBGY010000005.1:0-68835 GCA_964491605.1 uncultured Candidatus Bathyarchaeia archaeon
GGAATCATCCAAGAAACCCAAACCATAGCTAATATCAATGTCGCCTCCTGCTTGTTAAGCCCACCATTCCTAGCTAATATCGCTGCTAACGAAGCTATTATGAGAGGCCACCAGAGTACAAATGTTAGAGTCCCAGACTGTGCTTGAGCCCATGGATTAATCGTTAAACCCCAGAGTGTACCTCCGGTTGTGAATAAAGCTATGAAGGACGTGAATATAGTGGATAGTATTACGGCTATAACGCCGAGTATCCATGCTCTAGTACGTATCCTAATATATTCGCTCAAGTCTCCCCACCTGGAAATTATATTGTTATAACCTAGAGCATATATATCCCTTTCGTCTCTGTATCCTTAACAAACGTAGTTATCATGAGCTTTTACCTAGTCTCGGTTAAGGTTTATATATGGATGTTTTTGAAGTATAGGCTGGTGGATTGGGTTGAAGGTTAGCTGTGCTTGGCTCTATGCTATAACGAAGTACGGTTATCCACCATCTTTCGATAAGACCTTGACAGCTCTACGTGAGATGGCTAATCTAGGATTCGACGCAGTCGAGGTAGAGATCGTTCGTGAACCTCAACTACTAGAGTTTAGGGAACATAAAGGCGAGGTAAAGAAACTGTGTGGTGATCTAGGTCTTAAAGTTATCAATGTATGCGCTATATTCCCCGATGTAGTGAGTTTAGACGATAGCTTATGGAGTAAAGCTTTAAAGCATTTCGAGGAAAGCTGCGGTATAACGAGGTTTCTAGATTGCGATATGATTCAGCTAGATTCATTCACACCTCCACTTAGATTTATCGGTACAGTTCCATATAAGGAGGCTATAAGTTTCGGTATACAGTTTAGGGTTGAAGTAGATCCAGAGTTCAGCTATCCTAAGTTATGGTCTAGGATAGTGGATAGCTTCAGAAGGTGTAGCCGTATAGCCAATGAGCATGGGCTTAAGCTATGCCTCGAACCTAGAGTCGGAGAGAATATAAGCAATACAGATGCTATGCTTAGACTCATAGAAGCAGTGAACGCCGATAACTTTTACGCCGTTCTAGATGTAGGCCATCTACATGCTCAGAAGGAGATACTACCCTTATCGGTTGAGAAGCTAGGCTCTAGGATATCGTATGTACACGCATCCGATAACGATGGAAGGGATAATCTACATTTACCTCCAGGAAAGGGTACGGTGGATTGGGAGGGGGTAGTTAAAGCGTTAGCGAAGCATGGATATAAAGGCTACATCGCAGTCGATATAGGTGGAGCAGGGTATAGAGGCAATATAGACTCGGATGTAGTCGAATCCAAACATTTCCTCGAAAACCTTCTATCTAGACTTTCACTTCTAGACTAACCTGTTTAAGTTAGATCCAGTTAAGTGGTATGTCTTCCTTTACTCTTCGTGGAGGATGGGTTCTAACACCTAAAGGTCTATCTAGAACAGATGTAGCCGTTGAAGGATCTAGGATATCTAAAGTTTGTGATGGTGTTAGGATAGGTGAAACTATAGATTGCAGCGGATTATTCATAGTACCTGGGTTTAGAGATCAACATATACATGACTTAATAGGCTCACTCTACGATACAGGTATAGATCGATTATCTAAGGTTGCGAAAGCTCTAGTTAGGCATGGGGTAACTTCAGCGAAGATCGCTACGATAGCTATGCCGCGTGATAAACTTCTAAGCTACCTCCGTAACATTAGATTGTACATGTCATCTGAGAGGAATGGAATAGATGGGACGAGGATAGATGGAGCTCATGTAGAGGGGACGTTCATAAGGGCTGAGTGTGGCGGAGCTCAACCTCGCGAATATATCGTAGAGCCTTGGGAGGAGGGGGCTGCGGAGCTTCTACATGAGATAGCGGAGACTCACGCTGTCAAGCTGGTTAATATCGTAGCGGATTTTGGATCCGACCTCGTAGAGTACGCTAGTTCTATAGGCCTCATAGTTGGCTGTGGACATTCTAAAGCTTCTGCTAGACAGCTTGAGGAAGCTTGGAAGAAGGGGTTGAGGTATATCGTACATATAACGAACGGAGCTATGGGGCAGTCGTTTAAACCATTCGATGGGGGAGGTACGTATGAGGGGGCTCTAACCCTGCCTCTATCCCTCGAGATAATAGTGGACGGCTATCATGTGGATATGAGGTATGTATCAGATATCATAGAGAGACGCATTCAGAAGGGTAGAGTGGAGGATATTATAGCGATAACAGATGCTGTATTTCCTATAGAGGAGGAGATACCTAAAGGAGAGTTCGAAGCATTCTCGGTTATCGGATGTAGAAGCGATGATGGAGGTGTACTACTCGTTAAACGCTATATGGATAGAGACGGCGTATGGAGACAGCCTCCGCCGGGAACACTCTTCGGAAGCCTCCTTACCATGGATAAAGCTTTCGAGAACTTATTAAACCTGTTTACAAGGGATTTCTCCGGGTTCATGATAGATAGACCTGCTAGATCCTTCGATGAAGCGTTAGCTTTAGCATCGAAATTTACTTCGACTAATCAATCTAGACTTGAAAACTTAGATTCTGTAGGCGCGATATCTGACGACTATATAGCCGACATAGCTGTTCTATCCATAAAGGGTAGGCCGGGAGCCTATAGAGTTAACGTAGCGAAAACTATAGTCGGGGGTAGATTATTCGATTTCGATACATCATAATATCATATAGGGAAGATATATAAGCTCTGGGATAACTGTTTCATATCCTATAGATATGAAGTCCATCAGGCTACAGGGAATAATACCTGCTATCGTATGCCCAATGCTTAAGGATTATAGTATAGATGAGGATTCCTTGAGAAACTATGCGAAGTGGATTTCAAGCTTTAGGATAGGTGGGTTAGCCGTAAACGTGGATACAGGGGAGGGGTTCCACCTCCTACCAGAGGAGAGGCAACAGGTTATAAGGATCGTTAAGGAGGTTATCGGCGATAGAATTCCAATCATAGCCGGGCTTCAACCCGGCTTCATACCTCAAACTGTAAGATGGGCATGCGAATCTAGGGATGCGGGTGCAGATGCGCTGCTGGTATTCCCATCATCCGTATTCGCCGGAGGGTATGCTTCAGATACGGTATACGAATACTATAAAGCTATCTATGAGGGGGCTGGCGTACCGTTGGTGATGTTTCAGCTTCAACCAGATCTAGGCGGGGTGATATTCGATCAGGAAACTTTACGACTTGTAACATCGCTAGAAGGCGTGATAGCTATAAAGGAAGCTTCGTTCGATGCTAAAAAATTCATAGAAACTCTTAGGATTGTTAGAAAGTTCAACCCCAGGGTATCCGTCTTAACTGGTAACGATAACTTCATATACGAGTCGCTGGTCCTCGGCGCGGATGGAGCGCTCATAGGATTCGGCACTATAGGTACAGATCTATTAGTCGAAATGTATGAGCTTACGATAAGCGGTAGATATAAGGAGGCTATGGAGATAGCTGCTAGACTTCAACCTCTAGCAGATACTATATTCGCTCCTCCTGTCCGAGCGTATAGAGCTAGACTCAAAGAGGCTTTAGCTATGCTCGGAGTGATAAGGTATACATACGTGAGACCTCCTCTGAAACCTATACCTGATAGTGAGAAGGAGGTTATACGTAGAGCGTTAATAGATGCAGGTATACTTTAACCTACCTATAATGGGATACCTGCAGATTTTCAGGATGGTGGATTTATGCCAGACCTGTCTGTAGAGCTGGCTGGTGTGAAGCTTAAAAATCCGGTAATAGTAGCTGCCGGTACACCTACCATAAACTCTAAAGCTATGATTAAATGCATGGAATATGGAGCTGCCGCAGTCGTATCGAAAACTATAACCTACGCTGAACTACATAGAATCCAACCTAGACCTAGATTCTACGTACTACACCCGGAATCCATAGATTCAGGTTTCTATTCACTCTACTCTGCAGAGCTTATGTCTGAGCTAACCCCAGAGGAGGCTATAGAGGAGCTTAGCATAACAGTAGAATCCGCTAGAAGATATGACGCCGTAGTCATAGCTAGCATAGCCGGTAGGAATATGGAAGAGTGGATTAAACTCTCGTCGATGATGGAAGGCGCAGGTGTCTCTATGATAGAACTCAATCTATCTTGCCCGCATGTTGAAAACGAGGAAGGTTCCATAATGGGTAAGATAGCCGGATCAGACCCTCATACCGTCGGGAAGATAGTTTCCACCGTTAAGAATATGGTGGAGATACCCGTAGCTGTTAAGCTTACACCTCATGGTGCAGATCCTTTAGCTGTAGCTTTAGCAGCTGATAAATCTGGTGCAGATGTAGTTGTAGCTACAGCTCGATTCCAAGGATTGGTTATCGACGTAGATTCTATGAAGCCTGTAGTCTGGGGCGGTTTAGGCGGGTATGGCGGTCCATGGATGAGCCCCATAAGCTGTAGCTGGGCGTATAAGATAGTTAGATCTGGTGTTAGAGCGTGCGTAGTAGGTTCAGGAGGTATAGCTGGATACGAAGATGTACTCCGCTTCATAATGCTTGGATGCAAAGCCGTCCAGATATGCACCGCGATCATAATGTATGGATTCCAGTTTATAGCTCATACGTTAAGCCGACTCGATAAGTGGCTTCTGGATAAAGGATTTTCCAGTATAAACGATGTGATCGGCGTAGCTCTACCTAACATCGTAAGCTTCGAAAATCTTGACAGGACATCTATATATAAATCTAGTATCGACAGCGGTAGATGTATCGGTTGTATGCGATGCTTACGTTCGTGCTTCTACGAAGCTATAAAGGTTGTAGATGGAAAGCCAGCGGTAGATCAAGATTTATGCATGGGCTGCGGTCTATGCGCGTCTATATGCCCATCTAAAGCTATTATGTTAAAACGTACAAACTAGGTGAATAGGTAGATAAGTACTGCTAGGAGATTATTCATGCTATGAGCTATCACTGCAGCGTTTAGATTTCCAGTTTTCTCGTATACTAGAGTTAGTATTACGCCTACTATGAATGTATGAGGAATACTCCATGGATCCATGTGAAGTATGGAAAAGAATACCGAGCATAACAATATAGCTGTCTTCGTCCCCCAGGATTTCTTGAAAGCCTGATAGCTGAAACCTCTGAAATATACTTCTTCGACGAACGGAGCTAATACGGTAGAAAGTATAAGCATAGCTATCTGTATCCCAGGCTTAGAAATAAGCCTATATACTTCCTCCTGTATGGGACTAGTACCTATGATCGGCTGAAGTAGCATACTTATGAACATATTCGCGACGAGGATAATTAAACCTGAAATTATACCCACCCCTATAATCCTTCGGTCAATCCTTCTAAACCCGATAGATCTGAAGCCGCCACCTCTTCTTCTCAAGTAGATGATAGTGAAGGATAGTAGGATTATATGGAATAAGGAGAGGAACATGAACGATGTAAAGATAGAATCGAATAAATCGATAACGGATAGAAGATGGAAGGAAAACGTTACCGCTATAATAGAAAGTATGAATACTAGAAAGGATAAGAGAAGAACTTTGAATACATCGCTCACACTCCATGTTACATCCTCAACTCTTCGTAACGGTGCACCGCATACGGGGCAGAAGCTAGCTTCAGGTACATCGATCGCCGAACCGCATCTACTGCATACAATATCTTTGCTTTTGGTCGTCATACCATCAGAACAACCTGCATTATATAGTGTATATGCTTTAAGCTAGATAGAGTTTCACTTTCACTCTTATACTTAACCTCCTCAAGTATTAGCATCCTCTTAACCTCTGCCTGCGGTACGCTATCCATATAGTAGAGAGTGATACCTTCCTCTCTTATATGCCCGATTTCCCTACATATCCACTGAAGACCCTCCGATACACTTACAAATGACGATCCCTCTATATAGACAGTATCGTTTATCTTGAATAGGATCCTAGCCGCGATATACTTTTTACCAGCTACCTCCACCTTCTCTATATCCTCGACCTTGAAATAGCTTTCTATCAACCCGGAATACTTCACACCGTGCATCGATAGATTATACTCGGTAATCCAACTCCATTCCTTATCCTTAAATAGCGGGTAAGGATGCTTAGGTATAGGCTTTAGGTACATACATGTAACGTTATCTGCAACCCAGCCGACGAGACGCCCCTCCTCATCATACTGGTATCGGATAGTCGCATAAGGGTATACAACTAAAACTTCTCTATCACTAACTTTAATCCATAGAATTCTATACTCCTTCCCATCTTCTCTACATAGGTAAACCTTCTCAGTACCTACAGGTATTTCAGGTTCGCCTATCTCTGTAACTTCAGGGGTTTCAGGTTGAGCTATAGGCTTCTTATCCCTTTGAGCTGGAGGGGTATTGTTAGCTATTATAGAGGCTAGATTCTCTATAAGCTGAAGGTTATCACCGATGTAGCAGTATGGCTCTTGTAGGAACGATAGATCGCCGAAAGCTATGATAGTTCCATTACCCCTTCTAAGGTATACAGCTACAGTATACCTCCCAGGTTTCTCAGCCATAGACGAATAGGTGTCATTCGAAGTGTAAGCTAGAATCGCTCCGGAAGAGTAGATATGAGTAGCTGTGAATAACGCTATTCTTGTTACGTTCACGGTTAAAGGATTACCATCAACATCCCTACTTACGTAAGCATAGATATTCCTGTAGAAACCGAAATTCTCGATTTGATTATAAAGGTATCCCCCTGCAAAGTATACGTTAAACCTAGCTGCTAAAGTATTCATCGGATACGCGAGATCAGGTATAACTACATACTCTACTGATGGATCAAAGAATAGTAATAGTATACCGCCCTTCTCTACATACTCCTCTATGATCTTAATCTCGTAATCGCTATAGCTTACGGTTGGTGCGGCTACTATTAAAGCTGACGCATTATAGATCGCAGCTTCTATACTCTTCCAATCCCTCATGAAGGCTGTGGATACACCTCTCTCGACAAGCTTTCCAGATAAAACATCTAGATCGAACCATGAGATAGCATTCCTATGACTTAAATCCACTATAACCCTACCGCTAGAATCTGTAATATTCGATCGACCTATATCGTATTGTAAATACCGTGAAACTAAAGCGGCGTATAACTGCGGCGGCAGGTACAGGTAGTAGAGAGCTGGTGGCGGATGGATTTCCGATAGCATAGATGAAGAGATATTCTTCCAGATATCCTCGTACATGCTTTGGGAGCCTAGAGAGCCGCTATACCGAGTACCTGTATTAAGATCTATAACCTCGTATTCTCTGATACCAGCTTTATCTGAAGCTAGATTTATAGCATCTCTGATCGATCCTAAACTATCGGCTAAACCTAATCTAACAGCTTCGCTACCCATGTACACCAACCCTCTACTGAGTTCATCACGCCTCAACTTCAGCTTCCCATTCCTACCAGATTCGACGGCATCTAAGAAGTTATTCAACGCCCTGGTGATATTGTATGGGAATAAGAGCCTAGAGAAGCCTACAGCCTTATACGGCCCGCTTTCTATGACTATCTCAGAAGGTATAAGTATCGACGGTCCTACACCTATAACTCCTACGTTACCTATATACGAAGTTGGGTATACATATATGTAGTCTGCAGCCACCGCTATATAGTATCCACCAGATAAAGCAAGCTGAGCTACACAGATCACAGGCTTAATCTTCTTTAAACTCAATACATCTAGATATATAGCTTCAATCAGATCGGCATACCCACCAGGAGAATTCATATACAAGACTACGGCTTTCACACTAGAATTCGTAGCCGCGCGCTCTATAAGGCTTAGATACCTGTAAGCATCTTCATCATAAAGTATGGCACCTTCTATCCTGATTAAGCCTATGATATACTTCCTATGGATTTCGATAGGCTGATAGATGAAATATATCGTTATTAAAAGCGAAGCTACGATAACTAAGGGAAGTATGAACGCTAAAATCCTTCTATACCCTACACCACCATCCTTCATGAAAGCCCACGAAGAATAACTGCTACCACTGTTAATTAAACTTTCCTATAGATAAGCTACAACGATGAAGGTACAGAAGCAAGCAATAAAAAATATAGTATTTCTGGAGAATGAATCATAAATATTTTACATGTATATACAGCTATACTTCTTAAATATATAGTAATTAAATGATAATCGAAATTATAATGCAAATAAAATATAGATTTACATTCAGCTATCGATAGACATTTACCATCCAACATATAATCAATCTAATCAAATGGATGCTGATCAAATATAATCATATTTAAAATGATTGTCAAGCCAACATTAATTTCATACTTAAATAGAAATTAACGTTAATAAACGTCTATTTTAAAATAAGAATAATTTGCTGATTAAATCTAAGGATCCAACTTACGGATAGTTTCAACATTCGTTAGCTTAAACAATATTAATTGTTATCTTGAACTGGTATGAACAGTAACAATTTGAAATATGTATGAATATACTTAAACCTATAATCTATCAAATCAATTCATTATGATATCATAGTATCGTATCTCTTCAAAACTATTACTCAGGGGAAACTACTAGTAAACTCTTTGGTGGCAAATATTTGACACTTCACGGTATGGTATAATGATTAAGGCATCCTCCCTAAATGCTTTGATCACTAAGCGTGCTGTTCCATTATAATCATAACACCATAAACTTTGGCTATAGCTACATCTTCTGCATATGTATTTTTCAGATGCTAAGCCAAATATTTTCGCAATAGTTTCACACATATTTAGTTAACTTAACCTAAAAATGATGAAAGTAAAATATTATTGTTAGCTATTATAATATTTAAATATAATGTAACCTTTCCTCCTTAGCTTTGCTCTCGAGATAGGAGACTACAAATTTGGCTATTAAGCTGAGGAGAGCTAACTGAACTATGAGTATAATCCATTCATGGATATGGTTAAATATTGTAAATGTCCCCATTATGTAGTGTCTTAATAAATCCATCCCAAATGTTACCGGAATGCTGAAACCTATGATTTGCAGAGGAGTGGGAAGAATCTGTATCGGAACAAGCATCCCAGAAAGCATCTGTATCGCGAAATTGAAGAAGCTGAATATCGCGGTTACCTGCCTGTATCGTAGCGTAAGCGCAGCGAAGATAACGCCTAACTGAACTAATGCAGCTATGGTGAGGAGCGTCGAAGCTAAACCTAGGAGGAGGCCGTGAATCGTTAACGTCGCATTCGAAAACCATAGACCGACAGAGAATGTCGGAAGGAAGAATAGAGAGTCTTGGACGGCTAAAGCGGCGATATTACTTACGATACACCAGTAGCGTGAGAATGGGCATGTAAAGGTATAGTCTATCTGCCCAGTGCTAAGCTCGCCTTGAAGCATAGATGATGCACTCCAAAGTGCTGTTCCCTGCCAACTCTGGAAGCTTATACCAAGGATAATGAAAGCAACATAATTCGTTGTTCCAACTGTTCTTCCAAAAATAGATGAGTCAAATATAAGGGAGAAGAATAGCATTCCTAATGCCCATAAAACGCTTATTACGATCGAGGAAATAAAGTTCACTTTATAACGTGATAGATTTATAAGGTTACGCCAAACCGCCATATAGAAAATCTTCAAGGGACTAGCCGTACTCCTCATTACTCTCTCCTCCGCTAACGAAGAAAGCGAATGCATCCTCAAGCGACGGCTCAGCAATCTTTACCGGAACTTTTAACCCTATTTCCCTCATAACATTTAGAACTTCTGGAAGTGTATCAAAAGCATTTTCGCAATATAATCTAGTAGTGCTGTTATCGCAAATCACATTCATTACGCCACTTACCTTAAGAAGCTTCGATTTAACCTCTGTCTCAAGCTTATTAATGCTCACTTCTATAACCTCTCTCATCTCTACATGTTTTTTAAATTCAAATGGCGTTCCAACGAATATCAGTTTACCATGGTTTATGAACGCTATCCTATCACAGACTTCCTCAACCTCAAGCATATTATGCGATGTTAAACAAATGGTTATACCATTTTCTCTGGCATAATCTTTTAGGAAACATCTAACTCTACGTGCGGTTATTGGATCTAAACTTTTCGAAGGTTCATCTAAGAAGCATATCTCTGGGTTATGAAGTATAGCTCTCATAACTATCACTGTTTGTTTTTCACCTCCTGATAGAGTTATAAAATGCTTATCGAGTTTATCTTCGAAACCTATCGCTGATGCTATATGCTTAATCCTCTCTTTCACCTCCTCCTTCGGGATATTCCTGAGAGCATGAGTGAAATAAAGGAGATTCTCCCTAACGGTAAGTCTAAAGAAAGCTGAACGTTCAGAATCCTGCCCAGCATAACCTATTATCCTGCGAACCTCCTTCTCATCCCTAGATACTTCATAACCGCCGATCCAAGCGTATCCTTCAGAAGGTTTCAATAATGTTGCGAGGATCCTTACGAGAGTTGTCTTACCAGCACCATTAGGACCTAGAAAACCGAAAAACTCACCCTTAGAAACTCTAAGATTTACGCTATCCAGAGCCTTAACAACTATCTTACCTTTATAGACTTTAGATATATTCTCGCAAATAACCTCTTCCATGTTTTCACCACCAGTAATATGTGAATTGGACTCTGAGAAAAAATTTCTGAGTATTAGTGACCAGAAATCTGATCACCGATACTTTTATTAGGATAAGAAGGTGAATAAGCATTTCTGCTACACAATTCAATATGCCTACATTGATTCACTCGGTCAGGAGAGCATGGAAGCTTAGTTCGCCTCGAAGATTGTATACAATGGATTATCTACATTCCCATTATCTTGAAGATTATACGAAACCCAAACCCATCAATCGGGATAGATCCTCTTAGCAGAATATATTACTCCGCCTTCGATTACTTGAATATATACGATCCAGATAAACTGCAGGTATTTAATACCCACTATTTTGCTGCCTGTTAAGATCTATATATTCGAAGATACTCGATTCGATTTCATCATAGTAGTTACTACTCCTCCTTTTTCTTACACTTTTAATCTCACATTCTGCTTATCTCCGTCTTCCACGAAGATCATGTTTCTAGCGTTCGTTGCTGAGAATATTGTAACTTTCTTTCCACAAAGATGAAGATCGTTAACATCTCTAGATCTAAGAATTTCATAATAGTAAGCCGCTTCTTAAACTAAGTTTTATCATCTCGCATTCACCGATCAAGTTATTCTCCTAGTATACACGCAGTAGATGGTTAAAGAAGAAATTACGAAGGCTTTTAAGGTAAGGTAAAAATCTAACAACCGATACATAGAAGATAGGATGCTCAATTTGAATGAAAATGGGATAAAACAGAGATGGGGGGTATTAGCCGGGGCGGTTGTCGTTATGATGTTTATTGCTATCTATCAGTACTCCTGGTCCCTGTTTGCTTTTGGATTAAACTCTGATCTAGCGTGGTCTATGCTAGAAATCCAAGTGACGTTCACGCTATATACATACGTAGCAACCTTTGTGCAACCATTTTCCGGATATTTCGCGGATAAGTTTGGGCCTAGGAATATAGCCATACTTGCTGGGTTACTAGTGGCTATCGGCTTCTTATCGAGCTCTACCGTAACCTCTCCGATTCATCTCTATATATGCTATACAATTGGTTCGGTAGGGGTTGGAATATTATATGGAATCTCTACAGCCATAGCAGTCAAATGGTTTCCTGACAGAAGAGGGCTTGCTGTAGGGATAGCCACCTTTGGTTTTGGTTCTGGAACTACTTTCTTCAATCTACTGCTTCAGACATGGATTTCAAGCTATGGCGTTAGGATAGCCTTTCTATACACTGGTATCTTAATGCTGATCTTCATCTTACCGTTCACGTTTCTCTACAAATATCCAAAGTTTGAACAACAGAAACTTAAGGAGGAGAATATGGTAAATTGGAAATGGTATGAAATGTTAAAAACATATCAATGGTGGTTAATCTATATATCATTCACCATCATAGCAGCTATCGCGCTTCTATTCGGCGCTCAAGTCGTACCGATGGCAAAGGCGAATAATATACCGGGTAATGTACTGGATCTCGTTTTAGTCGCCTATCCCTTAGCAAACGGGTTCAGCAGAGTACTAGGCGGATGGATATCAGACCGTATAGGCAGACAGCTTACGGCTACATTATTCTACGCTCTCGCAGGGATCATGATGCTAGCACTTGGCTTTACCGCCTCTAATCCAATAGGATTCGCATCCTTTATCATACTGACAATGCTATTTTCGGGTGCAGTCTTTGCATTCAATCCAGCTTTTATCGGAGATTTTTATGGTTCGAAATATTCGACGATAAACTATGGAATCACTTATACTGCTAAGAGCTGGGGTGGTCTGATAGCTGGATACGCCACGGCATGGCTACTAACGACGTTTAAAAGCTACATTTATTCGATAATTGGGCTGGGAATAGGAGCCTTAATAGCTGCGATTCTCGTTAACCCATTACTTCTTAAGAAACCGGGAAGGAAGGTATCTAAAAGTTAATCAATACAACTTAGCTCTTCACATTTCTCAGCATCCTGTACTATAAGCATGATTCTAGTGAGGAATAACTTTACCTTACTAAGTATGCAGCTGATAGAGTTTTTAAAATAACTCTGTTAAACGATTCATTCTCATCGCTAATATCGATGATACCTGAAGCTTTCCTAAGCATTTTTCCGAGGAACAAAAACTGGAGCCTCGGGCGGGATTCGAACCCGCGACCCACAGCTTACAAGGCTGCCGCTCTACCTGGCTGAGCTACCGAGGCTTACTATAGGAAGATTGAGTAATACGTCTTTAAAAGTTTAACATGGATGTATACCGGTAAGATTGACGACATCTTTCGCAGCTCTTACTAATCGCATATAGCTATTCACCGCAGCTCTTAGAGCTACTATATCAGAGGCTTGTATTTCTATTATAATCGCATCGTTTAACCGTATTCTACTCTCAACTCTTCTCGATGGTAAGCTTCTAGTTTCTGGCTTTAAGGAACGATATACTATACTATTTGCCTCCACCCTTCCTAGATCTATTCTGATAGTAGCGTTGGCTCCTCTAATCATCCTAGTACTAGGCTTTTACTTAATCTTCGTAGTAGGTTGATATGCTCCTCCTGCTATGGTTAGACCACATTTCCTACAACGCCATATACCGATCGAAACTCTCTCCAAGCTTCTAAACATACATTTAGGACATCGATACCTGCTATGAGCTTGAAGCCATATCGTAGTATACCTTGCTCTAACAGTAGCTCCATACCTTGCTTTCAGCCAACCTAGAGTCTTCTGTTTACTACGAGGCATTTGGGAACACCTTACGTAGATTCTCTCTTAAACGGAGCGTAGTCTCCCTAGATATGTTTATCGCTTGGTAAAGTTCCCCGTATCTAAGTGTACCTATACTATGCTGCACCATACATATCCTACCTTCTTCATCGAATCCTATAGTTATCCTAGCTTCGGCGGTTTCCTCTTCCTCTAATACAGGATCGACTATAAGCGTTTCACCTATCCTACATATGGTAGCCGTCAGCGGGTAATGCCTTATGGGTAGAGGCTCTCTCTCTTCGATCAGCCTAGCTCTACCCTCTGATACTATTGCCTTCCTCATAGTTGCATCTAGAAGCGCTACTACGCTTGCAAGTACACAGGCATCTATCATGTTTCCATCATGATCGACAAGGTAGGTATCTACGAAGATCACGTAAACTTCCCTACCAGGTGTGACAACTAGCTCTTCTAGATCTATCATCTTGCCTTCACGTATAGTTCTATCGACTATACGTGCTACTTCTACGGCTCTCTCATCAGGTGGTCCAGGTTCAAAAGTAGGTGAGGCTAGAGGCATCAATTCTACGTTAACCGCGAGCACACCTGCGTTAGGCATATCCGGGTATGGCTGACCCAAATCTATCTTGACACCTGCTATAGCTTTAGTACGACCTATATGGACTAAAGCAGATCCATCAGCTTGAGGTATAACGCCTCTCTCGATGGTTATAGGTCTGAATTCTGTTAACCCCCTCTTATCAATCCTCCTACGTTGACTAGCAAGTTCTTTAACCCTCTTCTTCGTAAGCTCGGGTACTATAATTCTACTGCTCATATAAAACCTCCTCCTTTATCTTCTCATAATAATCTTTGAGGGTAGCTCTCTGCAGTTCGCCTATACGCTTACAAGCTTTAACAGCGAGGTTGAACGCCTCCAGGAACTCATCTGAAGTTAACCTACCGTTAAGCTGTAGAAGCGTTACCCTCTCTAGGTTAGGCATCAAAGCTACAGGCATATCTGCTTCACATTCCTCATCTTCCTTACCTGTTAGATCGACTATTATCTTACCATTCCATTTACCTACAGCGCAAGCCGCTACTAGATCTACCATAGGTATACCTGCATCTGCTAGAGCGAGCGAAGCCGCCGTTATACCTGCACACCTTGTTCCACCATCAGCTTGCAATACCTCTACGAAGATATCGATAGTTGTCCTAGGATACAGATCTAACAATATAGCATTCGCCAATGCTTCCTTTATAACCTTAGATAACTCTACCTCCCTCCTTGTAGGTGTAGGGCTTTTCCGCTCTCTAGTAGAGAATGGAGCCATATGATACCTACACCTGACTATAGCCGTCTCTGGAAGACCTAGATGTCTCGGATGAACTTCTCTAGGACCATACACTGCTACTAGAACTTTAGTACCTCCTTGCTCTATGTAAGCAGATCCATCAGCTTTATCGAGTACACCGATCTTCATAGTGATAGGCCTTAATTCATCGGCTCTTCTCCCATCCATCCTAACGAATTCGGACATACTTACTCCCTCCTCATAACCGATTTAAGTATCTCAGCCACTCTATCGGTTAACCCAGGTACGTGCGCCTCTCTATCTATCTTCCTTATAAGCTCAGCTACTAACTCCTCTAACTCTCTATTAGGGCCTTCTACGAGGATTACACCATTCTTACCTATCGTTATATTACATCCACTCTCCTTCTTAAGAAGATTTATCATAGAACCCTTCTTCCCTATCAATCTAGGTATCTTCGTCGGTGTTATGTATTCAAGTCTACCGCTACTTATCTTACCAAGCCCCTTCCCTCCGATAGTCAGCATAGCATCTGCAGTCCTATCGAAGCTAACGACGCGTGCTATCACAGCATCACCTACCTTAAGATAATCCTGGAGGTTAATCTTATCAGCTGAAAACCTTTTACCGAAGACATCGATAGCCGGAAGTATACCTTGATATGGAGAGTTTATATCTATAATCCATCTGGTGATGCTCACTTCCTTAACTACACCTATTACTACATCCCCACGTTTAGGTATGTAGACACCTTTAAGAGCTGTTACAGAAACTTTACCATCCACTATACTCGCAAGCCCGACTACATACGAGTATATCCTTCCATCTTCTCGATAAACATTAGCTCCAACCTCGTATCCTTCTCCTTCAGCTAACAGATCTCCTGGCAGAACCAACTTCCTCTCTTCAACCACGGTCATAGCCTCACCCTTACTTCAATAATTTAATTTGAACCTCCCCCTCAGTAGCTTTACCTAGCCTATCTATGAATTCTCCGTGTAAACCTGCAGGTATTGTTACGATACCCACCCAAGATCCATCCTTCTGCCATTCCTCTTTCTCGACATTACCCATATTTAATACTAGACTGTATGCTTTACCTACATACCTAGATGGAATTTTAACAGCAATACGCATAACCTCTATTTTTAGAGGCACTATACTCTTAATAGCATCTATCACACGTTTAGCTTGAACTTCAGCATCTTCGAAGGGATCTATAGAAACCCCTACCTCCTCCATAGCTTGCTCAACTCTGAGAGACGGTACTGGCAGACCGGTACGTGTATCGATACAATTCCTGGTTATGAAAGCTACTATCTGTCTACGCTTTTCCTCGATAAGTTTCCTTCTAAGCTCAGCTGGTATCTGAAGATCCCCATGCTTTATTATGAAATCCGCTATCTTGTATACATCATCAGTGCCGAATACCTTCCTAAGCTTATCTGTAGACGCTCTTAACCCCTGCCTAAAATCCACGAATACATCGGTGGAGGCTAAAACTTTAGTTATATCCTTCTCTAATCCAAGCCTATAGTTTAGAGCTGCCTCGCTATGCACCAGTATCTCGTATCTCTCTCCACCCTTCCTTATGCGAGCTAGCGTACTTTCGCCTTTCATAAAACCTCATTCCTCTTATGGTAAGATAATCTACGCTAACATTTAAACAATTTCCTCAAAACGGGTGAGGAAGAATTATGTGAACAAAGAAGCCTAGACTTTAACCAAGCTTAGCCGCGTACAGATCAACCTCCTCATCGGTAAGCCTCCTAAACTGTCTAGTAGATGTAGGTATGACAGCTATCTTCACATTACGTCCACCAACCCTTCCTTCTAAAGCCTTAGAGAAGCTCTTTAAGCATAAGATTATCGCTTCATCCAGCGTCATATCATCCCTATACTCCGCTTCCAATATCTCTGACGCTTGTTCGCTATTCGCACCTAGCGATGTGGCTTTATAACCCCAATAATCCCCTCCAGGTAGCGTTACGAACAATCTCGGTCCATCTCTATCTACACCTCCAAAAGCCATAGCTACACCGAACGGCCTAGCACCAGAATACTGCGTATACGCTTGCTTTATATCGGCTATCCTCCTCGCTAAAACCTCTACATCTATAGGTTCACCATAAGTTAATCTATGCGTCTGGGCATAGATCCTAGCTTGATCTACAAGGATACGCGCATCAGCACCAAGCCCTACTATAGCCACACCTATATGGTCATCTATCTGATAGATCTTCCACGAAAACCTTGGATCCTGCAGCTTGGATGTAGTCCTCTCCTCAGCTCCAAGAACCACCCCTTCCTTAGATACTATACCTACTATCGTAGCCCCTCTTCTAACAGCTTCGACGGCATACTCTACCTGAAGCAGTCTACCTTCTGGTGAGAATATCGTTATAACCCTATCATATGCTCCAGGTGGTGTAAACATACCGTACCTACCTCCGAGATTATCTGAGATATCTTCTTGAAAGATAAACGTTATGTCTACTTCATCCCCATCCTAAGCCTCCTAAGAGTACCAGATACACTTGATACACGTAACAAAATACTAGCGTCACCAATTCTATCTGTGTATGCTACAGCTGATCTTACCTGCTGTGCCATCCTATGATCACATGAAATTACAAGGTATTTATCACCATACTCTATGAGGTGTACATCTGCTAAACTTAAACCGTATTCACCATAAAATTCAGCTATATTATCCTTTAACGCAGAGAATATCCGCTTACCATCTATATGTACATTACCTTTAACGATCTCTATCAGCATGTATCTTCTCCTGATAGTTTTTAGAGGAATAAACTACCACCTTCCGGTTACCTTAACACCTTCACGAATATATCCATGGTCCTTCCCTACGATCTTCAAGAAGAAACCACGTGGGTTGTGTACAGCGGCTGTTAAAGCTTCATCCCAGCTTACACCAGCTGGGATTACCATACTAGCTAGATCCAAAGGTGCTCTAAGCTTATAAGCATCGGTCGCGCCGCTCGCTATTATAAGCTTCGCTTTCTTCCTCAACGCATACCTGAAAATTCTAGCTACAGCTCTAAAAATAGCTACTCTTTCATCCCTCCCAAACGATAACAGGTCGCATACATCTAGCTCAAGGTAAGCTTCGTTACCTTTTATGAGAGAGAAATCTGTTATCTTCGGTGTTTGAGGCAGACCTTTAAAGCATAGTAGGTTGAAACCGGATTTCAAAGCTCTCCTAATATCTGTACTATCCCGGCAGATAGCGGATATGATATCATATTTCCTATATAGCTTCACTCTATATCTGTGTAGATCGGTTAACTTCGCATCTACATCAATCCTCCTCAAAATCTTTAATCCGCTACATTCTTCCATTAACCGGTATGTAGCATCATCGACAACTAAACCTATTATACTATAACCTAACTTTGAGGCGGCCTCAAGTATGGTATGCATAGCCTTCTCATCGTCCGGTTTAACGTGGAGATCGATGTATCTCCTCAAATAGTATCCCTCTAACGTATTCGACGGGACCTATCCCTCTCCCTGGTGGTATATTGAACTTCAACCTTACACATATAGGATCACTACTCTTCAACACTATCCTCCCTAGATATGCTTCCTGTTTATCGAATCTGAAGTATATGGTACCCGTGCTATCTACGAATCTCTCCAAGCTTCTACGTATATACTCCCTATCGTAGCTTTCCATTTTATCTAGGATATATTTTGATAAAGCTTTTAGATCATCGACTCTAATACTTGCTTTTAAAATGTTTATCGGGTTGCCATAGTGACCCTTTGCTTTAACTTTTTCGAAACTCATCTTCTCGTAAATATCTCTAGGTAGTACGTTACTAATGGCTTTTATGACTTTAGATTCGTCTTCGGTTGCATGCACGTAGACCGCTACTTCTAATAATCCTTGAAGCTCCACCGCTGAACCCTGTGAAATGTTATATTCAAGGGGGATATTAATAAATGGTGGGGATTCAGATTGATAAAGGCGATCGTATTAATAACAGCTAAACCAGGCTATTTCGAGACATTGAACCTAGAGCTTGGTAAAGCTAAAGGTGCTAGGTCCGTCATACCTACACTCGGACGTTGGGATTTTGTAGTAGAGGTTGAAACTGAAGATCTGAAGGATCTAGAGGAAAGTATACTTAAGCTAGCTCAAACTAGAGGAGTTAAATCTACAGAGACCCTCATCATATTCTCGTCAGTTTAGGATGGCGATTTACGATGAAGGCTGTTGTTCTCGTTAAATTGGAACCGAAGGGGGTCGTAGGTACATTAGAATCCGTAAGGAGGATTAAAGGTGTTACTAAAGCATTCTTCACATTCGGTAGATACGATCTGATAGCCTTCGTAGAAGCACCTGTTCTAGGGGATATATGCCGTATAGTCCTTGAGATCAATAAGCTACCTAACGTAATATCTACAGAGACCCTTCTAGAACTTCAACCCTAAATCTGTCCGAGATACCTCTTCTTTCTTTCTTCATACTCCTCCCTAGAATAGCAAATCCTAGCGGGTCTACCTTTAGCAACACTATACGGTTCAATATCCCTCGTAACGAGCGAACCTGCAGCTATAACCGCCCCCTCGCCTACGACTACCCCTGGAAGTATCATAGCTCCAGCGCCTACGATAGAACCTCGACATATCCTAGCACCTATCAATCTACCGCTGGGAGGATATTTATCGTTCAAAACCGTAGTATATGGTCCTAGAAATACATCATCTTCAATAATCGTTCCAGGTGGAAGATAGCATCCAGTTTGAATGCTGACTTTCTCTCCTATCTTCACATATCCATCCACGACTGTATGGGATCCTATACGTGTGGAACGTCCTACATTCACGGATTCCCTTATAAGCGTACCATGACCTATCTCCACATCATCTCCTATAACAACCCCTTCGTAGATTATAGAATTCGATCTGATTATGCACTGGTTACCTATACGACAGCCATCGCTAATCTCATCTAACGATTCGAAACGCATCTCACCCTCCTGGATAAACTTCATTATCTTAGATTTCACCGGATACCCTAGAATCGTATGAGAGTCTATGAAGCTACCATCACCTATCATGGTTGCACCCAGCACTATGCAGTTTAATCCTATGCAAGCTCTACCTACTATAGCCGCTTTCGAAATATACTGCGGCATACCGTGTATCACAATATCGTGAATAGAGGGACATATCCTTTACCTTTTCCTATTCGTAGTGATAGAAAAACTAAAATCCTAGCCTAAACTATTTTGGAACGTTAGGCTGGGTGGATATCTTGAGCGAAAGGAGGGAGTTAAGAGTCCAGAAAATTAAGGATGGCACGGTCATAGATCATATAACTGCGGGGTATGCATTAGATGTGCTTAGAATTTTAGGCTTAACCGGTAAGGAGGGATTAACTATAAGTGTAGTAATGAATGTACCAAGCCATAAACTTGGGCTAAAGGATATAGTTAAAGTTGAAGGTAAAGAGCTTTTAGAGGAGGAAGTTCATAAGATCGCTTTAATCGCACCTAACGCTACGATAAACATAATAAGAGATTATGAAGTTTTATCGAAGATGAAGGTTAAGATACCTGGTACTCTAGTAGGCCTCGTTAAATGCGGGAATCCATCATGCATAACCAATAGCCGTGAACCAATCAAGCCTATCTTTCACGTAATATCGATGGATCCGCTTCTAATACAATGCCACTATTGTCGTAGGATTATGGATAGGAATGAAGCCCTCCTTAATCTACTTTAGCGAATAACCCCCTGACCCCGCTAGTATATTCCTTATGCTTTGAGGTAAGATATGTTCACCTGTGTACGATGCTCCGATTTTAACATATTTCGTAAGGTTTCTCGAGGATTTGCATTCCGGACATGCTTCGATGAAACCCTTAAACCATCTACGACACATACCACAGTACGTGAATTTAAGCCCATAACTATACCATCTTAGATCATAATTTTCAGAAGCTTCCAGCGTTAAATCCTTCAATGCTTCTAAATCTTCAACTTCATCCTCTTCTACTGGAATCACGGCTAAAGCTCCATCAACCCTCTTATGGAAATCTGCCTCCATCCTTATCCTACTTATCGTAGACACTTCTACGTCTAAGGGTAGAATGGAGCCGGATGTATAGTAGGGTCTAAAAATCTGTGCATATTCCTTGGTTTTACCGTAGTATAATCGATCCATATCGGCAAGCCTAGTCGAAGCATCCATATCGGCTATGCTAGATAAAGCTATCCTAACTTTCACCTCCTGCTCTATACCCTTCACAATCTCCTCTAGATAGCCTATAATTTTCCATGCGTAATCTAGCACCTCATCTTCTATGAGACTTTTTGAGCCTACTAGCATCGCCGCAGATTCGAGAAGCCCGACTAGATTTAAGCTGCACCTATACCCTTTAAGGTTAGAGTACGGATTTACTCCACCGAATATTGTCGGAAGCAGATTTGCGGATATATTAGACGAGATAACATTATGTCTAGTCATTAGTGAGTCTACGGCATCCCTACATATCCTTTCCAATCTACGAGCGAATATATTTTCCCTTCCATGCGATTCATATGATGCCCTAGGAATATTCAGCGATACACCTCCAATCCATACTCTTCTTAGGAGAGCTAATTCCGTCATCCCTTGATCAGGTTTAATCCATACCCCTTCAGATGATACTATTCCTTGACTTCTAGTTAAATTCGAGAACGTCACCTCCCCTCCTAGGGATATGATCCTATGTATGTTAAGTAACGCTTCCTCATCTAAACTCCCTCTAAGTTTAACTATGAGACGTGGTAGACGCTCTCTAAACCCATCAAGATTCATAAGTTTCTCGTAACATCTCAGTAAAGCTTTGAGAAGCCTATAGGATTCGTCGTATAGATCACCATATCTAACCCTTTTACTAGGCACTCTTTTACCCTCCATAAACTCTGGTATACCAAACTCGATCCCCAACGATATCGCAGGCTTTATACCTGCGATATCGATGAGGAATGAAGAAAGCATATCATCTAGCTCGCCATCCTTAACCCCTACAATATAAGGTGCTAAGTACACATTGAAATACTCCAGAATTTGCTCCTCACATATCTCATAGCATGCATCTCTTACAAACTTAGACATGCATGCTAAGGATAAGCTTAATTTCCCATTCTCGGACGCAGCCGTTAACGTCGAGGCATATCTAGTTAGAATCTCTTCGATATCATGCACTATTATATCCGGATAGAGTATCCAAGATCCAGGCTTCCTGATATTGATATAACCTGAAAGATGAGAGTCTGCAACCCTTCGAGGCAGGATATCGAGAAGAACATATTCTCTGAGTACTGCTTCACCTGCTCTATCCTTAACATCCTTAACGACACCGCCTTTAACGCTTACATCTCGGAAAGTCTCCTTCACATCGTATACTGGTAGACCTAACCTCGTAAGCTTATGCCTATACTCTTCCATACCCTCTTCTATCAATATAGCATTTACGAATTCCCTGATCAACGGGGCTGTGAGGTACTTCACCTTTAGATCTAAAAGCCTCTCCTCAGCTTTTCTAGCTATCCTTTCGGCCATCTCTTGAGGCATCTGTGCCTCTTTCACAAGCGAATCGACGATACGGCTTCGATCAAACTCCTCTATAGTCGTACGCGACGTTCTCACTAAAAGTCTCATACTAGCTCTAAGGGCATATTCTTCGATCTCACGTGTAAGTTCGTATACTTTCCATCCTAGATCTGTGAGCTGATACTTTCTCCCTTCCCTAGATAGGGTTATAAGGTTAGCTGATTGAATCTTCTTAAGATGATATGCGAATCTACCTGCATGCTTAACAGGATCTAGATTCAACCTATCCATAAGCTCGCTATAGGAGAGGGGGCCCTCCTCATGCAGCAGCCGAAGTATCTCTATCCTTATGCTGGAAGCTAACGCTTCAAGAACTCTTGTACTAAGCTTCTTAGGTAACTTATTGGAGGACAACCGATATCCCCATCTATCTTCGATCCTTCCGTCATCTTTATACCTTGAATAGCTTAATTAAAGTTATCCGAACCTTGAAGGATCAGCGTATCGTGATCAGGGTAGGTGGATCCGTCATAGCATCACCTATAGATCCAAACATGTTAACCGCATATTCATCTACTGTGAGGAAGCTTATAAGGATGGGTTACAGACCGGTGATAGTAGTTGGAGGGGGAAGCTTTGCACGAAATTTGATAGATGTAGCCGGCAGGTTAGGATTAACAGATTACGATAAAGATGAGCTTGCCATAGAGGCCTCCCGTATAGTAGCTTTACTATTTTCGAAATGTTTGAAAGATCTAACAAAGGGTGTTATAGCTAGAAGTTTAGAGGAAGCTGAGATGATGTTTAATTCCGGATTGCTTACCATCATGGGTGGTTTAAAGCCAGGTATGACAACAGATTCTGTTGCAGTCCTATTAGCCAGGAGACTGAAGGCGGATATCATAATTAAAGCTTCAAAAGTAGACGGCATATACGATAGGGATCCTAATATCTATAGGGATGCAGTGAAGCTACCTAAGATTAAAATTAGCGATCTGAGATCGATATTCTCCGATGCAGAGCATAGAGCTGGTATAAATCAGGTAATAGATCCTGGAGCATGTCGACTATTGTTAGAGACACCGTTCAAATTTATAGTCGTATCAGGGTTGAATCCAGAGAATATAGTGAAAGCTCTCGAGGGATGCGATGTAGGCTCGATAATAGAACCTTAGCTTATATATGTCAGTCTCCCTCTATCAATTATCTTAGCTGATTCGGATAACTGTCTTAACTCTTCAGCAGCCTCCTCGAATCCACGTAAAGCTTGAGATAGTCTAGCTGCATACACATCTAGATCGCCTACATCTATATCCACACCTATGTACTTAGATACGAATAATATTACCTCCTTAGCCGCAATCGCATCCGGATAATAGCCAGGCGTCTCCGCTAAAACAGCTATGCCTTTCATATCGTAAAACTTAGCTATACCAAGTATTACCCCTGCTAAACCTACGATAGGGCTGCCTACACGTCCAACTTCTAATCCTATCGATACAGCTTCCCCAACAACTTCTGGGTCGGTCCCGGCTACATATAGTCTAGGCCGACCATCCACATAGGCTTCATACCCTCCTACGCATAATATCTTCTTAGCTCCTAACTTACGTGTAAATCCTAGTATCGTCGATGCAAGTTTATACTGACCTTCGATAGTTTGAGCTTGACTATCACCAGCTACTAGTATGATGCTCTGCCGATCATCCGGTTTTAACCAGTGATAGAATGATGCTTTAAGTAGCTTAGCTTCGCCATACGCATCCACTACTACATGCTGCGGGAAATACGGCGTATAGAGTCTAGCAAATTCTATCGCATGAAGTTTCTCTACGATGTAATCGACTACTATCCTACCAATATACCCTAGACCCGGGAAACCTTCTATCACCAACGAGTTGTTAAACTCTAGACCACGCTTAACCCAGACCACTATCGGCTTTCGCAATCTCTCTCATCCTCCTCCTATACTCTCTATACTTATCGTATATAGAGCTTTTTGGTGGATGAGGGACTCTAACTTCTCCGTTGCAGTAAGGGCATTTCTCTTTACTAAGCGTATACTTTCTGCAATTTACGCACCTCCTTAGAAGCCATACCATCGCTACTTCTCCCCTACGTACTTGAAACTGCCTCCGAGCTTCTCTGTTGCCGATCGTAATCTATCCACAATTTTCTTAAGAAACTTAGCTGCTAAGCTATATTCGCTTCCGACCACCTCAATCCTATACCTAGGAGCCCCGATAGTATACGCTCTAACATCTTCAATCCCTTCAGGTTTCTTGAGCTTAAGAGCATAGTCGAAGGCTTTCTTAAGCTTCTTCACACCATCGCTATCGTAGAAGTATACCTCGCATACACCTGAAACCTCGACCTTCTTTATGTATATCTTCTCTTTAGCGATACGTTCTATAGCTTTCACCAAATTCTCCGGAAGGTTAAGTCTACTGAGGGCTTCAACGCCTTTACTAACGACAGCTTCGAATAGCCCGTAGAAATCATCGAACTCCTCCCTTATAGCCTCTCCATATTTAGCTACAACATCTTCATAGTTTAATCCAGCCTCCCTGCAAGCTTTAGCTAATAGCATCGATCCGCTTCTACGCCTCTTCCAAAACTTAAGCGTCTCCCTTCTCTCAGATTCAGTAACCCTTCTTAGGGAGAGGTCTATATGCGCTTTCTCAGGGTCAACTCTGATAACCTTAACGACAACTTTCCTACCTTCTTCTACATAATCCCTTATACTTCTAACCCATGTAGTCGAAACCTCAGATACATGTAGGAAGCCAATCTTCCCACCGTAATCATCCAGAGCTACATACGCGCCATAATCGTATACATTTTTAACGGTACCTACTGTAACCACGCCTACTTCAGGCCATTCATCACTCATGTCGAACACCTCATGGCAGGTATTCGAGGATCTCCGCAAATATCTTTCCTTTACCACCCTTCGGTTCGGCTAATATTTGATCGCATATCCTACATGTAACTCTAGTCGCCGGCTTCTCGAATATTACCTGTTCGTTACCGCAGCTAGGACATTTAACCCTTAGGAATCTACTCCTAGGTTTCAGTATCAACTCCTCATATCTCGACATATCCTCCCACACCTTATCATATTCTGCCTTTTTCTATCCTCATCCGAAGGGATATCAAAAACGATAACTTAAGGTTTAGCTTGTACGATAACCCTAGTCGTAAACCATACAGTCCAACTGGTATATGAAGGTAACTATTAAATAGTCTAGGATGCATTGATAGAAGCATGTAGGAGTGTAAAGGATTTGGAAGATGATCTAGTGTATATCAAGGTAGTTAGGTATGGGAGGGAGATACTTGTAGCCGCATGCGATGCAGATCTCCTAGGCAAAACATTGAGAGAGGGGGATTTAGAAGTCTGTATAGATGAAAAATTCTTTAAGGGATCGCTAGTTACCATCGAGAAGGCTCTCTCAATAATAGAGACAGCTACTATAGCGAATTTATTCGGGAATAAGATAGTAAGTGGAGCAAGATCGAGAGGTCTTATACATGCTGATGCTATCATAACGATATCTGGTGTCCCCCATGCTCAATTTATAGAGCTCTAGATATATACTTCGCTGAATAAAACGTCACATTTATCTTGTAGACTACATCTTCTAACATGGATTTAGGTGTATGCAGAGTCGTGTCTTCCTCACCTATACGTTTCACGTTAGAAGTTGAAGCTCCTAGACATAGATTACCGGAGCTTATAGGTTTCATCGAACAGATGATATCATTGAAACTTCGTATACCACCATTCCTAATACAGCATAGCTTCCATCTAGGTTATAACGTCATCACATTTACGCTAAGCTATGGCTTTGAATGGAGTATCTACGCTGTGATATACATAGATCAAACCGTTATATTGGATGTATACTGTTATGGCAATCCCCCAACCGAGACGATTGAGAGTATAAAGGATGTGGTATGTTATGCTATCCGTTCGTTCGAGGATTACGTGAGACGTTCATCTATATTCTTAACGTTTGTTGAGTCTGCTAGTATATATCCGGATAAATATATTTCTCGTAAAGGTAAAATTATAGAGAAGCTATTCTCAGACAATATGCTTCCGTTCTTCCTACTTTTCATGATGCTGAATATAATGTTATTCGCAATATTCCAATATTACGCTCCATTTATGCTTGTCCTTCTACAGCTTATAATTCTATTAAATGCTGACAATATAATGATGAGTATGGCTGATTGGGCTTTAAACGAGAAACGTAGACATATATATGTAGTCCAGTATATATTATCGCCTCAAGAGTATGAATGGTTCGTATCGAATTTCACCCAAGATAGACTGATGGAGGTAAAGAAAGCTATATTCGAGGAAACCTTAGCTTTAGGTAATACACCTGAACCTGAAGTTATCAGTAGGATTTTTTCCCTCTACGGATTCCAAGCATCCCCAGACAAGATAGTGATACATTCATTCGATATATTCGACATAGTAGAGGATGCTAGGAGGAGATATAATCTTCCTAGGATTAAACTAGCTTTGATCAATACGCTTGTAGCGAACGCAGCGGCTACAGGAATCATACCATGGAAATCGGCGATCATAGTAACCACAGGGCTTCTAGCTAAGCTTAATAAGGCTGAAGTTGAAGCAGTCGTAGGACATGAACTAAGTCATGTGAAGAATGTGGATCCATTCATACTCTTCATAGTATCTGTAGCGGAATATCTCCTTAGAATATACATACTCTACCCGATAGTCATACTACTGCCATTCATATACTTCCCTCTAGCATTCTTTACGATATACTTTGTAGGCAAATTCCTAGAAGCTAGAGCTGACTTAGAATCAGCTATTAGACTCGGCAATCCTAAGGCTCTGGCTGAAGCTCTCTACAAGATAGGGTATTCTAGGCTTATGCACGAGAAAGCTTACGGAGCTGGGTCGTGGCTAAATTTCGACCCGCATCCGCCGCTATACTTCAGGATTAGAAGGCTTGAATCTCTAACAGGAAACGAGCGAATCTCCCATATAACTCTCAGATCGATCTATGATGTCCTAAAAGGGTTTTTATCATCCATATAATCTCAGAATACTTATCCTTCTCTCATCTAAACCTAAAGCTTCCTCGAAACTATGGACAATCCTAGCGGTAACTATCCATGCATGCATCGGTTTAGGATCTATACATACAACCTCATCTAATAATTTCAACGTATCTTCGGAGAATTCTCCATGAGGAAAACCACCTACGACTACAGCAGGTTTTCTATACTCTATAAGCCTAGATGCTAACTTAGCTACAGTTTCAGGTTTACCCCT
Organism: uncultured Candidatus Bathyarchaeia archaeon; assembly: GCA_964491605.1. Lineage (GTDB taxonomy): Archaea > Thermoproteota > CALKCG01 > B24 > DRYS01 > DRYS01. Next base: position 27,475 of record CAZBGY010000005.1, read on the forward strand.
TTCAGATAAACCTACGATGATATCCGGCTTAGTCTCTTCGATAAGAACCTTAAATGTTTCGCGATGAAGCTCTAATAGGGGCTCCTCGGATTTTGGAGGAACCTTACCATACTTGAATAACTGTCTTACTATACCATGAAATCTGAGATGATTCTTAGGTATCCTAACCTTAGGGTTTATATGTATCACATTATTACCGTATGTATGCACATGAACATCCAGCATGCCTTCCCAGCACAGAGGCGTTTCTAACGCTGAGAGGAGTATATAGTGAACTATATCTGGCCTACCACGCTTCTCAGAATTCTTCAGCCTTAACATTGCATGGTGATGGTAGCTTCTATCCAGTATTATGTAGTCTACATCGACCCCGATCTTTCTGGCATACCGCTTTATATCAGGATGACTCTTAAGTTCATCTGGTATAAGCTCTAAAGCCGATTCTGCGGCGATTAGTACGAGTTTCTCGAAAACCATATACTAGCGTATCTTGGAGGTACCTCCTAGATATACTTTATGTAACAGGCAGAATTTTTATGAGCGTTCAATCCGATATCTATCTGATGAGCGTAACGACCGCTATGCATTACAACTACGAAGCTAGTAGAGGAGTTATACGATTTCCAGAGGTTGGAATGGATCATTGTAATAAAGGATTGCCTATCAGCGATACTATACGGTTTTTGGTGATATAGTTGAAAAGTAGGAAGAAGCTAACTCTAGAACGTATAGAAAGATTATTTGAACTGGCATTGAGATACTTCGAAGAGAATCCTGAAAGAGCGGATAGATATGTAGAAATAGCTCGAAGAATATCTATGAAAACAAAGGTCAGAATCCCGAGGATATATAAGAGATACCTTATATGCAAGGGATGCAAGCGTCTAATAGTACCAGGCTACACATGCCGAATAAGGATAAGATCTAAAGGAGCTACTAGGGTTGTTATAACATGTCTTAGATGCGGTACCATCAAAAGAATACCTGTGAAATAATAGCTTTACTATTACTATCAATGATTAAGTTATTGCTAACCGAATAATGCGGCTAATCCTTCTAAAGCTCCTTCCTCTTCCTTCTTCTCCTCCTTCTCCTCCTTCTTAGCTTCTACAGCTTTAGATTCCTCTTTACCAGCAGCTACCATAGTAGGAGCAGACATAGCTACACCTACAGATTTTATAACCTCTCCTATATCTACTCCTGATAATGCCGCTACCAGTGATTTAATCCTAGCTTCATCTGCCGTTAAGGATGCTGCATTCAATACCCTTCTTAAATTCTCCTCATCTATCCTCTGTCCTGAATGATAGAGTAGTAAAGCCGCGTAGATATACTCCAAATACTCTCACCTCCTATCCGAAGAGGGCGGCTAACCCTTCTAACCCCTCCTCCTTCTCACTAAGTTCCTCTTCCTCTTTTAAAGTTTCTCTTTCCTTCATCTTCTCTTCGACTATCGAGTATAGCGCTTTAGCGACAGCAACAGCTTTCAGTATATTGTTTACGATCAATTCAGGTATAGGTAAGTTTATGACAGAAGCCAGGGATAATGCTTCGCTATATGCTTTCAAGATCAACGTCGGTAAAACCTCTGCGGCTGGATAGTATATGTTAATCGCCAGGTTAAGAGCCTCAGTTACTGCTTCCCTTAACTTCTCCTTATATCTATCTACATCTACCTTAAGAAGATCCTCAGATATGAATACTCCATCGGTTAGAGCCCCCTTAGGATTAAGCCATACAGTTATAGGCTTTATACCGAGCTTAGATAGGATATTAGCAACTTCTAGGGAGATCTTCTCACCCTTACGCGCTATAATCTTACTCTTAACGACATATATAGTACCTTTAACTATTCTGGTTTCTATCCCTAGTTGACTGAAATCGCTTATCGCAGGTCCTGGCGGAATACCTGTATCACCTTCAGGTATTACTATATCCTCTGGAGCTATATCCCCAGGTGATGGAGTTACCGCGATCCGGCTTCCATATAGATCCAAATAGACTTTAAATGGATTCTCCTTAGTAAATATAAATACGTTTTCATCACTTAATATCGATTTAAATTTTTCAACTTCACTATTTTCACCATAAACTTCTTCTAAAGCTTTCCTAAATAACGTATTCTTCGCTACTTTAAAGAGTAGTCTTCCCTTAAATTTAGTCCTTAAATCATGCAGATAATTCGCATTAACCTTATATAGTCTAGCTACGATGATCGTAGGATAGCTAGATAAAAGATTCTTCAATTCATTTAACTGCTCTTTCTTCTTCTCTCTTCTAGCAGATAACCTTATGGTAGACATACTTCAACCTCCGCTTAAGCTTATCTTAACAGCTGGGGTCATCGTACCTTTCACATATATACTCTCAATATTCCCGATACCCTTAGGTACTCTACTGATAATTCTAGATAAAACGGCTTCTATATTCTCCACTACTTCATCTATACTCATGCCTTCAACGCCCACTCTGCACTTAACCTGTGGGCTAGTTCTAACCCTAATCCTCACGCTACTTCTAAGAGATTTTATAGTATCCTCTAGGGGTGTAGTTAGAGTGATGGGGGTAGGCATCTTCCCCCTTGGACCTAAAACCGCACCTAGATATCTACCTACAAGACCCATATGCTGAGCTTCAGCTAAGAAGAAATCGTATTCTCTAGCTAACTTCTTCCCTTTCCTTCTATCACTAGCATATAAAGTGAGATCGTTGGGATCTATAATTAGATCCACACCGATATTCTTCGCGTGAGAAGCTAAAGCACCTGAAGCTACCACACATATCTTGGCAGGCTTCCCGGAGCCATACGGTAAACTGATAACATCCATAAATCTATTCTCAGGCTTCTTCAGATCGATATCCCTAAGATTCACTATAAGCTCTATTGATTGCTTAAACTTTCGGCTACTCTCCTCTATGAATCTGAAGACTTCTTCTACCCCCTTCCTCAGCATATCACGTTGCATCCTTGTAAAGCTCATCGATTAAACCCCGACTGGCTTACTCATATGGAGCACTACAATCCTTAATAAATTTTCCACTTCACGTAACATATAAATCTTTATATATAAGTTAGAGTCACTCTAATTTGTGCTTACATATCTTGAATCGAGATATCTTCTCACCATATATAAGGAGGGTGGTATCTCGAAGTATGTTAAGCCATCGAGGATAGCAGAATTATTCAACGTAAAGACACCTACATCCATATTCATTCTCCAGGGCCTCGTTCTAAAGGGATATATCACGTATACACCCAGGATAGGTGTTAAGCTAACTATTGAAGGATTGAACTATGTAATGAATCTTCTGCATAATCATAGGGTTTTGGAGTGTTTCCTCCACAACATCCTAGGATTTACGAAGGAGGAGGCTCATGAGGAATCTTCGAAAATAGATTTCTTTATATCGGATAAATTTTCAGAATCATTGTGTAAACTATTAAATACACCTGAATACTGCCCATGCGGCTTTAAAATCCCCCATAGACATTTAGGGGGGTGAAATTTATGCGCATCACAATACCGTTAACTCTACTCCTATTATTCGTGAATTTGCTCAGTATACCTTTAACCACTTATGACAAGATTAAGGTTGTTGCAACGATAGAGCCTCTAGCGTTGATAGTTAGGGATATCGGAGGGGATAGAGTGGATGTATTTACGATAGTACCTGCCTATATGGATCCACATGTATATGCACCTAAACCTGAAGATAGAATCCTCGTAGAGAGGGCTGATATACTAGTATGTATAGGTAGGGAGGAATTCCTAGGATATTTCGAAGGAACTCCGGCTATCAAGCTTGGGTGGGAGAATTGGAGCCGCGGTATGTATATACCTGGCGGTAACCCACATTACGTATGGCTTTTCCCACGGAACGCAGCTATCATCGCTGAAGCTATCTATAGGGTCTTATCAAGTATAGATCCTGATGGAAGAGATTACTATGCATATAGACTCGAACATTTTAATAAGGGTCTTCAAGGATTGGATGGATGGATAGAAGCTTATAAAAGAGCCTATATGTTAAGCCAGGTTAAAGTGGCTTTAGCCGGATCACATATGGAGCCATTATTGGAGTATCTAGATATAGAGATCACCGGTATACTTATAAGAGGTGAAAAAGCTGTAGCACCTAGGGATATAGCTGAATTTAGGGATTCAGCTAAATCTGCAGATGCGATACTTGTCCATCTACTTGAATATGAACTCGACGAGGGTAGAATCGCTAACGAGATCTCGAAAGAGATAGGGGTCCCTATCATGGTATTCAATCCGTTACCTGCCGGATGTGAAGATAGTTATATCGAGTACATAAAAGTGGTATCCTATGGGCTGTTGGCATCGTTAGCTAACGTGAAATTAGGATATTCCAGTAGAGCAGCTTCCCCGGAGCTATGTATAGTAGCCGTAGCTTCGCTTACAACTATATCTGTTCTCCTATTGTTCCTAGTTGTAAGGTACAGGAGGTGAATTTATGGAGCCTCTGATAGAATCTATGAATGTAGAGCTAGAGTTTAATGGTAAACCTGTACTTTCCGACATAAGCTTCAGAATAGTTAAACCTGAGCTTATGCTTATATTAGGCCCAAATGGAGCTGGAAAGACCACGCTGTTAAAGCTGATCGCAGGTATATTAAAGCCATCTTCAGGTTTTATACGGGTGCTAGGTAGAGATCCTTGCAGGGATAGATCGATCAGGAAGTTTATAGGTTATGTTCCTCAAAGAGAGAGGATCGATCCCAGAATGCCTATGCTCGTTAAAGATGTAATCCTTATGGGTAAACTTCTTTCGAAGACGCCTCCTAGGATTGTTACATATAGAGATGAAGAAGAGGCACTAGGTATAGCTTCCAAGCTCGGTATAGAAAATTTATGGTATGAGCCATACTCGCATCTATCTGGTGGGGAACAGCAGAGGGTATTAATAGCTAGAGCGTTAGCTTCAAATCCTAAGATATTACTCCTAGATGAGCCTTTCTCAGCTATAGATGCATCTTCCATAAAGAGTATAGCTAATATAGTGTATGATGAATATCGTAGGGGAGTATGTGCTATAGTTGTTCTTCATGATGCAAACCCTCTGATGGGGTATGCTACCAAGATCCTACTTCTCAATAAACGCTTAGTAGCTTTCGGCGATCCAGATATAACTTTAAAGGAAGATTTACTCGAGAAGACGTATATGCGTGCTGTACACTTCTACGTGAAGGATGGGGTAAGGCTCATCGGAGGTGTGGATTCACATGCTTGATATCCTATCCCCACTGATAGTTAAAGCCCTAATAGCGACGGTAATAGCTAGTATAGTTTCCGCGAGTATAAGCGTACACATAGTATTGAGGGGGTTATCGGCGTTGGGAGCTGCCTTAGCTCATGCAGCATTAGCCGGAGCTACGTTAGCTCTAACCCTAAATGCTAATCCGACACTAGGCGCTCTGATAGCTAGCATGATGTTTGCAGTCCTGTCAGGATATAGCGAGGAAAAGATCGGGGGGAGAAGCGATATGGTTATAGGCATGATTTTCGGCTCATCCACGGCTATAGCTGTTCTAGCTATAGCGTTAAGCAGCCCATATATATCATCGGCATGGCGTTTTCTAGTAGGAGACGTACTGGGTATAACGGATTACGAGCTTATAGAACTTATATCCGTAGGTATAGTGATTGTAATCATACTGATATTATTCCACGGAGAGTTGAAATATACGTTATTCGATCCAGAAGCAGCCGAAGCATATGGTTTAAACACAAGGTTCTATAGATACCTAATATTGCTGTTAGCCGCGCTTTGCACCGTGATAAATCTTAGAATCGTAGGTTCACTACTCACAGAACTTCTCATAGCTGCTCCAGCTATAATCGCCTATGAGTTCGCTCATAGTTTTGAAAAACTCAGGGATCAAGCTATAGCCGTCACACTATTCTCATCAATAGCAGGATTCATCGTAGCTATCATACTGAATCTACCCATAAGCGGGGTAATAGGTGTAACCATGCTCCTCGTATACATCATAGCATCCATCCTATCGGTGAAACGGAGAAGATGCAGGTCAAAAACCTGTATAAGATACGCTAAAGAAACCTTTGGAGAATAAGGAGCGGCAGCGAAACTATATAACCTTAACTTTATCGAGCGGCCTTATCTTCAGTACATTAGGATTAGCTAAGGCTGGAGGCATCTCCCCCTTCAATACTGCTACAAGATTTTTAGCAGCCATCTCAGCCATAGCCGATCTAGCTTCCTCAGAAGCACTAGCTATGTGCGGTGCGGCTACCAAGTTATCGAGCGCCAATAGAGGGTTATCCTTGGGTGTAGGTTCCTGCTCCCATACATCTATACCTGCAGCCCTTATCCACCTCTCTTTTAACGCTCTGTATAAGGCTTTCTCATCGACTACAGGCCCTCTAGATGTGTTAACTAGGATCGCTGTAGGCTTCATCATCCTAAGCTCCTTCTCACCTATGAGATGATAAGTATCCTTAGTTAACGGTACATGGATGCTTATGAAATCGGCATTCCTCAATACATCCTCGAGGCTTCTATATTCCACTCCCAGTTTAGATTCTTCATCTGGAGGCAGTCTGTAGACATCGTAGTATATAATCTTCATGTTGAATCCCTTAGCCCTTTCAGCTACAGCTCTTCCTATCCTCCCTAACCCTATTATACCTAGGGTCTTACCATATACATCTACCCCTAAGAGCATGAATGGATTCCAAGGCTTATCCCATTTACCCTCTTTAACATACCTATCGGCTTCACATACTCTTCTAGCAGCTGCTAGCATTAAAGCCCAAGCGAAATCTGCTGTAGCATTCGTAAGCACTCCTGGAGTATAGCAGACGTAGATCCCCCTCTTAGTAGCAGCGTCTACATCTATATGATCATAGCCTACACTGTATGTACTTATAACTTTAAGGTTAGGAGCAGCATCCATAACCTCAGCGTCTATCTTATCCGTCAGCAGGCATAGAAGACCATCCTTATCCCTTATCTTCTCGATCAAAACGTTTCTCGGTGGAGGATAGTCTACATCAGGCCATACCTCGTAATCGCAGTATTCGCTTATAATCTCTAAGCCGGGTGAAAGTATTTTCCTAGTTACATACACTTTAGGTCTAGCCATAACACCACCTGATTACAATGCATAACCACTATAGCTAAAAATCTTATTACGTATACACCTACACAAAGATGGGGGGGTTAGACTACATGAAATCTAAGGGTCAAACACTTCTGAATGATAGAGTTAGCTTAAGCGAAGCTCTCTCGCTACCTCCTTAGCTATATTCACCGCTTTCTCCCTGAACGTTATGTATGATTGCTTGAATCCCCTCATAGTCTTGTAAGTTGATCCAAAGCTACTCCATTCTTCCGGAGGTAGCCCTCTCTCACCCATACCGGATACATCTACCCCGACTTCCTCAAACTTCTTTCTAAGCTGAGGCGTTAACTCGAAAGCTTTGACGAAATCATCCCATTTCATAAGCCATTCTACAATCCTTTCATCATGCTTCCTAAGTATAGAATATTCATAGTCTTCAAGCTTGAATGATGGGCTACTAGTAGCTTTCACGACAGCCATCTGTTGATCTGGAAACTCCGTATTAGTCATATTGTTGCCAGCGAATGTTAGTAATGTCTCATCAGGTTTCCTCTTAGAGGCAGGTAAGATATCTATGACATCCATTATCTCGGCCGCTTGCTCAGCGGTAAGCCCATACTTAGATATAAGATAGCCTATCCATTTCTGTTTGCTCTCCCTGCTGAAGAACAGACTCCAAACCCTCTGACTTACAAGTATACCTCCATAACCAATATTCCTCTCAGCTTCTTCAAGCATCTTCCTAGCTTCTTCAATGCTACATTCTAGGACGCCATACTTTACCAAGAATTCTGCGAACCCATCCTTATATAGAGGACGCAAGTTAGCTCTAGAGCATAGAAGCTCCACCTTCTCATCTATCGTAGTAGCTTCAAGATCGTAACCCCATCCTGTAGCACCGATCCATCTACCATTAGGCTCCATCTTTATAGATGCTTTAATCATAGATGCGAGCACTTTTAGAGCCTCCTCCCTCATCCTATCATCCTTGAGTTTAGCTAAAGCCTCCTTCACTAGGGAGGCAGCTACATACTCTCTCATATGATCATCAAGTCTTCCACCCATAGTTGTCTCGTAGCATCTGGTAATCCTTATACCGCGCTTCACAGCTTCAACCATACCCTCTATCTTAGCTATTATAAGCGTAGCTTCCTGTGCTACGGTGAACGTTACGGTATTATTCGTACCTATACCGCGAGATTCGAGCTCTCTAGTGATATCTATCGCGGCGGGAGAGCTACCTGCAACCTTGAATACTATGTTAGGCCTACCGCGTTCCAGCTTAACCGAATAACCCCATAGTAGATATGCATCATATTTCTTGAAATGGTTTTGAGCCGCCATGTATATCTTGAACGCATCGTTCAAACTTCCTTCGACGCTATCAGCTACATTCGGATTCAGCTGATAGCTTATCATACCATCCCTATAATTCCTTAGGAAGAAGATAGGCCTGAATACCTCCATATTAGGCCATAAAGCCACCATGGTCGCCCTCATAGCTAGCTCATCACAGTATCTGTCAGGATCTTTAAGCCATTCAGGGTTGATCGTAGCGACCTCCTCCTTCAATACTTTACGGAATACGTCCCATAGCGATGGATCATCATCGTAAGCTATAGCTGCTAGAGTTGGATTCGTAGATACCTGAACGTAGCCAAGCCTTCTAAGCCATCTGAGACCTAAAGCATAATCGTTACCGAATCTACACATTCCAAGCCGGCTAATCCTATAGTAGATGTTGCCTTCGATCTCCTTTTTCATAGCTTTCAGGAAGCTTACAGTCCAGCATCCAGGATCGAGACGAGCCTCTACTGATCGCCCTATAACCGCAACCATGCCTTCAGCCCTCGGGTTACTAGCCATAACCTTCTTCATATCGTTTACCAGCATTCTAACAACTGCTTCGGCTATAGGCGCTTTACCCCCGTTCTCCCTCCTCTCTATATACTCCCATCTATTCAGCGCATTCTCTATGTACTGTAGGCTAACATCAACCTCACTATCCGAGAAACCTGCTAATATCCTTTCATAACCGAATAGATTCAAAGCGATCTCTAATAGTAGATGATAGGCTCGAGCCCTCTTCACTACGGCCTTATCGCCTAACACTACCGATCCTTCGAACACTATATCTAGTTGTCTAACTAGATCTCCGATAATTCTGCTTAGCTCTCCTTTAAGCTCAGGGTTGATGAGATGATCTGCAGCTAGCTCAGGATAGCCTCTCAAAGCTGTTTTAACTACATGATCCACATGGTCTAAGCTGTCCGGTATATCTGGTAACTTCTCAGGCTCTGTAGAGTGTAGGAGAGCGAGAACCTCTTCATATTCCATGCTAATCCACCAAGTCTTCAATAAGACTCGAAGATGATCTATATTTACTTTTCCTATATACAAGTTAGTCCATTTAAGATTAGAATTCTTAACCTCGTAAACATCTATAAAAATGTATGGCGGTAGGGATGAAAGCTGCACGTATAGATACCCCGTTCTCCTTGAAGATCGTAGAGGTCGACCAGCCGATCGTAGGCTCGAAGGAAGCACTGATTAAAGTTGAAGCATGCGGTGTATGCGGTACGGATATACATATCTATGAAGGGAAAACCGGGATAGCTAGATACCCCCTAATCCCTGGGCATGAATTCTCAGGTAGAGTCGTAGATGTAGGTAGAGGAGCATCTAGATATCTATCTATAGGTGATCGCGTAGTAGTGGATCCTACGGTGGTATGCGGTCGATGCATCTTCTGCAGATCTGGTAGGATGCATCTATGCCTAGAATGGTCACCTATAGGAGTTGTTAGGGATGGAGCTTTCGCTGAATATGTTAAAGTACCTGCACATCTAGCTTATAGGATACCAGATACCGTATCGTTCGAAGAAGCTGCTTTAACAGAGCCTCTCAGCTGCTGTATACACGGCTGGGATAGGCTTTCACCGAAAGCAGGATTCACGGCTGCTATAATAGGGGCTGGACCAATAGGTCTCATGCATATCCAGCTAGCTAGACTTTCAGGTGCTTCGCTTATAATAGTTTCAGAACCTATGGAACGTAGAAGAATCCTTGCGAAGAAGCTTGGAGCAGATATAGTTGTAAACCCGTTTGAAAGCGATCTATCCGAAGTTGTGAACAGAGAGACATCTGGTATAGGCGTCGATATAGTTATAGAAGCCGTAGGGGGAGCTAAATACCTAGAGGAGGCTCTAAAGATAGTTGGTAGAGGGGGGAAGATTCTAGTATTCGGTGTAGCTCCTGAAGAGGATAGAGCATGTGTAAGTCCTTATAGTTTATATAGGGGTGAGTTAACCATACTCGGGAGCTTCATAAATCTATATTCTATGGATAGAGCTATATCTATGATAGCTTCGAAAAGAGTCGATGTAGGTAGTCTGATAACCCATGTGATATCGTTAGATATGGTTGAGCAAGCTTTGAGAAGGGAGCTTAGAGAGCCGGTTAAAGTAATAGTTAAACCTTAAGGTTTATCTCCGTCGATCTAAAGTCTACTTTGTAGGGTACTCTATGTACGTAGTCGATAGGGATGGATGGATATATGGATGTAGGATTATAGACGAGCCGAGTACCATAAAAACGCTTAGTACAGAGATAGCTTTCAGAATACTTAGAGAGCTTTCAGCTAGGCCTTCTACTCTATCGGAGTTAAGCAATAGCTTATCCTTAACTATGCAGAGGCTATCCTACCATCTCAAACGTCTCGTAGAATCAGGTCTAGTGGAATATGCCGTAGAGGATGTGAATGGCCGTAGATGCAAGATATATAGATTGAAACCTTCAGGTATACTTATATTACCACCAGGAGTTAAGCCTATAGGTAAGCTATCGTTCTCAAGGATGGAAGCTATCCCCGCCCTAAATCCGTTTATAGAAGATGGCTCATTTAACGCTCTCATAGTTATCGGAAGCCCAGATCCGCATGGACGGTATGGCTATGCAGCTTCAGACGGTTACTCAGCTATAGATCTCGCACTCTTCTTAGGATCGTTTGTGAATAAAGGCGTAGGTGTAGCATACAAGCTTGATACGCAGGTTACGGCAGTGGATAAAGCAGGCAACCTTATACTTGTTGGGGGGCCGAAATCCAATATGCTGACGGATGAAGTTAACCGTTTCCTACCGGTACTATTCGAGTATTCGGAAGATTTAAGGGATTGGACCATATACTCCCCATTATCAGGTAGACGCTATCTTGAGAAGCAGATAGGACTTATAGCTAGGATAGAAAGCCCATTCTCAGCCGGTAGAGTGGTACTAGTCTTAGCCGGTAAGGGATTTAGAGGAACTAGAGCCGCTATAGTAGGGTTCATAAGGTATACGGATAAGCTTTTAGATGGGAATATACATGATCCTAAGGTTAAATGTAGGGTTGTAAAAGGTTTGGATATGGATTCAGACGGTATAATAGACGATGTAGAATTCCTAGAGTAGAATCGTTGGAGGAAAGTAGAATCGTTGGAGGCATCGTGTTGCCTACGATTATATTCCTACCCGACGGGCTAAGAGTACAAGTAGGTATGGGTTCAAGTCTACTCGAAGCTTCGAGGAAGGCATCGATACAGCTTCCAGCTATCTGCGGGGGTAGAGGTATCTGTGGTAAATGTAGGGTTAAGGTGGTTAGAGGCGAATTAACTCCTCCTACAGAGGCGGAGAAAACCCACTTAGGTCAACTTCTGTATTCGGGTTTCAGATTGGCTTGTCAAGCTAAAATTCTAGGAGATGCGATCGTATATGTTCATGATAAAGCACTCCTTACGAAACAGAAGCTCGCTATACTCGGATTCGAACCGGATGTAGATGTTAAACCTGGAGTCTTTAAGGTGTATATTGAGCTAGAGCAGCCTAGACTTGAAAACGTGAAATCTTATGAGACTATAGTTAGAGAGACTCTATCGGAGCGAGGAATCCATATATCATCGTTTTCGCTGGAGGCATTAAGGAAGCTACCTAAAGTTCTGAAGAAGAGCGGATTTAAGGTAACTATAACGATCGACGAAGGAGAAGTTATAGATATCGATGAGGGGGATACAACTGGAGTTCTATACGGGATTGCGGTGGATCTGGGATCGACTAAAATAGCCGCTTTCATAGTAGATCTGTTAAGCGGCGAAACGATCTACGGGGATGGAGTGGTTAATCCTCAAGTCGCTTATGGAGAAGATGTAGTGTCACGTATCTCCTATATACTCGAAGGTGAAGAGAATCTTGAGAAGCTTAGGATTATAGCAGTTGAAGCTATAAACGGTTTGATAGCGAGTATGTGCAGTAAATTAGGTATAGATCCAAGCTTGATATATAAGGTTTCCCTAGTAGGCAATACGGCGATGCATCACATATTCTACGGTATAGATCCAACTAGCCTAGTTTACTCTCCGTATCCAGCTGTATCGGTTAATCCAATTAAAACTAAGGCTTCAGCTCTAGGCTTAAATGTTAATAAATCTGCATACATCTATAGCCCACCGAATATAGCTGGCTTCGTAGGAGCTGACGCTGTAGCCGATATACTAGCTTCTAGGATATATGAATCCGATGAATTAACGCTCCTACTAGATATAGGAACAAACACTGAGATTATCTTAGGTGATAAGCACCTACTACTATGTTGCTCAGCAGCTTCAGGCCCAGCTTTCGAAGGTATGCAGATAAGGTATGGTATGAAGGCTGTTGAAGGCGCCATAGAGAGGGTAAAGATAAGCGATGATGGGTTAAACGTGGAATACTTGACTATAGGATTGGCTAAACCTAGAGGTATATGCGGCTCAGGTGTAATAGATGCTGTAGCTGAGATGTTTCGCACAGGTATAATAGATTCTAAGGGTACGATAAATGATCGTAGCGATAACCCGAGAGTTAGATATAAATCCAACGGTCGCGAATTCGTAATAGCATGGTCTGAGGAGACAGCTATAGGTGAAGATATAACGATAACACAGAGAGATGTAAGGGAGATTCAGAAGGCTAAAGCAGCTATAGAAACTGGCTGGCTTCTACTACTGAAACATTATAAAGCATCCGTAGAAGATTTAAGCAAGGTTCTAGTAGCAGGAGCCTTCGGTACATATATAAACCCTGAAAGCGCTAAGATGATAGGATTACTTCCGGATGTTCCATCAGATAGGATAATATTCCTCGGAAATACAGCTGGCTCAGGTGCAAGGTTGATCTTGAAGAGCTTATATGAAACGGCTAAAGCTATAGATATAGCTAAACGTGCAAGGTATGTGGAGATAGCTGTCGACCCGGATTTCCATAGAATATATCTTAGTTCCCTCGGTATACCGTATATGGAGGTTAAAGGATTCAAAAGTTTTAAATAGTAATCTTAGATCGAAAGGGTGAATCGAGGGAGGTTATATTGGAGCCTGAAAAGCTTCGAGAATATCTGAGTAGAGGAGCTCTAGTAGTCGTACAGATAACACCGTTTAGAAGCGATGAAGGATTAGATCTAGAAGGATTGAAACTTAATACGGAATTCCTAATAGAGAGAAGGGCGTTAGGCCCTATGGTTCTGGTACCTACCGGTAGTACAGGGGAATTTTATGCTTTAAACGATGAGGAGAGGAAGAAGGTTATATCTACCGTAGTCGATATAGCAGGCGGTAAGATTCCGGTAATAGCTGGAACTATGAGAGCTGGGGCGAGATGGACTGCTGAGCTCTCTAAATATGCAGAGGATATCGGGGCGGATGGGGTGATGGTTGTCCTACCATACTACCATATACCAAGCGAGGAAGGACTTCTCGAACACTATAAGATGATAGCAGGCTCAATAAATATCGGCCTACTACTCTATAACAACCCGGATGTCTCTAAAATATACGTTAGTCCTAAGCTTATGAAACGTTTAGCAGCAGAGATACCGAATCTAGTAGGCGTTAAAGAGAATACTCCTTATGTAGCAACCTTCTATGAACAGGTTAAAGCTGTAGGCGATAAGATACCGGTAATTCAGGGTAGGGGAGAGTGGTGGTACATATCTACGGTTCTTCTCGGAGCTACCGGTTATGTCTCAGGGTATGCAAACTTCATGCCTGAGTTATCTTTCGAGATATTAAAGGCAGGTACTTCCAAAGATTTCTCTAAGCTCTCCGAACTCCTAGATAAGATATCTATCATCGAGGAATTCATCTCTGAGATGAACATTAAGTATGGGCCTTCAACGTCTATACTACCCCCACCATATATACAGAACTATATGGTTTATGCTGTGATAAAAGCCGCTATGGATATCATGGGGCTTAGAGGCGGGAGGGTGAGATCACCGCTAATCGATCTGAAGATAGAGGATAAAAAGCGTTTGGAGAGAATATTGTTTGAAGATCTGTGTTTAGAGAGGATCGAATAGTACGGAATAGATTTCAGTAAGGATGTTGTGATGGTAGCGGGGCCTGGATTTGAACCAGGGATCTCCGGGTTATGAGCCCGGCGGGTTTCCTGGCTACCCCACCCCGCTCTCCTACCAAGATTTATGGGGATAAATACTCCTCCTAATAAAGATTAAACATCGAAGCTGCATAGAAAATATTGAGATCCTATAATTCTTCCATCGATCGACCTATCTTAACCTTATCCCTATTAGCTATAGCAAGGTTAATCACTATTTCGGCTATATCGCACGCGTATTCAGCTATACGCTTTAGACTCTCCAATACTAGGCTTAAACTCATGACGGTTTTAGGATCCTTATAATTCTCCAAGATCATAAGAGAGGCTTCCTCCACCATCGAAATGATCCACCTCCTACTAGATATAGTCTCGTTAGCTAGATCCATATCCATCTTTATCAACGCTCTCCATGAATTCTCTAGCATAGCATTCGCATACTTCCCTAATTCGACTATGATGGAACGCAGATTATCCGTTAAAGGTTCGTGTAGTTTACCCGATATATCGGCTATCCTCGCCGCGTGATCAGCAGCTCTCTCGATACTCTTAGTTATTAATCTATATCCGAGCACATGTCTGAAATCCTTTATCTCAAGCTCTCTTAATATGTTACGATCTTCCACAGCTTTCTTAAGCTGTCTAACAGAGAGAAGGTATAATCTATCGACGTTATCATCCCTTTCGATAACATCCTTCGCTATCTCAGCATCTCTATCTCTCAACGCCTGTATAGAATCGTTCAACATAGATTGAGTTATAGTCATCATCCTAGTTATCAACTTTATAGATGGAAACTCTCTAAACTCTATGAAAGTCTGTAGAGTTACCTCGTTAATCTTTTCATCTACCACTTCTACACCTAGAAGCTTCTTACGTATAAACTCTATAAGCTTATTCCTAAGTTCAGAGTATCGTTTAAGAAATCTCACCTTTATGGTTTGGTAGCCAACGAGGTATAACCCAACTATCATCCTAAATATGTGGTCCATATCGGCGAATTCGTTAACCTCCACAATAGCTTCGCTGAAAGCTTGCCCTACGGTTTTACCAGCTCTCTGAGGCACTAGTAATAGCGATAAATCCGACTGTTTTTGTATCGTCACGAAATCTCCAGGTTTTAACTTAACTTCTGAAACCCAATCTTTGGGTAGGGTTATAGCATAGGAGGATCCACCTATCAACTGAATCTTACGATACTCCATCGCCATAGTTTCATCTAACTGTAATATCGAGTACGATCCACTATATTTAATTTATGTATGGGAAACTCCCTGGATATAGGTGTATATAAAGTATTAGTAGATTTATTAACCTAAAACTTCTATCCTTCGATAGAAATCTTCGCTTATACTCCTACCTTTAACCGTTTCCCATTCATCTATCGGCAACCCATACTTTCTCTGAACGCTATCCCGGTATACTTGAGGTATAACATTAAATGCGCAGAATGGTATCACCCTTCCATCCGGGAGAGTGTAATGTATCACGCATCTCTTAACCCGTTCTATATCATAGTTATATGGATCTTGGAAATGCATCATACCTATGAAGAGGGTCTTATAGTGAAATTCGGCTAAAGCCGAATAATCTCTTCTGATGAATATGTTGAAAACCAATCGAGATATATTGATGTATTTAGGTGCTTTTTCTTTATCTATAAACGAGCTAAGTTTGAAGAGGAGCTTAAACGCTTCTATCAACTTTGATCTACCTTTCCTAACCCTATCCGTAGCCTCCATCAGATACTCTAGGAATCCATCTATATCGAAGAATCTGGATATCGGTATAATTTTCTCTCCATCTCTAAATAGGTATGTAGCCATCCCGCATGCGAAGTGCGACGACAACTCATACCTAGGTTTACCAGATAAGGCTTCTATAAACCAGCTTATAGGCATACACGTAGGAACTGGATAGAAATCCTCAGGCGTAACAATACCTTCAAGTTGATCTGATAATGCTTCGAGTAGGTCAGGTATAGTTATCCTGTATCGCATCCTCTCGCTTTTAGGCATCCTACCTACAAGCGAAACCGGTTGGAAATTAACCCCTCTAACCACATCCATATTATTGATAGCATACTTCACTATGCTGCCTACAACATGGTCGTTCACGGTTCTTATAATCGTAGGAACTAAGACTATACTGGTAAACCCGCATCTACGACAATTCTCTATAGCTTTAGGCGTCTCTAGATAGTTTTTAGGGTTAGTTTCACGATCTGGTCCATCGTAGCTTAGATAGATCGTATTCGCACCAGCTTTACGCCATACTCCAGCTAGATCTGGATTGAGGGCAAGCCGTATACCATCAGTGTTAACCTGCACATGCTCAACCCCCTCCTCCCTTACAGCTCTTATAATCTCAGGCAGATCATCTCTAAGCGCAGGTTCACCCCCGGTAAGCTGAACAGCATTGCAGGGTATAGGCTTCTCACTCCTCAACACTCTAACCATATTCCTTATCTGTTCTATACTCGGCTCGTACACGTAGCCAGCTTTCTCCGCATAGAAGAAGCAGTACCAGCAGGAGAGATCACATCTATTCGTAACAACGATATTCGCTAAAGCCGTATGCCCTATATGCATACTACATAGCCCACAGCTGAATGGGCATAGGGGATCCTCGACGTTAACATGAGGATTATCTATAGGCCTACCCTGCCAAAAGTATCTTTTAGCCCGCATATACTGTTCGTAACTCCCCCAGTATAGATCCTCGAATACGCCATGTTCGGGGCACTCCTTACCTATCCATACTTTCCCATCTGCCTCGTATATTTCAGCATCGATTACCTTAAGACATTCAGGGCATAGACTCTTGGTATAGGTTATAACGTTATGTCTGCACCCCATATCTATCGCACCGTAGATACTCGACTCCTATGATTACGATAGAAAAGTATATAAGGAGTTCCCTTTAATCTTAGGTTTCAGCGAGAATCGTAGGAGTAGCCAGGGAAGGTGCTGGATATGCCTTCAGCTCAGGAGAATGTCGTCTTGGTAGGTAAGAAGCCTGTAATGAACTATGTAGTTGCTTGCATGACCATCTTCAACAGCGGAGCAGACGTAATAACAGTGAAAGCTAGGGGTAGAGCTATATCGAAAGCTGTGGATGTCGTTGAATTGATAAGGAGATCCTTCCTTAAGGATCTCGAGATAAAATCTATAAGTATAGGGACACAGGAGCTTATAAGCCAGGATGGAAGAAAGAGCAACGTATCTACGATCGACATAGTAATAACGAGACCTAAAGGCTAACTGAAGATAGCGAACATAAACTTTAGAGATGAATAGTATAGCTCGGAATGCTAGCATTTACGTTAAAGAATTATTTTTCTCCTCCCTTCATCTTATTATGATCAGTGTCTTTAGATGAAGCCTAGGCTTTCCTCCATACCACCGGGTGGAAGCTCTAGATCTATAGCTGCAAAGGTAGATGGTCTTATATCCCCCTCTATCCGTAGGAGCTATCCCCTAGCTATCTCAGGTTTCCATGATAGCTATCTAAGGGATGCCGATGGAAACCTCCTCATAGATTTCGATTCAGGCTTCGGGAGAATCGTATTGAGGCCCTCTAGAGAGGAGCTTAAAGAAGCTATTATCAACGCTGTAACCGGTTCCGCCTATTCTTATCCTACGTTAGATTATTATGGAGATATCCTCGTAGAGTTCCTAGACCATATTTACGAGATATCTCCGATAAAGCCTTGCAGAATACATGTAGTTTCATCGAGCTGGGAGGCATGCGAGGAAGCTTTGAAGCTAGCTATATGGTATACGCGAAGACCTATCATAGCCGTGCTCGATGGATGCTGGTTTGGAGGAGGAGTCGGAGGGGTTAGTATATCGTCTAAGCCGTATGTTAAGTTTGGAGTACATCTCCAACCAGCTCAGATATACGATATACCATACCCAAGATGTTCTAGATGCCACTTTAAAATGAGTTATCCAGATTGCGATCTATACTGTGTAGAATTCCTCGAATACCGTATGCAATACAGAATCCATCCTGAGGATATAGCCGCTATATTCATTCAAGCTCCGAGAAGTTATGATCTATCACCTCCCCCAAGGGAATATCTTCCTAGATTAGCTAAGATGGCTAGAGAGCATGGTATTCTTTTAGTAGATTGTGAAATATTCACATCACCTGGTAGATGCGGTCGATGGTTCAGTCTAGATGCATGGGATGTTAAAGCGGATATATACATTCTAGGAGAGGGGTTTTCTAACGGCTTACCTTTAGGTGTCTTAATAGCTCAGGATAAAGTTATGGATTGGGATCCAGGTTTAACCCCGACATACGGTGTTACTCCGATCTTAGGATTACATACAGCTATAAAAGTCATGGATATCCTAATAAAGGAGCAGCTTATATCCAGAGCTTTAGATATTGGTAGGAGGATAACTAGGTCTATATCCACTATTCTATCTGAGCTCCAGCTGAACGCGAAAGTAGAGGGGTTAGGTCTCAGTGTAGGATTGGATCTTGGATACGAGGATGCTAGGAAAGCCTCCATACTTTCCTTATATAGAGGTCTAATAGTTAAGGATTATGGGACGGGGGTGCTGAGGATAACGCCTACGCTCGATATATCAGATGAAGCTCTATCTGAAGGCTTATCGATAATAGCGGAAGTCCTTGGAAAGCTTAAAGAGTCTATGTAGATGTGAGCCTACCTAGCTTTACTACATCTGAGAAGATCGATGTAGAAGCCTCTACCTGACCGCTACTATTCTTCCTAACGACGATCCATCTTAACTCTATAAGCTCCCCGATCTCCGCATCTAGGATCTTATCTGCATACTCCCTCCAAAGTGTTACATCGATAACACCTGTTTCATCACCTATACGTATCGTAGAGAGCTTCACCCTACGATCCATAGATCCAACTTCCCTGATTGAAGGTTTAGTTAGTATAATACCCTTTACAGATGGGTAGATGAATCCCTCTCTAAGCTCTCCTATCTTCGCGGATTTAAACTGATATAACGGCGGAGGATCTACTATCAGCGAGGGATTCACATACAAGCTACCTCCACTATCTATGTGGATCTCCATAATACCCATCCTATCCTTAACCCTACCAAGTTGGATTAGTAGAAGATCGTTAAGCTTCAACTTGTCCAGTAGATTCTCGATAGCGAGTAAAGCTTCCTCCCATACTGTTAAACGTATCGTATCTTCTCCATCCCAAGCAAGTATCCTCATCCTTCTCTTGCCACTTCTAAGCTTCCTAACATTATAGGTTAGTAATCTTAGAAGCATATCAACCCTAGATCCTGGTTTAAGTTCCGATATCTTGACATATTTTAACGGTAAGGGTCTGTATTCTCCTACGACCTCGATCCTACTAATCCTACCTACGTGCAGTTCTATCGATCCATCCACCCTCTTTTTCGCAAACCCATTATATACTTTGATGTATGCACCGATTCCTGGGTTATAGGATAACAGCTCATAAGCTTTAATACCCCATACGATAAGGTTTATCCATCCAGTCTCATCTGCTATCCTAGCTCTAACGAATCTAACCATCCCGCTATCTCTTATACTCCTCGTAGGATATAACATGCATAAAACGCCTCTTATATTGAAATATCTATCTGGATTAAGATCGTGTATAGATGTAAACTCGGATTCACCCACATACTTCTCGATAACCTCTATATCCCCTCTCCTACCTACGTGTAATTCAACCCTACCACCTAGCCCCTCCTTAGTATATCCTGATTTAATCCTGATCACGGATCCATAGCTTACACCGAGTTTACTAAGCTTTTCGACATTATCATCCCATAAAACTACATCGATCGTAGACCCGTCGTCATCCATGATGGTTATCCTCTGAACAACCCCCTCTCCACCATACCCTCTACGAAACTTGGTAGGCTCCTTCACAGATACAACCCTACCTTTAACCGTAACACTTTTAAGACCAGGGACCAAGCTTGAAACCCTCGTTTCGCTATATTCTCTACCTTCAAATCCCACTGTTACACCTAATTCTTGAGCTAGTATGAGAGCTGCACCTTCATCGCTTAGAAAGCCTAGAAACTCCTTCTTCTTCTCCTCTATCATACCCAGTACGTCATTTCTCGTAAGATTCCTTTTAACTGCGAGAATAGCTTCAATTATGGAATCTATATCCATACCCATCAGCCGCGTTCTTTCAGCTAATCTAGATAACACTACTCAACCCTAAAATAGTTAGAGCGTATTAACCTGAGCTTTAAATATAGGTTGAAGGAAACATTATCTCTACTCTACGATAAATCCGTAGCTTCAAATACATTCAGGTGTCGTCATACATGTCTATACAGCAGTATAGACTGATTAAAAGATACCGTTATCTATTTAAGCTCCCGGATGCCAGAGTCATAGTCCTCATATACCTATCGACTATAATTTCCATCGCGTATATACTATCCCCAGATATAGGTATCCTACCACTAATACTATTTTCCAGCTATGCTTCATGCATAGTGGATCTAGCGGTTTTATACCTTAACAAGTATGATCCGATACTGAGGGTTAAGAGAATATTAGCTCTCTCAACTCTCTCCAATACTATCTTAATACTATACCTTCTAGGAGCAGTTTTAACGGTAGGTAGATCGACTGGAATGTATGCGATTCAAGCTTCGCTATGTACAGCAGTCTATTTAAGGACGCTAGTAATATGGAGTATATCGAAGGTTAAGTCTATATGGAAGGCTGTAATTTCTTTACAACCAATTATACTATACTACCTAGCTACAGTATGGATATACCCTCTAAGCCTAGCACCGATAGCTTGGTCTGCACTAGGCTTAACCCTACCTGTAATTATCTTGAAGATAGTAGAGTATGCCGGGGTTAGGGTTACGGGTTTAAGATTCCCAAGATTCCTATACGGATTCCTATCATGCTGGATGGAGGATGACCCTAACTTTCTGGAAGAGATTTTAGATGATCATGGATCACAGTTTAAAGCTAGGATAGCTATATTACTATTCAAAACTTCTAGTAGGATATATGCGATAGCTATCCCGTTCATACATAGTGGTCCATTC
The DNA here is from genome assembly GCA_964491605.1 of uncultured Candidatus Bathyarchaeia archaeon. Lineage (GTDB taxonomy): Archaea > Thermoproteota > CALKCG01 > B24 > DRYS01 > DRYS01. The sequence continues at coordinate 49,051 of CAZBGY010000005.1, forward strand.
CTAAAGGTAGGTAGCAGCTATCTATCTTCGAAGCTTAAATCGATGCTAGAATCCATCCAGAATATAGATTGTGCAGCGGTACTTCACGGTGCATCAACACATGAAAACGATCTTACATCATCTAGATACTATGAGAAGATCTTCGACACTATATCTAAAAGTATATCAAGGATAAATTTCAAACCTATAAGAATCTCGAATATAGTGGAGATATACGAGAATGATCTTAGATGCATAGGACATCTATTCGATAACATAGCTCTATTAAGCTTCACTAGAGCACCTAGATCGACGGAGGATATACCTCTAAGCCTTCAAGAAGAATTCTCTGAAATCTCTAAGAGGATCGGATTGGAAGCCATATATCTCATCGACTGCCATAATTCTATAGAGCTGGATAGCTATACCATCGATGAATACTCCTCCGAATCTATACGTAAGTTAGCTTTAAAGATGATCGATGTATTAAGAGGAACCGAGTTGCATCCTGCGAGTATATCTATAGCTTCGCATAGCATCAGAGGATACGGTATCGCCGATGGTATAGGTCCAGGTGGCGTTACGATGATACTATTCAAGATTAGAGATAAGCTTGAAGGCTACCTAGTATTCGATTCCAACAACATCCTTCCGACTCTTAGGGAAAGTATAATATCTGCCTTAAAAAGTATTGGACTCTCCTACGTAGAGGTATTCACTACCGATACTCACGCCGTTACAGGTATCGTCACTGGTAGAGGGTATAAACCTCTAGGTGAAGCCATATCGTTCGAGAGTATACTAACATCGACTATCGAGGTGTTTAAGAAAGCTGAAGCTATACTCGAGCCTATCGAAGGGTTCGGACACATAGAGGTAGAGGTGGATAGCTTAAAGATTATCGGCGAAAACTTACTCAGAAACATGGATAAGCTTATGGACATCTGCTTAAGTTATGCAAAGAAGCTTATAGCATCATCTGTAATATCCATAAATATGCTTGCATTACTATACATACTACTCTCAGCTTAACGCTAGAAGAATAATACTAGAAGAACGCTTACAACTATCATAGCTATCGATAGGATGGCTATAACCGTAGGCTTAAGCTTAATACCTCCAACTTCCTCTTCGAAGAATCTGAGCAAACCAGCACTCGTAGGAGGCATATGCTCCCTTCTTCTACGCGATCTTCCACTCATACTCTACTGAATATTCTAAGAGATGTGTACTAGGTATATAAGGGTTAATCCTAATCTATAAATTAGTAGTGGGTACAGCTACTAGAGGTAGGGGGATAGATTTGATATATGAGATGAAATCTATCAGAAGCCTACAGGATACTATGCGTAGTATATACCTAGATAGAGATAGAGAGAGGGGTGTATGGGGTACATACCTCCACTTCCTAGAGGAAAGCGTCGAACTGGGTAAAGCCATATCCTCAGGGTCATCCGAAGATATAGCTGATGAGGCAGCGGATATAGCCGCTTGGCTTGTAAGCATCTGTAACCTTTTAGATATAGATTTGGAGGATGCCCTTAGATCTAAGTATGGTTGTGGATGCCCTAAATGTAAATCCACACCATGTAAATGCCCAACCTAACCTTCTAAAAGCTCCTTCTCCGCTTTAGCTATCTTCTCATCGTAGAGTCCTCTATCCACATCTCTGACAACCTCTTTAGGAGGTCTTCCATCAACTTTCAGACCTATACTAACGCATGCACCTAAAACCTCCTTAACGATGTTTTTGAAGGTTTTAGCTCTACTCTTAGATCTAATCATACCTGCTACCTTCAATACCTTATCGAAAGATATATCACCGATAAATTTTCTACCGGTTTCACCAGAACCCTTCTCTAATCCAGCTTCTTTCAGAAGTAGAGCTGAAGTCGTAGGTATACCGACTTCGATAGTATACGATTTAGTCTTAACATCTACGTATACCTTCACCGGGATACGCATACCTTTAAACTTCTCTGTAGCTTCGTTTATCGCTTTAACGACAGCCGGTACGTTAAGACCTAAGGGTCCTAACGTAGGTCCTATCGGTGGACCTGGAGATGCCGCTCCTCCTTCGACAAGGAATTCGAGCACTCTTATGCTTCCAGACATATGCATACCTCCTTGGAAAGGTTCCTAACCTGTATTTAAGGATTAACTCTGTTTCTCAGAAGTCTTACGTACATACTCTGCATACATGGTTATAGGCATTGTATAGGGTGTATCTAGCAGTTCGACCGTAACCTCACCTCTATCCCTGTTTATAGATACTATTCTAGCTCTCATACCTTTAAACGGTCCGCCCATAACCTCAACCATATCACCCTCGGATAAAACCTCTACGCTTGGTTTAGTCTTGAGATAACTTATAGCCTCCTCTACAGGTATATAGTCTGTTTGATAGGAGTACTTAGATCTAACCCTACCCCTCGCATGCCTTACTCCTTGTATAGCTTCATCTATGAGAGCGGGATCCGTAGCTTCGACGAGTATATAACCTTTAAGATCTGGACTGTAAAGTACAGCTTTTATACCCTTATTATAGGGTGGCCCTAAAGCTTCTATCCTGTTACTAAGCATATCCGTAACGTTCTCCTCCTGTCCTACGGTAACCTTCACAGCATATATACGCGTCTTCGTATACGTATCACTCATACATATACCTCCATCCTAGGCAGGTATGAGAGAGGCTAGAAGTCTTATAAGGAAGGCTATAATGCCTATTAGACCTATACCTATCAGGCATACCTTCAGTGAAAGCCAATACTCCTTCCAACTAGGTTTAACCGAAAGTTTAAGCATTCTCTTAAGCGCGGTTAGCTTCAACGATACCATACCCACGATCACAACTTTACTATGCACTCGCATCGAATTAAACTTTAACTATCTCCAACCCAAGATCCCTAGCATACTCTATAATCTTAGCTCTATCCGAAGATTTCATGTTATCCCAGTCGAATACAGCGTATTCAACTTTCTCTAAAGTCATATCGATGCATTTATAGAATATTTCGCGATCTATAGCCCACGTGATATGCCCAGGAATCATGTGTCCGAATGCATATTGTCCATCGAGGCATAGAGATGTAAACTTGGAGTTATAGTGGGATCCGCCTATACCCATAGCGATAGGCTCAGTAGATCTAGATACAGCGATCGATACGACAGCTTCGACTATAGATTCGAGAGCAGATCTATCGCTCCATTCTCTAGGTGTACTACCTACTTCTACGAATACGATAGGCTTAGCTATTGTAGGTCCATGATGCGTTGCTTCATACGATACAGTATAGTTTAACCTCCTCCTAACAACTTCATCTCGTAGCGTTCTTAGAGCTGAAGCCATAGCTCTAGCAGCTGCTATCGATAGACATCTAGGTCTACCGCCGAATAATGCTTCACTAGATAAATTACCTGTAGGATGAACTAGAAGCATAGGTTTAGGTATACGTGCTTCATGCCTAGATAGGAATACTATGAGATCGTGCGGTTCAGCTTCAAGTATATCGGCATATATAGAATCAATATCTATAATCTTCGACTCTATATCGATACCCGATATCCTACCGATGTAGCAGCTATCTGAACATTCTTCTAAACCAAATCTTTCTCTTAAAATCTCTGATGCAACAACCCCTACAGGATCCATCCTAGATGCTACTACTAATATAGATTTCAAGCGTACACCATCCATTAGCCTAGTATAAGGTATAGAAGCGCCATCTGAGCATATAGCCTATTCTCAGCCTGAAGCCAGACGGCGGAGCTAGCACCCTCCAATACCTCTTCCTCGACTTCCTCGCCTCTATGAGCTGGTAGACAATGCATGAATATCGCATCTGGCTTAGCATAACTCATAAGCTTCGCATCAACCCTATACCTAGGTATGAAGATTCTACGTCTTATCTCGGCTTCGGATTCAAACCCCATAGATACGAATACATCGGTATAGATTATATCAGCACCTCTAACAGCTTCAACTGGATCCTCGACTACCTCTACATTCGACCCGCTTAAACGCGAGTTCTCGTAAGCCCATTCTAAAGCTGTCGGATGAGGCTCATAGCCTCGGGGACAAGCTACGCTTATATCTATACCGACCTTACTGCATCCGATTAGAAGCGTATTACATACATTATTACCGTCACCTACATATGCTAGCTTAACATTTTTGAACCCACCTTTAACCTCACGTATGGTTAGGAGGTCTGCTAGAATCTGGCATGGATGCCATAAATCGCTCAAACCGTTCACCACAGGTATAGAAGCGTATTTAGCAAGCTCCTCTAGATCGCTATGCTTATAGACTCTAGCCATGATGGCATCCACATACCTACTTAAAACCCTAGCAGTATCCTTGATAGGCTCTCCACGGCTAAGCTGAAGCTCATCCCATCTCAAATTCAAAGCATAACCTCCAAGCTTATACATAGCGACTTCGAACGAAATCCTAGTCCTAGTCGAAGGCTTCTCGAATATCATCGCTAAAACCTTACCTTTAAGTAGCCCTTCATAGCGACTACTCCTTTCTTTCATATCCCTAGCTAAACCTATTAGGAAGCCTATCTGCTCGTAGCTAAGCTCCTGGAGGGTTAAGATATCTATACCTCTAAACGATTCTCTAACCCCCATCCTGCCGGTACACCTCAATCCCGATTTGAAGTATCGAGGTATAAGGTAAATCTTTCCATACTAGTGAACTGCTTACATCTAAACTTTTCAACCTCAAATAGTGATATTTTATCTGCATCCAAGATAAACGTACATCTAGTAGAAGTCGATGGATCTTTAAGCTTTAAGATTAGAGGCTGAGTAAAGTATTAGATTTAGTTCATCTGGCGATACTGCTATGGAAAACAAATTTATTAAAGAGAGACCGGAATGGGAGGATCCGAGGATTACAGGGATAAATAAGGAGCCTGCACATGCAACTCTCATGCCATATCCGGATGAGGAAACGGCGTTAAGATGTGCGAGAGAAGAGTCACCATGGTTTATGACTCTTAACGGTGTGTGGAAGTTTAAACTGTACGAAAATCCATATGTTGTTCCTGGAGACTTCTATAAGCCAGAATATAACGCAGATGATTGGGATGATGTAGAGGTTCCAAGCAATTGGCAGATACTCGGATACGATAAACCGATATACGTTAATTTTCGATACCCGTTTAAAGCTGATCCACCGTATGTTCCTCACGACTGGAATCCGACTGGATTATACCGGAGGAAGTTTACCATACCTAAGGATTGGATCGGTAGACAGATCTTCCTAGTATTCGAGGGGGTTGATTCAGCATTCTATGTCTGGGTTAACGGGTGGAAGATCGGATACAGCGAAGATAGTCGTCTACCAGCAGAATTCAATATTACACGCTACGTTAGGCATGGAGAGAATCTGATAGCAGTCGAGGTTCTACGTTGGAGTGATGGAAGCTATTTAGAGGATCAAGATATGTGGCGTCTAAGCGGGATATTCCGCGACGTATACATCTATTGTACACCGAATCTACATATAAGGGACTTCTTCGTTAGGACGCTATTCGATGAGAAGTATGAAGATGCTGTATTGAAGGTTACCGTTAAAGTGAAAAATTACTCAGACACGAAATCTACGCCTCATACGTTAGAGGTGAAATTACTCGACGGAGACGGGGTGCCGGTCTTCAGCGATCCAGTGATAAAGCCTATCGAAGAAATAAATCCTAAAAGCGAAACGGTAATCGAAATAGAGAAGAAAGTATTTAAGCCTAGGAAATGGTCTGCTGAGGATCCGTACCTGTATACTATGCTCCTTACGGTGAGAGATTATGATGGAAGGGTAATCGAGGTTGAAAGTTGCCGTGTAGGATTTAGACAAATCGAAATTAAAGATGGACGCATACTATTAAACGGAATACCGATCTACCTTAAAGGCGTTAATAGACATGAGCATGATGATGTTAGAGGACACGCTGTGACGGTCGAATCTATGGAGAAGGATATAATACTTATGAAACGCTTTAACTTCAACGCCGTTAGAACATCGCATTATCCGAATCATCCCGTATGGTATGATCTCTGCGATAAGTACGGTATATACGTGATCGATGAAGCGAATATCGAATGTCACGGTTTAGTCGGTTTCTCCAGGATTATATGGGAAATCGAGAAACATACTGGAAAGTCATGGAATGAATTTCTGAGAGAGCTACATGAAAAATTAAAGGGTGAAGCATGGAAAGAGGTTATCGAAGAGATATCGAAGAAAATTCCGAGATACGTGGAGCCTGCACATGATCCTGAATGGCTTCACGCATTCATGGAACGCTTCACCAGGATGGTTGAAAGGGATAAGAATCATCCATGCGTTATAATATGGTCTCTCGGAAACGAATCTGGTTACGGCCCGAATCATGACGCATTAGCCGGATGGGTTCACGGCTATGATCCGACGAGACCAGTCCATTACGAAGGAACGATACATACACGTGAAAAGAAGATTTCTAGGAGTGTCGATATAATAAGCGTAATGTATCCATCCCTAGATAGGTTGATACAACTAGCCGAAGATCCGGAGGAAGATAGACCGATAATAATGTGCGAGTACGCACATTCTATGGGAAATAGCACGGGAAATTTGAAAGAATACTGGGATGTAATACGTAGGTATAAGCGTCTATGCGGCGGCTTCATATGGGATTGGGTCGATCAAGGGTTAAAGAAGACGAAAGATGAAGTTGAATACTGGGCTTACGGCGGAGATTTCGGTGACGAACCTAACGATGGAAATTTCTGCATAAACGGTTTAGTTTGGCCTAATCGCGAACCCCACCCAGCTATATGGGAATGCAAGAAAATACAGCAGCCAGTCGAAGCCGAAGAGGTGGATCTTTCTAAAGGTTTAATCCGCATCTACAACAGATACGATTTCACAGATCTAAGTATACTCGATATCTCATGGGAACTCACAGAGGATGGAGCGATCATACAGGAGGGTACGCTACCGAAACTCTATACTCCACCGCATGAATGCGAAACGGTAACGATACCGTTTAAGGTTCCGGAGAAGCTTAAACCAGGAGCAGAATACCACCTAGTAGTACGATATAGACTATCTAGGGATACTTTATGGGCTGAGAAAGGCTATGAAGTTGGCTGGAGTCAGTTCAGACTACAGCTTGATACCCCACCTAGACCGGAAGTTAGAACCGATGAGATGCCATTTTTGAATATTGAAGAAACAGATGATGAAATTACGATCTACGGAGAAAGATTCAAGTTAACCTTCGATAAGGATGTAGGCTGCATAAGCTCACTAATCTATGAAGGAGTCAACCTGATAAAGGATGGACCACGTCTAAACGTTTGGCGTGCACCTACAGATAACGATGCACCGAGATTAGCACCGTTATGGCGGAGAGCAGGGCTTGATCGATTAAAGCATATAGTCGAAGAAATCAAGGCTGAGAGGATATCGGATCAATCAATCCGCGTGGTAATTAAATCCTCTATACGTACACCAGAGGATGATGAAAGATTTACATGTATCTACGATTATAGAATCTATGGCAGTGGGGATATAATAGTTGAGGTTAACGTTAACCCTAAGGAGGGACTTCCACCTCATCTTCCAAGAATAGGGATCCAGTTAACAATCCCAAGAGGATTCGAGAAGATTCTATGGTTCGGTCGAGGACCGCATGAAAATTATTGCGATCGAAAGGAGGGAGCCCTCATAGGAATCTATAGTAGCACCGTCGATGAGCAGCATGTACCGTATATCAGACCTCAAGAGAATGGGAATAAGACTGATGTACGCTGGGTTGCACTCCTAGATAGCCTCGGATTCGGCTTACTAGCGGTCGGAATGCCGTTAATAGAGTTTAGCGCACATCATTATACAGTAGAGGACTTAGAGAAGGCGAAGCATACTTTCGAGCTTAAGAGGAGGGAAGATATAATACTGAACCTAGACTATATGCAATCAGGACTTGGAGGGGGAAGCTGCGGACCAGATACACTTCCACAGTATCTCGTTAAATCAGAGCCGGTTAAGTTTAAGATTAGGCTAAGACCAGTATCACCTGATGAGCCGCTTATAGAGTTAAGCAGACAGAGAATAATGGATTAACATAGTAGATTAACATCATCGATTAAGACGATCTTTCACGTGTGAAGAATTGATGAAGGTTCGATGATCAATGTGGCTCCTAAGCCGACTATCGCATCAGATATGCCCTAGAATACGATCACAGCTTTCACGAAACCTTCAGGCTTTTCTGATGCTATTTTGAAGGCTTCCTGAGCTTCAGTATAGTGAAATCTATGGGTTATAAGAGGTTTCTGATCGAAGACACCTTTCTTTAAAAGCTTTACCGCATCATGGAAATCCTCATTGAAATCCGGGGAGAATGAAGGCGATGTATTAAGAATCCTTAAACCTTTAGTATGCCATAGGCTTGTAGGTACGATTTCATCGTCTACATGCCAACCGAATAGTATAAGCTTACCACCTGGACGTAGAATCTCTGTAGCAGTGTATATGGTGTTTGGGGCTCCTGAAGCCTCTATAGCTACATCTACATAGCCGCCTACGATCCTACGCACCTCCTTCACTACGTCTATCTTACTAGCGTTTAAAGTATAGGTTGCACCAAACCTTTCAGCTAACTTAAGCCGATCTTCCCTGATATCCACTGCTACCAATTCTCCTAGAATATTCTTAGGTAAAGCCTGTATTATCAGCAACCCCATATACCCGCATCCGATTATGCATACATCATCCCCAGTTTTCAATTCTGAACCTTTAATAGCGTTAACCACGCATGCAAGTGGTTCGGATATCCAGTAGACTATATCCTCGTCCGTAACATAATCAGGGATTTTCTCAATATTACGGATACTAGTCTTATAGTACTCTGCGAAAGCAGGCCCACCGATAGTTGTAACCCTATCACCGATATCGACGCCGGATACACCATCGCCTATAGCGGATACTATACCCACGCCTTCGTGACCAGCAATCCTACCACCTGAGAGTTTACCTGTAAACATATAGACCTCACTCATACATATACCGCAAGCCTTCGTCTCTATTAGAACCTCCCCTTTACCAGGCTTCTCGATCTCTACATCCACTATCTCGACTAAACCTTTAGAGATACGTATAGCATGAGCTTTCATAGCTAAAGCCATATTCGATAATCGAAATGCTATTAAACGTTTACCCTAGATAGTATAGTGCTAACGGATAAAATACCCGATATCTTAGAGCATCAAGTTTATTAAACTAGGTCTACGATTACTCTTAGATCCTCATAGTAATGTATACTAGGAGGCTAGCTCTGATTGTATCTATGTCTACGTTATATGCTGCGTTAAGCTATCTACCAGGCTTCCCGGTTATAGGGGTTGAGAATGCTAGGATAGGAATAGTTTCAGGCGTAGCCCCTATATACGGATTCCTCCTAGGCCCATGGCTTGGTTTTGTATCATGCCTTATAGGCGCATGTATAAACCGTATACTATCAGGAGCAAATCTATTCGGATGGCTTACGCTACCAGCTACACCCTTATCAGCATTCATAGCTGGATCGCTCACGACGTTAAATCTTAAAGCTATGAGAGGGTGGTGTATATCAGCATCCATCCTAGCTGTACTTATAGCTGCATGGTATTCCACGCCTACAGGTAGAGCTCTACCATACTTCCCGATTCTACACTGGATAGCGTTAACCCTCATACTAGTTTTCAGGGGAAAGTTGACTTCGATTCACGTTAAACTTAGTAAATCTAGGATGATCATCTACATAGCTATCGTAAGCTTCTCCTCAACTATGACTACGCATATGTATGGAACTTTAATGTTCATCATATCGATGCACTTACTACTAGTAGGAGCGCAGCACAATTCGACGGAAATCCTATCATCTCTTCTACCGATCGTTATCGTAGAAAGATTAACTTTCACCGCTATAGCGACGATCCTAGGAGTGCCTTTAATCTTAGCTTCCAGAAGGATACCATTAATGCGAGCCCAAGCGGTTTGCATCAAAGATTAAAGAGCCTCAATGCTTTTAAAGTATACTAGATTACAGCCTATGGGGTGGGTAAGGTTTGGATCTAGGTCTCGTTACGTATAACCTCGCTAAGGATTGGAGCCTTGAAAAGATTATAGATCTATGCAGTCGAACAGGGTTTAAAGCCGTCGAGCTTAGAACTACTCATGCACACGGCGTGGAGCCTAACATAAGCATCGAGGAGAGGCGTAGGGTTAGGGAGCTATTCGAAAGTTCACCTGTTAGGCTTCTAAGCTTCGGTACGATATGCGAGTACCATTCGATAGATGAAAGTGAAGTTAAGAGAAATATAGAGTTGACTAGAGCCTTCGTTAAGCTAGCCTACGATACTGGAGCTTTAGGAGTTAAGGTTAGGCCTAACAGGCTTATGGAGGATTACGGTATACCTAGAGAAAAGACTCTGAGACAGATAGGTGAAGCACTTAAGGTATGCGGAGAATATGGCGAAGAGTATGGCGTTGAGATATGGCTTGAAGTCCACGGCTACGGTACGAGTGATCCGAGGTGTATAAGGGAGATAATGGAAGTGGTGGATCACCCATATGTAGGTGTATGCTGGAATTCCAACCCTACAGATATCGTGGATGGATCTATATCATGGAGCTTCAACCTACTTAAAGAGTGGGTGAGATCAGTACATATACATGAACTCTACGATGAAAGCTATCCATACCGAGAACTATTCACCCTACTTAGGAGCATAGGGTATCAGAGATATTGCTTAGCAGAGATACCTGAAAGTCCTGAACCGGAGAGGATTATGCGATACTATAGAGCCCTATGGAATGAGCTTACAAGGGTATAATACATGCCGTAGTTATGAGAAGAGAACTGCTGTGGCGGGTAGCTGGTAGCGCTACTACAAGGTGTACGTAAATTTATGACGCTGATAGAAGTCATACTCTCCACAATGGATGGAGATGTACGCAGGAATCCCTCGCTATACGGAGTTAGCGAGATAGATATCATCAACCGGAATACCGTAAGAGTGACATTTAAGGATAAGATCGATTGCAATATACTATCATCGATAGCTTTAGGGGAGGGCTATACAGTAGATTCTGGAAGCTATAAGCCTAGGATAATGGATAGGGGTGCTATAGTCATTAGGGTTGGTAGTAGATCTGATAGAGGTGGGGATCGAAGCCTCTTCCTATACCTGATACCTTCATCGATCGACTCTATGAGTATATATGATAAGTGTATAGCTTCGATGCACGGAATCCTAGATATAGATGGAAATAAGATAAATCTAGAGAGGCTCGTAAACTATAACCTTAGAATTCTCAAAGTCGTAGAGAAGTATTGGGAGTATAGGTATGGATATATGAAGAGGGGACGGAATTAACTAGCTAGATTTCTATCGTTAAACCATCATAAGCTGTCTCCACACCTTCTGGTAGAAGCTTCGATACCAGCTCGTCGTACAGGAGGAGACCGTTATGAGAGAAATGCGTAGCTACGAAGATCGTATCCTTATCGGCAATACCTTCAGATAACATACGCTTCCTAGTCTTTAGGACGCCTTCTAAACCCATATGATACCTCATGTATGGAAGAGCACCGTTAGTGCAATCGAGGATAACTAGATCCAATCTATAATCGTTTATCCTAGTCCAAGTTTCCTCTGGGAAGAATCCTGAATCATGCCCATAGAGTATAGTTTTACCCCTAGATTCGAAGAGGTATAGGAGGCATGTACGATCCGTAGCATGATCAGCTAGGAGGGCTGTAACCTTGAATACTCCGGCATCTACTGTATCGAACGGCTCGATTCTATGAAGCTTCAACCCTATCTTCGATTGCCCTTCAACAGACTTGAGAATCTGATCTATAGTATCTCGACTACCGTATACGTGAAGCTCTCTCCCATCTCTCATGTGAGCGAAAGGCTGCCGTCTCATAGTAAAGTCATCTGGGTGAAGGTGATCATAGTGGTTATGCGTTATGAATAGGTATCTAACCCTAGCTAGATCCAGATCGTACCTTATGAGATGTAGATATGTATCCGGAGGCCAATCCACCTTATACTCATCGCCAATCTGAATGGAACTCCTACTACGTATGTTCCTACCGCCTAAAGCTCTAGCTTTAACGCATGCATCACATTCGCAGAATAACGCCGGCCATCCTTCGGCAGCTCCGGTACCTAAGAATAGTATCTTCATACCAGATACCATGTGTGATTGTTACTTTAAGCGGACGGAAAAAGGTTAAGCTTAACCGATAGAAAGCGTGAAAAGGAACTATCTATATACCTTCGGTTATCCAGTTTAGTAAGCTCTCTGGGTCGTCGCAGGATATCTCCAGAGATATAGCCCCAAGCGGGGATTCTCCCTCAGCTTCTGCAAACGAAGCCCTACCGGCATAAGCAGCCTGCTTATGGAAGAATAGCGTGTACACCCTACCTACTCTATGTTTACGCATATATTCTCTAGCGGCAACTCTAATCCTCTCAGCTTTCCAAAGCTCTTTAAGCCTTTCTAGAGGATCTAGACCCTCGGCTTCGCCTAGATAGATCTTAAACGGGCCATCACCCACTATTCTAAACTCGATTTTTGGGAAGAGATTCCTTAAAGCTTTAAGAACTTTCGTAGGATCCTCTGTAGGGTTCACCGGAGCCGTTACCCTAACGTTCTGCACGCCTACCACGAATAGATGTTATGAATACGGCTGAGATAAAAATTTAGATCTTATCACCCCTCCTCGAGTAGAAGATGTGGAATTGAAGAGCGTTAAGTAGGAGCAAGGATGAACCTATAGCGAACGGTAGATCGAAGAACGATAACTGGAATAGGTAGCCGGTTACTATAGGTGCAGCTGATCTAACCATAGTTCTTATAGAGTTGCTTATACCGATAAGCGATCCTACGGCGGATATACCCGCTATCTCGGTAGCGAAAGCCTGCCTTACAGGCATACCTATCTCTACTAATACCATGTAACTTACGAGAGAGAGGCTAGCTAATTCTAAGCTTGACGAGAAAGCTATGCATAAAGCTGATAGCCCGGATACTGCTCTTATAGCTATTAACGGCTTTACATAACCCAGCTTCTTCACGATTATAGGAGCAGTAAGGTATAATGGTATCGGTAGGAATCTAGCTACGGCATATATAGGTGCTAAATCCTCTGATCCTATACTGAATCTGAGATAGAAGTAGAGTGGAGCTAACGATGATATAAAGCTCATAGCTAATCCATCCGTAGCCCTAACTAGGGAGTATATGGCTATCTCCCTTAAAGTCGATATAGGCGGTATAATCCGTTTCACCGATCTCTCAGATATACGACGATACTCTCTTAAGAGGGAGGCTAGTATGAGTGAAATGACGCTGAGAATGAAGCCAGCCCAGAATAATGGTATATGCGCATCAGCTTTACTAAGCCCTAATATATCTTCGAAGTATACAGGCATAACAGCTAACAATGATCCTATGGTTGAAGCTAGAGCGTTAGTAACGGCTATTAAACTGAATATATGGGTACGCTTAACTCTATCCTCAACCTTATCTGCGATGTATCCTGAGACGACAGGTTGACCTGCACCTTCACCTTCACCTAAAGCTCCTATACCCTGAGCTATTACTAGAACCCAGAAATCCCTGCTTACAGCGTAGAGTAGGAGTCTAATCGAAGACATCAAGCTACCCATAGCTATGAAAAGCTTCCTACCATACCTATCTGAGAGAAAGCCGAATAAAGCTGACTCCAACATACTGATAGCAAATCCTACACCTGTTATGAAGCCTATAGCTATGGGATCAAACCCTATGAGCGCGAGGTATATCGTACGTACGATCTGTAGGAAGCCTTGAACTATACGTCTAAGAAACATAGATGATGCTAGTAAGTATACGTCCCTATCGACACATTCGAGCAGCCTATATTTCAGATACTCAAATTTCCTAATACTCATAGATCTACTAGATGATTCCATGTGAGGATCCAAGGAAACTTAAATATTACCCTCTTGTTATAGGCCCCCTACCCTCGACTAGGTATGGTAGGCTTTGAACTCTGAAAGCTACTATCTTACCCTCAAACTCGGTTAGATAAGAGAGAAGGAGCTTTTTACCAAGCTTAGTTAAAGCATATACAGGTATGGCTACGCCTAACTGCATGATAGCTCTAGATCCCACTATCTCTCTAATGATCCTAGATGCACTCGCACACACGATATCAGCACCAGACGATATCCTCATAGCATCATCGCTAGAAGCACATGTATTGCATACGGAAAATATCGCGATCTCCACACCCATCTTAGATTCGATGCTACGTATAGCTTCGATAGAAGCAGATTCGAAACCAGCAATCGTAACAGCTATACGTTTATAACCTAGCTCGATAGCTTTAACAATACCTTCAACTTGATCTATCTTAGCCGTAGATTCATCGATTGCGATACCACCCATACTCTTAACGTAGTCTATGATATCGTCTATTGGGCTTGTCCTTATGATACCCGTAAGTCTAGCTCCGATTCCCTGAATAAGCTTAGGATTAGATGTAACTACCGTACCGACGCCATCGCATACCACGACGCCACAATCTATAAGCTTAAGATCCATGCATACAGAGATTATCTCAGAGCTACCGTAAGGAACAACCATAGACGAATCGAAGAGCCTATGCTTACAACAGAAACCGAAATCCTGGATCTTCTTCTCAACTATACGTCTAACAATATCGATATTCACCTCTCGTACCCCATACATGGATTCTAATAAAGGGCAGTATACAACCATAGGCTCCGATAGTATCTTTATCTCGCCACGCTTAAGCAACACTCTAGCACCACAACAGTAGAATTCATGCTCACCTACAACCTCATCCAAGGATGACATAGTACACCCGCTATGTTAAATGCGAGTTGATCCAAGATAAGCATAACTAATGTACGTGTTAGAAGCCTATCTACGATCTCAGCGATCCTTAAGAATATGGGTGGAAAGTCTATGGCAAATATTTACTATCAGGTTTACGTTATCGTAACCTCCATACCTAATTTGTTTTAAGATTGAGCTAAAATCCATATTTAGAGACAGGTTACATGAGGTGTAGATGGATTGGAAGATTTATCGAGCCGCAGCTTCACCGTATACTTCCACCACTGCATCGTAAACCCTAAGAAGGTTTACGAGAAAATATCGTAAGACAGTTATATTCAGCAGCTTATAAATATCATAATTACAAATATCTTGAAGAAGTATTCGCTGAACGTTCACGTAAGCTAACGACGGAATACATAAATTCTACTATTCTAGCGAGATTCCCCCTTCACCATTTAACCTGTAATCATAATGTGGATCCGTGGCGTATATAACGTTTAAGATTAAACCAGTATTCATGATAGGTATGTGAGAGCATACATCAAATTTTAACTTTAAGATTACGATCTATATAGAAGGTGAAGAGAGAAGTGCTATGGATATACTATCCATCGTAGATACGGAGATTCGAAGACTTCATAGTAATTGTAGGATCATTTATTCTAGGATAGAGGATGCGGAGAGATTCAGGTATGGACCTAGGATAAGCGAAGTTGATCTACATGGGAATCTTGCCGAAGCTCTATCGCTCTATGGATTTGAACGATTCTACGAATACCAGTACGAAGCTTACAAATATATTTTAGATGGAGCGGATACCATGATAGTTTCAGGTACGGCTACAGGTAAGACTGAAGCCTTCATAATACCTGTTATAGATAGGATATTGAAGGAGGGGATTAGAGCTCTCATCATATATCCTACTAAAGCTCTTGCTCGAGATCAATTCAGTAGGTTCACTAAATTCGGCTTTATATCCGGCTTCAGAACAGCTATATTCGACGGCGATACATCCGAATCTGAACGTAGAAGGATAGCTGAAAAGCCGCCCCATATACTCATCACGAACCCTGATATGATACACTACGGTTTAGCTGGATCCTCCAGATTTAGAATGGCTCTGAAAGGTGTAAGGATAATCGTCTTAGATGAAGCTCATATTTATGAGGGGGCTTTCGGATCCCATATGAAGTACATACTCGAGAGGCTTAAACTAACCCTAGGAGAATTACAGTTCGTGGCTAGTAGTGCGACTATAGGTAACCCGTATGAGTTTGGAAAAATGATGTTTGGGAGAGATGTTAAAGTCGTCTATGGCCCGAGAAGGGGGATGGGAGTAGCATACCATACGATAATATCGACTGGAGGCTTCAGTAGATGGCTGGTAGCATCTAAACTTATATCGATCCTCTCATCGCATGGATTTAAAACGTTAACGTTCATCGATAGCCAGCAGATGGCTGAGATCGTAGCTAAACTTGCTAGACGCGAAGGTGCGAGTATCTACGTACATAGAGCTGGGCTGCCTAGGGAGGAGAGGATCGAGGTGGAAACTATGCTTAGATCCGGTAGGATAGATGGAGTAGTATCTACACCTACACTCGAGCTCGGTATAGATATAGGCGTACTAGATGCAGTTATTATGGCTGCTCCACCTCCAAGCTACGTTAAATATCTTCAGAGATCTGGTAGAGCTGGTAGACGCGGCGTAGGCTATGTATTCATGATACTCAGCGACGATCCCATAGATGCATACTACGAGCGGAGACCGAGCGAGTACTACGAACAGGAGCTTACACCTATAGTGTTCGAACCTGATAATGAGGAGATAGCTAAGCTTCATGTTATGGGAGTGATAGCTCAAGGTGTTAGAGCCTATAGGAAGATACCTATGAAGTGGAAGCCTATACTAGATATGCTTCTAGCTAGCGGATATGTAACTGCCAATGATGGATACTATAGACTCACAGAAGCTGGGTGGAGCGTATTAAGAGAGTCTGGATTGAGGGGGGCGGGACCAAGGGTATCGATATACGATGCAGATGGATATATAATAGGATTTAGGGAGCTACCAGCTGCTCTTCACGATTTACATCCTCACGCTATTTACATCCATCAAGGGGAGGTATACGAGGTTATAGGGTTAGATCTTGATAGGTATACCGCTAGGGTTGTGAGAATAGGTTACGATCCATCGTTCTATACTAGAGCACTCTACGAGGTATACATAGATAGAGTAAGGGTTGAGGATAAGCGTATCGTAGATGGGATACCTGCGATTTACGGTGAAGGATGCATCACGAGGAGTATCATAGGTTATACTATCCACGATCTGTATGGCGGGGAGATGAAGCGACCCATATCGATATGCTATCTAGACGAACCTATATCTTGGACCTATAAAACTAAGCTCACAATAGCTAGGTATGGTAGCGAGGTTGATATCGAAGGTATACATGCATTAGAACATACCTTGATACATTCAGCTAGGATCATAGTTGGGGCAGGATTAACAGATTTAGGAGGCGTGAGTTATCCTAGCGGACATATAGTCGTATATGATTCTACACCTGGTGGATCTGGGTTAGCGAAACTGCTATACAGGAATCTAAATAAAGCGCATAGAGTATCTTACAGAATACTTTCGGAGTGTGCATGCGACGATGGATGCCCTAGATGCGTATACGATCCATTCTGCGGTAACGGTAATAGACTATTATCTAGGAGGATGGCTTTAAGACTTCTAGAATCTGTATTGGGGAATAAAGTTAAAGTAGAGTACGATATAGAGCCAAAGGGTAAATCTACACCGTGACCTCGTAATATTTACGGCTAACCTAGGATTGTATGCTTAATCCTCTCTATAGCCTCCCTTATAGTTTCGGAGGAGGCTGCGATCGATATTCTTAAATGACCCTCACCAGCTTCACCGAACGCTATACCTGGAACAGTAGCAACCTTAGCCTCCTCTAAGAGCTTCTCTGAAAGCCGTATGGATGAAGCTTCTATGCGGCTGAAATCCGGGAATAAGTAAAATGTACCCTTAGGTTTAACGCATTCGACGCCTGGTATCTCTGATAACAGATCGTAAGCTAGATCTCTTCTCTCCCTATACTTATCCACCATGAATCTTACGTAATCTTCAGCTTCTCTGAGAGCTGTTAACGCAGCCATCTGTACAGCTGGGCTTACACATGAAACCATATAAGAGTGAACAGTACGTATAGCCCTAGTTACATCTCTGGATGCTACCACGTAGCCTATACGCCAACCCGTCATAGCGTATGTCTTAGAGAACGAGTATACTGATACTACATACTCCCTAACGTCATGAATCGATGCTGGACTGAAATGTTTAGCACCATCGAATACTATCCTTTCATAAACTTCATCTGATAGAATGTACACCTGCCTTTCAGCTGCGAATCTAGCTAGGCTAACGATATCATCGGTAGAATATACCGAGCCGGCAGGATTATTCGGTGTATTAATTATGATAATCTTAGTTTTATCTGTAACCATATTTTCGATTAAATTTAGATCCAGTCTGTAATCTGGTGGTTTAAGCGGGATAGGTATAGGTACCCCGCCGGCAAGCCTAACAAACCCCCTATAGGCAGGCCATGCAGGCTCTGGTATTAACACTTCATCACCTATATCTACTAATGCTTGTATAGCGGAGAATATAGCTCCATAGCCTCCAATAGTAACCGTAATCTCATCGTCAGGATTAGCTTTCACAGAATTCTCCTTTAGAAGCTTCTCCGCTATAGCCTTCCTAAGCTCAGGTATACCAGCTGCGAACGTATAATGCGTCGCACCTTCATCCAGGGATTTCTTAGCAGCTTCTTTAACGATCCTCGGAGTATCGAAGTCTGGTTCACCTACGTGAAGCCCTAATACCCCGCTCATAGAGTTCACTCTATCCATAAGCTTACGTATGGGTGAGGGCTCTATCGACGATACACGATTCGAAATTCTCATGGAACTAGATAATGGGTAGCGTGGAATCTTATAGATAAAACTTCCGGTCCTAATAGAAAGCCAAATATAGTTGTAGGGATGCTACTACGAATCGGATTTGGATCTAAATAGTCAATCTGAAGAGAGGCTCTGGGCTCTCATAGCGTGGGCAGCTACGATAGTAGGTGCGGTAATAGCGTTGATACTTAAAGCACACTATAAGTATACGAGGTACTGGGCATACCTATCTATATCGTTCTTCGTAGTAGCAGTGATCGCAAGTATATCGATCGGAGTCTTGTCGCTTATATTATCGATAATACCGTTCATAGGAACTATTCTATCAGGAGTGATAGGTGCGTTATGCTCCTTACTACTATTCATAGTATGGGTGTTAGGTGTGGTGAAATCCTATAGAGGGGAATATTGGAAGATACCAGTAGTATACGATATCGCAGAGAAGCTTTTCAGAATAGAATCTGAATTCTATCCGAGAACAGCTGGTAACGAAACGTGAAAACTTATACCTCTAATCCGAAAATAGTACATGAATAGATAGAGTTTACGGAGGCATGCGACGGCCATACCGATACTATTCGACATAGTAATAATCTTTAGAATAATAAATGAGCGATATACGTAGTAGTATAAAAGTTATATGCTATAACTACAAGTAAAATTAGGAAATCGATAATGAATTAGTTCATTTTTAGCTGCTTTAGATATGTTCTTCACAACGCTTTCCGGCGTAAGTGACGCTATATAGTGGCTACTATATTTTGCCGCTTTGCGATCAACTGGGATCTCGAGAACTGTAATCAGTAGATAGAGTAAGCCTACTATTCGTACTAGCACTATCCACTCCATTCCTAGGCGAGAGGGCGATATTCAAACCGCGATAAGCCAGAACTCCAGCTTTCATCAGAATCTTACTATTTAAAATAAGC
>CAZBGY010000005.1:68935-81222 GCA_964491605.1 uncultured Candidatus Bathyarchaeia archaeon
TCTGAATTAATCTAGCTCCATATATCTATTCCTAGAGATTTGAGGCGAGTTTCTACGATATCCAGTATCGATAATTCTTCGAGCTTTCCCCTAGTGGGTATACCTCTATCATTCCATCCCCTATACTTATAGTATTCATCGAGCATGGGTTTCAATTTTACGATATATCCTTTCGCACCCCCCTCCTCGAGAGGCTCTGATAGAAACCTATCCGGAAGCGTATCGTCGCTAGAAGTTGCACCCGCTACTATATTGAATAATCTCTGTATATTCGATATCCTTTCACCACACTTCTGAAGATCGGGTAGCTTCTTCTCTATACCGGTTACTAGAAGATAGAACCCGGCTATATGTCCTGGAGGTATTTGGACAAATTTGCAGAGGCCTAGAGATTCTAGTACATGATGCCAATCTTGCATAGTAGCTACAAGCCATCCTTTACCTTCGATTTCGAACCTATAGAATCTACGATATATCTTGAGATCAGGTATTCTCTCACCTTGTTCGATCCTCATAACCAGACCTTGCAGATGGCATGCACCTCTATTCGATGTAGCGTATTGTAACCCCATACCATTGAAGGCTCGAGGATCATGCATAGGTATCTCCAACCCCTTAACATGCATAGCATACTTCTCAGATCCTCTCCCGATCCTCATGGATGCGAGCCTACATCCTTCACCTAGTATGTATCCAAAACCTATCCTTTCACCGATCAACTTCAATAGATCTACTATGAGAAGCGGATCACCCCATCTAAGCTGTAATCCTCCGGTATCCTCGATCGTTATCAAGCCTTTCTCGAAGCATTCTATAGCCCATGCTATCGTAACACCGGCAGATATGACGTCGAAACCGTAATCGTTACAGATCTTCTCCATATAGATAAGCGATACAGGGTCGTCGTTGAGTAGGAGAGATCCTAGCGATGCCGCCGATTCGTATTCAGGCATCCTACCCTCGACCAATCCATACCTAGGATCCTCAACTCTAGCCTCCTTCCAACAACCTACAGGGCATCCAAAGCAGGCCCTATGACGTTTAAGATAACGCTCTACCATATACTGGCCTTCTATCTTCGCTATACCATCCCACTCTCCCTTTGTAAAGTTCTTTATAGGTACGTCGCCATATTGGTAGAATGAATCCATCTCACCGTTCGTTCCGTACGATGATAGAATTTGGATTGTAGGAAAAGACATTATCGAAGGGTATAGACGAGCTACCATAGATCTAAGCTTATCAGGCCATCGCACCTTCACCTGATATCGACCCCTAACGGCTATAGCTTTAAGCCTCTTACTACCCATGACAGCCCCCAAACCAGTTCTACCTGCAACCCTCTCGCCACTCACTATGGAGGCATATCTCACTAACTTCTCACCCGCAGGCCCTATACATGCTACCTTAACCTCTGGATCTCCGAGCTCGGATACTATGTATCTCTCGGTTTCAGATGTCTTCAAACCCCAGAGATTAGAAGCATCCCTAAGCTCTATTCCTCCATCATCCACATATACGTATACAGGATTATCGGATCTGCCTTCGATTATAAGAGCGTCAAACCCAGCCTTCTTAAGCTCTACACCCCAAAATCCGCCTAGATGGGATTCGCCCCATCCGAGGGTAAGCGGAGATCTACCCGCTACGACAGTACGAGATGATCCGGGAACTATCGTACCTGTTAACGGCCCTACGGCGAATACAAGCTTATTAGACGGAGAAAAAGCATCTATTCTAGGGTCCACTTCCATGAATAGTATAAGCGAAGCTAAACCTACTCCTCCGAGTACTAAATCTAGGTACTCTGCTTTAACCTCTTCAATAGATATCTTACCATCGGATAGATCGATCCTAGCTATTCTACCAGTATATCCATACCACCCCTCCATATTCGAAGCCTCACCTAAGATACAGCCTAGATATAAGTTCCCTATCCTTCTCAGGTATCGTCGGGGGCTCCTTACCGCCGGAGGCTAGTATAGCTACAAGCTGCGTTATAGCAACCTCTTCTAAAGTCTCGACTATAGCTTCAGCTTCTACAAGGTTATAGCCTAAAGCGACTACACCGTGATTCTGAAGTATTAGTGCTCTCACACCCTTAACCCTTTCAGCTACTAATTTGGCTAGCTCATCGGTTCCAGGATATGCGAAGGGAACTACAGGTACATTCCTAAGAGTTACCACAGCCTCCACCGTTATAGGTTTAAGCTCTACACCTGCGAGAGCTAAGCCCGTCGTTATAGGGTTATGAGCATGTATCACGGCGTTGATATCAGGTCTTACACGGTATATAGCCGTATGCATAGGCCATTCGACCGAAGGACGCATAAATCCTTCGATAACATCACCATCTAAACTTATCTTAACAAGATCATCAGGCTTCAAATCCCCCTTGAATACGCCGCTAGGCGTTATCCATATATTATCGGATCCAGGTATTCTAGCACTAACATTACCGCCCAAAGCAGATACCAACCCCCTATCATATAGGGTTTTCATAACTCTGATTATCTCAAACCTCAACTCCTCTTCGCTGAAGATAGAATCACTCATAGCTAAACACCGACATCATATGTTAACTCTAAATTTAAATATGATCGTTACGATTATGAGGGTATCCTAGGATAACGTTAATAAAGGAGCTGTGATATCCAAGCATATGGAGGCCGCCGGCCATAGGGCGTGGGATCCACCCGCTCTCGTTCCGAACGCGGAAGTGAAAACACGCCACGTCTCTCAGCTCTATGGTGCGGGAGCCCATGAGAGCTGAGGGATGCCGGTAGCCTCCTACAAATCTAGCTAGGTATCCATCGTACGGTAAAGTTTATTATAGGGAGGTGGAGTTCCCAACTCTGATGAAGAGTTGCAGGGCATACAGTTGATTCTGATTAAGGTAGGAGAGGTTGGAGGGGAGGGGGATAACCTATCTACCGTTTTCCAGATGATTTTCCTAATCTTCTTCATAGTAATGATGACCTATGGGCAGAAGATTCAGGCATGGATGATGCTTAAGAATATAAGCTTATCTGTCGAGAAGCTTAAAAGGATGCGTGACGAAGCTAGGATGCATGCTATAAAATATCTTAGGGAGTATTCTGATCGAAGCGATGTCGAATCTATACTTGATCGGATGCTACAATACTTTTGGATACAACCTACAAGTCTAGATCCGGCGGGTATAGTCGGTAAGATAGAACATATACTAAATTTGAGAGATGAACGTATGAGAGAGGAAATTATGGCTATAGCATCTAAAGCTGAGCCTATGCAGGTGAGTAATATAGAGAATATAGTGGAGATAGGTATATCGATGGATCAGATATACAGGGTTGTTAGACACTATTACATGTTCGGAAAGAAGACTAAGAGCATATTCGTCGTATATCAACTTGAAGCCCAGCTACCATTCATACTACAGGAGGCTGAAGCTCTCATGGAGGCTTTAACAGCTTTCGAGAACTGCCAACCGATAGGCGATGGAGCTGGAGCTTTGGTAGCAGCACGATTCATGTATGGAGCCGAGAAGCATAAGATAACGAAGGATACTGTATACGCCGATATAGTATTCGAGGGTAGAACCATATCCGTTATAAAAGCCGAGGGGCCTGGAGGTAATGTAGGTAAACCCGATCAGGCTATAACTAAACTTGTAGAAGAATATGGTAGAAAGCCTTCGACCGTTATAATGGTTGATGCAGCGTTGAAACTCGAAGGGGAGGAGACAGGCGAGGTAGCGGAGGGTGTAGGCGCAGCTATCGGAGGTATAGGCGTAGAGAAGTTCAGGATAGAGGAAGTTGCTAAGAAGTATGGTATACCATTATACGCTGTAGTGATCAAACAATCGCTTAAAGAAGCTGTATCGCCTATGAATAGGAAGATATACGACGGAGTATACGAAGCTATCGAAAGAGTGAAGAGGATTATAAAGGAGAAGATACCTGTAGGCGGGTATGGTATACTGGTGGGGGTTGGGAATACTGTCGGAATCGGTCAATAGTCGTAGAAGGTTGATACTCCTAGCATACCTACTGGTATCCATAATAATACTGTTATTTTCAACATTCCTTCTCCTACAAGCTATCCAAGCATACACCCTCTACCAGTATGAAAGGGGATTCAGCTTACTCTTTACCGGAGTGATAGGGTTAGCTTTATCGCTGTATATGTTGAGCGTATATGCGAGAAGACCTGGGCTTATCAGGCGTAGAGAGGTTAAACGGATGCTCAGTGTGGTAGAGTGTGTATCGTGCAGCTATAGAGATAAAAGGGAGTATATACGTGGAGATTACGTTATGAAGGAGATCGGCGAGTGCCCAATCTGCGGTGGGAAAACACTCATAACAGAGATATACCCAGAGATTCTAGGCAGAAAGTAGGTAGGTATGATTAAACCTCAGTAAGTATATATGGTTCACCGTTAAATATGAATACTGTATGCTCCGATTGCGCAACCACACCCTTTCCAGCTTCTATTAGGACTGGATATCTGAAGATTAATCTTCTATCCTCCTTAAGCCGCCTCCATACCGAGCCTATATCTAATCCTTCGATACTGATATCGAATACCCATCTTTCAGCAAACGGGAGGGAGAAGAAGCTGGAATACAACAGGTTTAAGAGTTTGGATGATTCTTCATCTTTAAGCTTACGGTATGATTGGCAACGGAATATGTAAGCATCCACACTTGATACGACTGAGCCTACAGTGTTCCATACTGTGGCGAATGGTTCCACGGCGTATACTGAGCCATCCTTAAGCTTCCCAATACCAGAGTCTACATTGGGTATAGATAATCCTGCATGTAGATTGAATCTACCTATCTCATGACCTGAAAGATTCTCTATAGGTTTGAATCCTCTATCTTTTATAGTTCTCTGGATGATAGCACCTATCTCCGAGACCTTTACATTAGGTTTCATCATCTTAATAGCTTTATCGAGAGCATCCTCCACGGCTTCGATAAGCTTCTCATACCTATCATCGAAGCATATAGTTACAGCTCCATCAGCTATATATCCATCGATGTGAGCACCTATATCCAGCTTAACTAGACTACCATCAGGTATCCTGCTATAATCCCCTACAGGTGATGTATAATGAGCAGCTACATGATTTATGCATATGTTGCATGGGAAAGCCGGTTTACCACCTTTATCTCTTATAGCATTCTCGACTTCTACGCATATATCGAGCAGTCTACGCCCAACCCTAACTATCCTATGGGCATCACTGAGTATACCAGCTACGATCCTACCAGCTTTAACATAATATTCGAAAATCTCCTCATACAACATAATCCACCCCTTAAAATCCTATAGACCCTCTACGGCTATCCGTATCCTAGATAATATTATATCCCTATCCATTAGGGATAGGAAGGAAGCTATTCTAGGACCGTAGGGTTTACCGAAGAGTATTAAGTAGAGCGATCTGAACATTATCTCTTGATTCCTTCTACTAAGCTTAGAGGTATAGCTTTTCATAGCTTCCTTTATATGCTCCTCATCCCATATACAGTTGGAGAGAATAGACAATAGCTCTTTAAGCAAATACCTCTCTTCGTCCCCCAAGCTTTTTATTATATTCTCAGGCGGATATTCAAGCATCCTTACCCTGAATTCTTCAGGAGCGTAAAGTTCAAGCCAATTCTTCGCGTAGATGAGCCTAGCTTTAAGCCTATCCATCTCCCAAGATTCAAGCTCACCAGTAAGTATACCTGTAGATTTCAACCTTTTAATGGCAGCTTCCACTATATTCTCTTTCGGTAAGACTTGAATTAGAAGCGCTGCGTGAAGATATGGAAGCTGAAATGGTAGGCGAGGCGGTGGATTAAACCTAGTCGATAATAGATAACTCTCCTTTAGGAGTTGAAGTTCCTCCTTGTTATCCAGACTCTCTACTCCGAAGAATATCCGTTCAGCACGATCGTATAGATCCACATATCTATAGATTTGATCTAAGCTTAAGATAACCCTCTTCATAGGCTCATTTACGATGAAAAAGAATCTCAGGACTTCAGGTTCAGCTACCTTAAGCCACTCTCTAGGCGTAAATCCTATGAAATCGCTACTACCCATATCTCCTAGATCCCTACCTTTAACGCTGTATCCAACCCATTCATAGGGTACGCCAAATGGCGGTTTAAACAGTAGGATAGTCTTAGCGATCTCTACGCATGAATCCCTAGAACCGCCTGGAGTAGCATGATCCTTACCGTAAGGTTCGAATCCTACATCCAGAGTTTTCCAGATAGCAGGCCATTCAAGCCTCCAATACAGTTTACCATCCTCCATGGATGATATGCCTTCGTAACCGCAGAACCTGCATCTATAAGATATCTTATAGGATTTTAGATCTACGTGTATAGGTTCAGATGAATCTATACGTCTACAATTCTCACAGAGAGGTTCGAAGGGTATCCACGATTCTGGAAATGGATTCCTACCTCTAAACCTATTCAAAACTTCTACGACGGCTCTACTCTTAGCTACGATCTCGCCTACGATCTTCTTCATAGAATCCAACTTGTAGAGGTTTGTGGTAGTATAGACTTCTACATCCTCAGAGAAATCCCTGATATACGGTCCGAAATCCATCCAATAATGCTCAACCCAATTATCACAGCATCCATACGGGTCAGGTACATCTACTAGACGCCATCCGGTATAACGGCTAGCATCGATGCTACTGAACGCTTTAAGCTGGGCGTCCTTACCCTTCCATGAGTCCTGCGTGTATAATACGAGTATATGTCTAGTCTCCCACCCTCTATCCTCTAGTATCCTACGAACGGCTTCGACTAGTATGATCTCGCCTCTAAGCCTACCGATATGCTGGAGACCTGAGACCGATAGACCTCCGCTACATACTAGGATAGGCTTACGTTCATCAGACCAATAGCTTTCGACTTTATCCGCTATCTTAGCAGCCCAATGCTTCGATACAGCCATTATCCTGAACTTTAGATTTGATCCAACCTACGATATAACTATTTAGTAGGCTCTACCCGAAAGATTGGATGGGTATTCTACGCTAAAAGGATGAGTACTTCACCCTTACGGTGGAGGATAAACATTTATAGGCTGTGGACGAAGCGATCTAGGATTTTGGTGGTTAAGTATGGGGTTTAAGTACGCTGTGTTCACGGTTATGATCCCGGAGTATAGGGTGGAGGAGGTGCCTAGGATTCTAAGTATATATGGGTATGATGGCGTTGAGTGGAGGGTAGCTCCCATTCCGCAGATTCAGCCTGTTAAACCCTCGTATTGGCAAGGGAATCTAGCCACTATAGATGAATCTAGACTGCTTGAGGAGGCTTCTAGGGTAAAGAAATTAACAGAAGAGTATGGCTTATCCATACCGGCTCTCGGAACATATTTCAGAGTACCTGGGGAGGATCTAACTAGGATTAGGAGGGGATTCGAAGCAGCGAGGATTATGGATGCGAAACAGTTGAGGGTATCTGCGCCGAGATACGATGGAAGCGTAAAGTATAGAGTACTATTCGAGAAAGCTGTAGAAGAGTATCGTATTATAGAGAGGATGGCTAAAGAATATGGGGTTAAATGCTGCGTAGAGATACATATGGGTACTATATGTCCAAGTCCAAGTTCTACGTATAGGTTTATTTCGAATTTCGATCCAGAGTATGTAGGTGTAATATTCGATCCAGGTAATATGGTTCACGAAGGCTATGAGAACTGGCTTATGAGTTTAGAGATACTAGGAGAATACCTAGCACATGTACATGTGAAGAATGCTGTATGGAAGCTCGTGAGGGAGGAGGATGGGGCTAAGATATGGGCTCCGATACATGCACCTGTGATGGAGGGTTATGTATACTGGCTCGATGTCCTGAAGGCTCTGATTAGAGTTGGATATGATGGATGGTTATCGTTCGAAGATTTCTCAGATATACCTACCGAGGAGAAGCTTAGAAGGAATATCGAGTATATGAAGAAGCTAGAAGCTAAAGCTAGATCCTAGCGATCCGTAGATATCTACGGCATCCTATCGAATATATCTATCCAAGCTTCTCTAAGCTTTAAAGCAACCTCAAAACTCTCTACATCCACCGAGAATATAACCCCAGTCCTATCATCACCTAGGGCCTCGGCGAACTTCCTCACGAAATCATATACATCCAGACCAGACGGCATCCTATCCTTCCATACCAGGCATACACGCTTCTCGAAAGTAAGCTTCCTAATATCCTCGAATCTATAGAATTCAGGATTCCCGAGATGGATAGCTTTCACTTTAGGCGTATCCAAAACTATACTTAGTATATGGGATACCTTACCGCATGAATGCCATAAACCCCCTCCGAAAGGCGATAGGCACCGTATATTGTAATCCCTACAGAACTCCATGTAGTGACGGGGCGAAAGTAGAGCCGCTGAATCTTCACATAACCTTACACCACCCTCGCACATCCATATACCAGATGGACCGTCAGCTTTATCCCATCCATGAGCACCAGCTGTTAGAGGCTCGCCTATAAGCTTCTTCTGAATCATCGTGAATTCTATGTAGGCTTCACTAACTTTAGAAAGGATCTCTTTAACCTCACTCGGCTGAAGATATAATGCCTGAAATATCTTCTCACCTACTATCTGATGGGCTAGATTGAATGGACCCTGAGTATCAGCTAGATAGATCCTTACCCCTGTATCTTCAAGTTTCTCTAGGAAGAAGCGTTCAGTTTCTAAGACTTTCGCAGGTAGTCCTTCATCGAATCTAGGATCACCTAGAAGCGATGTGTTTAGCTTATTACCTACGAATAGATGCTTAGCTTTAGCCCATGGCATACCATCCTCAACTACCTTAACCTCACAGCCGAAAGCACTAGGTATTATGCATACGCCATAATCAGCTCTGACAGCTGGAACTGCATCATCCTTAACCATTAGGTGTGGAAGGACATTCGTCTCTATCTGCGTTATAAGCATCTTACCAGGATCCTCGAAAACCTCTCTATAACTATAGTTATGCCTTGCGATCGGGAAATTCAATGTAAGGGGAGGTCTATCTATAGATCTGAAGAGCCATGCATCACATTGACGCTTCATACCGTTACGTATCATATCGATATCTATAAGCTGCTGGATCTTCGATAGGATGAAATCAAGTTCATCGGATACGCTAGTATAGGTCACAATTAAGTCTCTAGGAGGCTATATAGATTTAAATCTATACATATAGCATCATAATAGGTTTAGGGTGAAATTACATGTCTTGTAGAGTTAAGAGGATTGCTATCCTAGCTGGACCGGAATACGAGGATTTAGAATTACACTATCCGTTACTAAGGCTTAAAGAAGCTGGATTCGATGTGAAGGTTATAGCTCTCACGAAGGAGCCTGTTAAAGGTAAGCATGGATTAATCGTGAATCCTGATCTAACATTTGCCGAAGCTAAACCTGAAGAGTTCGACTGTGTAGTTATACCTGGAGGATGGGCACCTGATAGGCTTAGAAGGTATCGAGAGGTACTTGATTTCGTTAAGAGTGTAGCGGCTAAAGGCATCGTAGCCGCCATATGTCATGGACCACAGATATTGATATCTGCAGGGCTTCTTAAAGGTAGACGGGTTACATGTGTATCGGCTATAAAAGACGACGTAATAAACGCTGGAGCCGAATACTTAGATGAACCTGTAGTCGTGGATGGAAATTTGATAACTTCGAGGATACCTGCAGATCTACCATACTTCTGCCGAGAGATAGTAAGAGCATTAGGAGGTTAACTCTAAGCTTAGCATCCACTGATACTGTTATACCGGGTCATATCAAATAACCGTGAACCTTTCAGAAGAAATCCGTTAAGGATTTTTGTTTAACCTCACCACCTATCTTAAATTCAGTTTTCTCGCTATCTTCAAATCCACCAGCTACACCTTCCCCCTTCTCTGGGAATATCATTATCCGACCGTATACACCATCATAACCCGGGATAACTTTAACCCTCCCCTCCCTGACGCGTATGACAGCTTCAGCTATCGATGGATCAACTATTCTAGCCATATCTTCAAAAGAGGCATCCAATAGAACGGTGTATTCGTCACCGAAGCGTGAGATTAAAGCGTTATAGATACTCCAAACTTTCTGGGAGCTAGGTGAGCTAGCACCTATAACCGCAGATATGACTTCTGAGAGAGGTAGGAGATGTACATATCCAGGTGAGTCTTCAGGTTTAAACCCGTATGGCCTATCGGCTAACTCTTCAACCCTCTGTTCAACACCTTTAGTTAGAGTTTTATGACAGACAGGGCATCTACCACCAAGCCTTATAGCTTCAGCTGGTGGAAGGGATACGCCGCATGCTCTATGACCAGTCCAATGGTATTTACCGTAAGCTGGATCTGTTTCTATCGTAAACCTTAGTATACTCGGATCCTTCCTTATTATTGAACCCACTATATCTCGATAGGTTAAACGGTTAACTTCGAATACGTTAGCTTCCCGTCCAATCCTCCAAGGCCAATAGGAATGCGAATCACTATTCGATAGTAGAGTGAATCTATCTAGCGAACTTAAACGCCAGTTCATAGGTGGATCAGATGATAACCCGGTTTCAAGGGCATAAACGTATCTAGTCATATCTTGGTAGCAGTCGCTTATCCTATCAAAGCCGCTGAAAGCTCCGAAAACACTGAACCATGGCGTCCACGCATGCGCAGGGAAAACAATATTATCCCTAGAGACTGCCATAACCTCTTCGATTAGATGGGCGGCTGACATATTCAACGTCGGTCTTCCATCAGCTTCCAGATCGCCGTACCTAGATAGACGATCGTTTATCTGCTCAGCAACTTCGATACTAGGTGTTAATATAACATGGTGAACCCTTCTAGTTTTCCCTTCGAATTCGAAGATAGTCGAAACCTCACCCGTAATCATAAACCAAACAGGGAGATCAGGCATATCGATGAGCTTATATAACCCAGATCCATCATACTCTACCAAGGAGTCCTTAATCTCACGCAACCACTTGGGATGGGTGAAATCCCCAGTACCTACAAGGGTTAACCCTTTAACTTTCGAAAATCTAGCTATCCTCTTTATATCCATATCGCTGCTCGTAGCTCTACTATACCTACCATGTATATGCAGATCGGCTATAACCCTCATAGTTTTCGAATAACCCTCATAATTTTTAGAATTTAAACTTATTTACGTTTACGGAGGAATATTAACCCATCCTTTTCGCACATGTATTCGAAGCCAACCTCTAATAGGCTTTTAATCTCCTCAAGCATTCTCGCTATTTTAACGTGGAACTCTGAGGAGTCGGAGCAACCGGATATAGCTCTTTCGATGTCGATATAAGTTAGGGTTGAGTCGAGGCTTCTAGGATTGTCTGGAAATATCCTTTCGCTTTTCTTTGGAAGCCCACTAAGCATCATCTAGGAAGTTAGACGGTATCAGATACCCCCCCCCCGGGTTTTTCCATTGTATTTTTCCATAGGTTTTCCATAGCGCCTGAGATTTTTTCCATACCTACCCCTATGGATTTCTAAAGCTAGACTTAGATAGCTAAGCTTTGATAATAAGTTCTGGATCCAAGAGTATATCATCAAATCATCGATCTAGATGATAAACCGAGATAATCAGAATATTTCTAGAAATCGTTTCATCTAAACTTCAGATTTTGATTAAGCTAATGCTATCTAAGATTGGTTGGATAATTCAAGCATAATTAGAGCTTCACCACATAGATGACGACTTAGATTCCGGGTTAGCTTTGCCCATGTAGTCGTAGTAGATATCAGGCGACAAATCATTCTGCAATGCGGATTTTGGGATATTCCCCTTATGGTTTTAACTAGAAACCATAAGCCCGTTGCTATTTTGAGAAGCTTAGATGATGATAGCCATGTTAAGACTAGAATAGCACAATATGAAGCTTTAAAAAACGGTAAAGGTGTTCTGATAGCTAAGACAATAGTTTTAAGCAAAATCGAAAGCCAAAACGTCATCTTAAGGAAATATGGTTTAGAACAACATGACTTGATGGCTGTTAAGGTTAAAATAGAGAATATTGAATCGGCTAACATCAAGGATGTGAGGAAAAGGCTTCTACCCATTGAAGGCAAGGCTTCAGAATTCTATTTCCGTCAAATCTTTCAGCTATTGACTAAAGGCTTGAGAGTTGATAAGCGTAAGGGATGGAAAGCGTTTGACGGAGTAAACAACACTTTTAATCTAGCCTATACCATTCTTAAATACCGTGTCCACTCAGCAATTCTGAAGGCTCATCTTGAACCGTACTTAGGTTTTGT
>CAZBGY010000006.1:0-72205 GCA_964491605.1 uncultured Candidatus Bathyarchaeia archaeon
TGAATGGATGCCAGCGTTATCATGGCATATCGTCAGGATATTAGCCTACTATCTATGCTACATGTTCTTAGCTAGCATGTTTAGAAGGCAGTGGGTTGATCTAGAAGCGCTTCCATTTCCGCAAGCTTCGGCTGCAGTTAAACTCATAGATATGGCGTACGAGAAGGTAGACGGAGGAACAAGATTATTCCAAAACGTATGGCTATGGCTAGGACTACTAATAGGATTCCTAGCAATATACCCATACTGGGGTTGGACTATACCTGGGCTAGGAATAACGCAGTTGATGTTCCCAGCTACTCAGGGAATAGACCTAACGCCGTACGTTATACTGCCTCAAGCTCCGTTAACCTTTAATTTCGAAGCATTCTTCATAGGATTATTCTTCCTCATACCTGTTAAGACTCTATTCAGCTTCATAGTAGTGGACACTATAGCTTTCAGGGTGATACCGCCTATCATATGCTACATGGGTTTATGGGAGCCCCACTCTGTAGGCTCTTCAGGAGGTATAAACGCGTGGATAGGGTGGACGCAGGAGGGGTGGACCGGGCCTCTCATGCAGAGCTGGCAACAAACATGGGGCAAGCTAGGCTGGATTACGGTGGGATCTATGTTCGGGTTAATATTCTTCCCGATATTCGTGACGTATAGGAGCGAGCTTGTTAACGT
Source organism: uncultured Candidatus Bathyarchaeia archaeon (assembly GCA_964491605.1). GTDB lineage: Archaea > Thermoproteota > CALKCG01 > B24 > DRYS01 > DRYS01. Next base: position 673 of record CAZBGY010000006.1, read on the forward strand.
CTTCAGGGCTATCATAGGTAAAGCTCCTCCAGAAATCGAAGCTAGGGAACCGGTGAAGTTCAGATACATGCTAATAGGTTTCATAGTATTCCTACTAGTGTATTTAGCTACGTGGTGGCAATCAAGTTTAGGCTATCTACCTGTAGCATGGGGTTTAATATGGACTGTAATAAATGGGTTATACTGGGTTGGAAGAGCGAGGATAGCCGGGGATGCAGGCCTCATATTCGAGGATCTATGGAATGAGCAGAGGTTTGCGCATTACTGGAATTCAACTATGGTAGGATGGTTTTTAGCCGATACAGCTTCACCATTCTTCATCGATGATCTGCAGAAGAGGTACCTCGTAGTAAGAGCAGATTATCCATGGTATACGGATGTTATAAAAGCTGCACCTATGGCCTCAATAATAGAATCATATAAGTTAGGGTCTCTCGAAGGTGTACACTCGAAGTATATATTCATCGCAGGCCTCATAGCTACGGTCATAGGCGTCATTTCATCGATGTTTATAATACTTCAGATGTGGTATAGCTTTGGAGCTTTAAACCTCTCGACGTTCAACTATACAGGTGCGCCCCATAACCACTATCAAAGGGCACCGACGTATAGAGCTGTAGCCGTCGTCGGAGATTATTGGAGACAAGGTATAACAGTGAAGCCTACAGCTAATCAGTGGATACTGTTCTCAGTAGGCTTCATAATAGTATCGATAGTCTATGCTTTATCGGCTAGATATCCATGGTTCCCGGTGAATGCTCCTGGGACAGCTCTAGGTTTAGGTATATTCCAGGCGGCACTATGGTTCCCAGCGATAATAGCCTATATAGCTAAGATTATCATCATGAGGCTTGGGGGAGCAAGATTATACGAAGATGTGGCTCTACCGTTCGCTATAGGTATGTCGGCTTCGGTATCGATAGCTATAGTACTAGGTGCGGTGTCAGGATTCGCGACAACTCTAAGTATGCTCTGAAAAATAAATACTGTAATATCACCCTGTAATATTTTTCAATATTTTTTCAGCGTTCCCGTAGAATATGTTTTGTACCTCGTCTTTCGTGAATCCTATCTGTGGGAGTGTAACCTCCCAGAAGTTTTTATATCTTAGGAAGTTTTCCGGAGTTGTATCCGTAGCGTAGAGAAGTCTATTTGGATCTGCATCGTAGCGTATCCTATTCTTTAGGGATAAAGCTATCCAGAATGTATGCCCTCCGCATATATCGAAGTATAGGTTTGGATTATGCATCATAAGTACCGCGGCTTCATCGCACCATGGATGACCTAGATGAGCTCCGATTATTATTAATTTAGGGAAGCTTCTAGCAATCCTATCTAAGCAGATTGGACGCATAAATGCAGAAGATATCTTGTACTCTCTATCTGATGGATCTCTAGCTACTATACCGGTATGGAAGAGTATAGGCATTCCATACTTCTCAGCTTTATCGTAGTATGGGAAGAATTCTTCGCTATCGTACGGTTTTAAAGGCTTTATAATTTTCAATCCTGTAAACCCGCGAGAATAGAGATTATCTACGATCCCAGGATCATCTATACCTAGATGTACGAATCCAAACCCCTTTATTAGATCTGGATATTCTCTGAAAGCATCCTCTATAAGCTTATTCTCATCTACTCCTCTAAACCTACCGAGACTCTGAAGCCAAACCATGGATACTTCAGCTTTCTCACATCCTTCTATGAGGCGTTTCAGCGGATCTCCACCTATAGGATAATGTACATGTACATCTATCACCTTCATAGTTGGTCCGTCCATAAGCTAGTTATTGGAAGAATATAAGTCTTAGGGTACAGATCCCAAGCCACCTAGTTTACCGGTAATCCTCATAGCAGCTTCCCTGAGCTCCCTAGCTCTATTCTCAGGTACTCCATCATATGTGAATATCCACGCCCCCCATTCTACACCTGCAGCATATTTGAGTCTATCCCTAGAAAGATGTGGTGTATAGAATTCTACATGGAGTCTATACTCTTCGTTTACAGGTTTAACGGGTGATTGATGGAATATCATCATATACGCATACTCAGATCCGAAGAGTTCTTCGTAAACTCCTGTAGCTACCCTTATAGTGTCTGCTAATAGAAGCGCTGAGCTTTCGTTAAGCTCGGATAGAAGCTTAACATCTTTCAATGGATATATATGCATCTCGTAAGGCCACATAGCGTAAAACGGCATCAGAAGTATGTAGCCGTCGTTGATATACACTACACGTTTAGATTCTAGAAGTTCCATCCTAACTATCTCTTCGAATATATTCCCTCCATAGATCCTTCTATATTCTAAAGCTGATTCTATCTCTCTAGATACTCTTGGAGGGATGAATGGGAATGCGTATATCTGGCTATGAGGATGAGTTAGCGAGACGCCGATTAATACACCTTTATTCTTGAAAGGCATAACATACCTTATATCTGGGTTCGATGCTATCTCCTCCGTCCTCCTCCCCAACAGGAGTATATACTTAGATACCTGTTCTAACGTTAGATTCTGGAAATCTCCCTCATGAACCGGTGTCTCCACGACAACTTCGCATACACCTAGAGCTTTGTTCTTCGTGAACGGATACTTACCTCCATCCACTGTAGGTGGTGTAAGCGATAAAGCTGGATATCGATTCGGTAAAGCTAAGACATCCCATTCACCCTGGGTTTCAGGTCCACCTGGACAGAAAGGGCAAGAGATCGAATGCCACGGCCTCTCCTTCCTATGTCCGGCTACGATTATCCAGCATCTTAAAAGCGGATTCCACCTCAACTCATGTCCAGACATGTTTGAAGCCTCCACTCCAGGTCATACATTTCACCTTAAATCAGTACCCTCTGCTTTTAAATAATCCTCGGCCTTTGATAAAGTATCATTCGATGAAGAATCGATTCCCGACATATGCCAGCTATCCAACCGGTTTCTATACCGTTAACCGCGTCTCTCTATCCTAGCACCTTCTCCTACGTTTGAAATCCAAACCGATGGGCAGCCTATATCTAGGCATGCTTCTTTTATCTTCTCAGCTTCATCAAAACTCCTAGCTAAACCAAGTATAACCCCTCCGAGACCTGCACCAGATATTTTAGCACCTAAAGCTCCTGATTCGAGCATGGTAAGCCATATCTTCTCAAGTTTAGGTAAGCTTACTTCGTATAAATCTCTGAGTAGCGTATGCTGGTATGAAAGTATACAGCCTAATACGGATAGAGGGTCACTGAAATCAGGTTTAAACATGGATGCAAACTCATCGCCTACTATCGAATAGTACATCTCAGGTTTGACTTCCATATCTTTGATGATGGATAAAGCATACATGGTTGATCTATGCATCCTTATAGTGAAGATTATCCTATCCGCAAGTTTCGATGGAATCGATGATAGATATGGTTTTACCTCCTCCTCAGATATATCCTCCCATCTAGGCTCATAATATCTACGTCCAAGCTTTAAAGCTAATCCTACCGGGATCCTCACTTCATCTAGAAGAATTCTTAACGCTTCATCGATCTCCGCTTGCCTAACCGGGTGGATGGATAATATCCTACGCCTTATACCTGAATCCGCTAGGATTAATATAAAGCCTCTATCCGGAAGCTCCTCTACGTTATATGGTGGTCTAGTATCTAGTTTCAGTATACCGCCGTATGATGAGCTGTACTGATCAAGCCTGCCACACGGTATATTCATAACGTCGTGTTCAGCGGTATACGCTATCTCAGCTATATCCCTCTTCGAAAGCTGAAGTCCATAGAGTTCTGATATGAGTTTAGTTATCGAAACTTCTAGAGCGGCACTGCTTGATAGACCTGAACCTATAGGTACATAGCTCAGTAAAGCTATATGTAATCCATCGATCCTTACATCTCTATCCATAAAGGTTTTGACTACGGCTCTCGCATAATCACCGAACCATCCACCCCCTCTAAGCTCTAACCTATCTAGGCATACCTCATCTACGTAATCCACACCTTCTTCGAATAGGTTAACCGAAATAGTACGGAGTACTCCATCCCTAGATCTATAGCCGAGCGTGTAGCATCTAAGCTCGATAGCGATGGGGACAACTGGTAGACCCTTATAATCTTGATGTGTATTCAGGAAGTCAGCTCTACCTGGAGCTGAAGCAATCACTACTTCGACATCTCCCGGCGGTCTTAGGAATTCCATAAGTTTAGATGATAACTCGTTAATGTTCATACCTAAATAGTGATTTATTATTCTATGAAGAGTAGATTATGCTATTTTCTAGATACACGCTCCCAGATGGGGGGTATCCTACTCTGAGATTCCGGACCCAGTATTATAGGCTCTACACCAGCCATTTCGCATAGGTAAACTAGTGCGCGTAGATGGTTGCCTGCTACGGCTAGTATATGGTTTGATGGAAATATGTTTACGAATTCTTCGAAACTACAATATAATTTGGCATGAACATGAGGCCATGTTGGATTAGTCTCCTCGTTTATAGCTCTTCTCTCCTCTGGTGGGAGCTCTACTGCTTCGCCTAACGTTATCACCATGTAAAGTTTATCGTCCCATAACCCTAGGCGTGCAAACGTTAATGGCCCTGGAGCTGCGTCGAACTCTACGGAGGCTCCTCCTGCTTTGAAGTAGAATTCTAAGGCGGGATGGAAGGTTATCTTCTTGAAGTTCTCCCTAGGGTCGAAGCTTCTAGAAGCATACCAGCTTGAATGGTTGCCGGAGTTGCAGAAATCCCATATATCCTTATCGGGATGGTAGAGCCTTACATCCATGAACAGAACTGGAAGGCCTCCACTTATATACTTCAATATCTGCATGGTTAAAGCTGCTAGAGCATCAGCTTCTGTAGCGCATACCATGGGCTCCTTAGGGCCATTCCAATCATATGGATCGTTCATGAGCATTTCAGCTACATCCGTTATACATACATGCTCTGATAGCTCCCTCTGACCTTTTATACCACAGAAGTCGAATCCAACCTCCTCGTTAATAATCTTCATAGCTAGATACAATCTCACCTGTTTCTCAAGGCTTTCTGGTGTAAGCATTTTCCCATCATACTTTATGCGATCCCCTAGGAGTTCTTCAAGCCATTTCATCCCCTTCCTAACTTCATTTTCGTTAACTTCCCACATTCTTTTAACTAATAGGAATTGATCTATATGGTATAGGGTTACACCGAAAGTTTTCTGTATCGGAACTAGGTGGAAGTATCCTGTCTCCATACCCATAGAATGGCCTCCATAGAGTCCGTAGACCTCCCCTCGGAGATTCGTGTATGCTTGAGCTGCTCTGACCCAATCTATGACTCTAGATTGAATCTCGGGATCATCTATATCTCCGACTATACGATGAGTCTTCACACCAGCCTGCCTTAAAGCTCCATCTGTAGCTAGTAAGCCGACGTTACCCGGATATTTACCGCTATTATTGGATAAACATAGGATAGGCTTATCTTTACCGACTGTATTTATGAAGGGCCATACAAGGTATGGGAAATTCCATACGTAGAAGCATAGTATTATCTGCTTACAATTCGCTTTAACAAGCTCCTCTCCTACTTCACGTGCGGTTCTTATAGATGTTATAGTCTTTGAACCTACTACAACTTTGGGTGTGGTGCCATCTATATTCCTAGCTTTACTACTTATTATCTCAGCCCATCTATGGACGACTTCCATGCATTCTTCCTCGTTAACCTTGTATACATGTTCTCGTTCATCGTTTATCAGAGCGATACCTATAGGAGTAGTTTTCAAAGCTAGACACCATCATAGGATTTCGGTGGGAGGTAAGAAAAATCTTCTGGTCATTCGTGTTCAAATCGACGATGATCCTGTCTATGTAATAATGCTGTATAAGCTACGCCAATTATCGGCGATTATGGAAGCGTAACGATAATCGTCGATCTTGAATCTAGGTCTCAATATACCTATACGTGTAGGTATACATAGATCCCGGTATATATCGAAGAATATGGGATTATCATCAACTATTATCTCGACATAGTATCTATCGATGATCTCTTCTAGGAGTATGCGTCGCACACCTTCCGGGTTCTCTAGATACTGTTTTAGATCCGGTGCCATGTAGAGTGATCCAGGATCCACTGGGAATCCCATGAACCTAAGCTCTTCTGCGGTCGCAGACTCCATGTTAACCGTTCTACCGGTAAGATATATTATCCTGTAGCGACGAGACCATGAAGATACCACCTCTACGGCGTAAGGTTGAGGTTTATCCAGCTTTAGAAGTTTGAAGCCTTCCGGTTCATAGCATAGAAGTATAGACCAGAATTTCAGGTATACAGACTGGTAGTTTAAGCCTCCGTAACGTTTAGCTATACTGCTCGATCCATGCATCTCTAGCTCTTCTAGAGGTATCTCTAAGCCTAGTACTATACGCCATGCAGCTTGCCTTCTAGCAGAGGTATCCACTATAGTCTCATCTATATCTAGGACGACAGCTCTCTCTAACTGCATACAGTTTATACCTCTGTATAGAGCTACTTTAGGACATAGATTTGAAGGATAAACTTCTTTTAAGTGTTACCTCCATCTATTAGGGATTAGGAGTGAGTCGTATGGAGGCTACACTTATCGAAACGCCTCTAGGTATACTACTACTGGATGAGGAAGGTAGATTTATCGATGGTGAGAAGTTCCGGGATCTAGAGGAAGCTGTAGATAAACTTAAATGTATATTTCGAGGAGAAATCGTAGATGAACTTGAAAGGCTTCTCGATAGATGGAAGGATAAGGTAAGTATATTAAAGGTTTCGTCGGATGATATAGCTTCCAAGCTGAGGGAGAGATTCAAGTTTAGTGTGGTGGTAGAGAAAGCTAGCTCTGTATGGAAGATGTATGCTAGAAAGCCTATTGATATGCTCAGAGAAGCTGGTTGGATTAAAGATTCTAGAGAGTATGTGGAAGCTAAAAGGAGGGTTGGATTGTTACTCGCGGAGAGATCGATCTCCGAAGCTCTAGCATCAAGAGATCTCCTGATAATACAATGTGTATCTGCTATCGATGATCTAGCAGAGGTAATAAACATATTTTGGAGTAGACTTAGAGAATGGTATGGGCTACACTTTCCGGAACTCGAGAGGATAGTAGACGACGTCGAGGTGTATACGAAGCTTGTATATGGTATCGGGAGTAGGACCAACTTCGTTGAAGAGAAACTGTCTGGATTTAAAATCCCTAGATCTAAAGTTACGGATGTAGTAGAAGCTGCTAGAAACTCTGTAGGTGGGGAGATGGATGAGAAGGATTTAAAGCAGATAAAGGAACTAGCATATATTATACTTCAACTTATAGCTCTCAGAGGAAGGTTGATAGATTATCTTGAGGATTGTATACGTAAAGAAGCTCCGAATTTAACAGGTTTGGTCGGCCCTATTATCGGCGCTAAACTCATAGCTAAAGCTGGAGGTTTGGAAAAGCTTGCGAAGATGCCTGCTAGTACGATACAGGTTTTAGGAGCGGAGAAAGCGTTATTCAGAGCGATTAGGAGCGGTGGGAAACCTCCTAAGCATGGGATAATATTTCAGCATACGTTAATCCATCAGGCTCCTAGAAAGATGCGTGGTAAAATCGCAAGAGCTCTCGCAGCTAAGCTAGCTATAGCTGCGAGGATAGACTACTATACGAAGGAGGATATAAGCGAGAAGCTTAGTGAGGAGTTAGCTGAAAGGATAAAGGAGATTAGATCGACGTATATAGAGAAGGGCTAGATGGTAGAGTTAGGTGTGGAAGATAATGTTTAAACGTTGAGCTATCTATAATCTTAGGTAGCGGGAAGAGCTTATGGTGAGAGTCGAGCCTTTAAAGGATATAGAGGGTGTTTATAGGATTCAAGGGTTGAAACCAGCTAGGATAGCTACACGTAATCTTACACCCGGAAGGCAGGTTTACGGTGAGAAGCTTATAGTATATGGAGAAGCAGAATATAGAGTTTGGGATCCGTATAGGAGTAAACTTTCAGCTGCTATATTGAAGGGGCTTAACAAGCTACCTATAGGTAGAGGATGTAGGATTCTCTATCTAGGTGCAGCTACCGGAACGACGTCGAGCCATGTATCTGATATAGTTGGTGAAGAAGGGGTCGTATACTGCGTAGAGTTTTCAGCTAGAGCGCTCAGAGAGCTTGTGATGAATGTAGCTAGATATCGGAGGAATATGATACCTATCTTAACAGATGCTCGTCTACCTGAGGGATACCGTTTTATAGTAGATGAGGTTGATGCTATATACTGCGATATAGCTCAACCAGAGCAAGCTAGAGTGTTAGCGGATAACGCTGAATTCTATCTTAGGGAAGGCGGGTTTGCGCTCTTAGCAGTTAAAGCTAGGAGTATAGATGTGAAGAAGACCCCTAAGGAGATATATGAGAGGGAGGTTAGCGTTCTTAAGGAAAGGGGGTTTAAGATACGTAACATTATAAATATAGAGCCATATCATAAAGACCATGTTATGGTGTATGCTATTTACAGACCTTGATATACCCCCATCTTGGATATCCTGTAGTAGAAATCGTGGAGGGGAGCGTTAGGTTAATCATACCAGAGGCGTCTTTAAAGAGTAATGTACCTCCTAAGACTCCGGTATTCTATAACCCTGTGATGGCGAGGAGCCGTGATATCGGGGTGCTGTTTGTTGAAGCTTATGAAGGTCTACCGAAGAAGGGAGCGAATGTATGCGATGCGTTAGCAGGATCAGGTGTGAGAGGGCTTAGATACCTTATAGAAACCTCCAGGATTGATCATCTCGTTTCGAACGATATAAGCAGGGAAGCTGTAAAGTTCATCTCTATCAATGCCGATATAAATGGTGTAAAGGATAGGGTGACTATAGAGAATAGGGATGCGAATAGCTTGTTAGCGGATTACGCTTCTAAGGGGGAGCGATTCTATGTGGTGGATATAGACCCGTTCGGTTCACCCGTGGGGTATATACATAACGCTATTATGGCTGTACGTGGGGGAGGGGTTCTAGCAACTACAGCTACTGATACAGCACCGCTCTCAGGGGTTTACCCCAAAACCTGTCTTAGAAGGTATGGTGCTAGATCTTTGAAGACGGAGTTCTACCATGAAGTTGGGTTGAGGATATTGATAGGCTACATAGCGAGAGTAGGGTTAACATATGATCTAGGGGTGGAGAATCTTTTAGCTTATAGGGAAATACACTATTTCAGATGTTATATGAAGGTAGAACCTGGTGTTCGGAGAGCTGAGAGGACGCTGAGTGATATAGGGTTCATAGGGTATTGTAGGAAGTGTATGTATAGGATGTCCGCGTCTCTAATAGATATAGCTGAGGATAGCCTGTACACTGTTGCATGTCCTTTATGCGATTCCGCTCTGAGCTTTATAGGTCCTCTATGGATTGGGAAGCTAGCTGAGCCAAGCTTATGTATAAGGATGATCGAAGAGGCTGAGCGGATAAGTATAACTGATAAGGGCTATGCTGATAGGCTTCTATCTATTCTGGCATCCGAAGCATCGATGCCTCCGACATACTATACTGTCGATCAAATCTCTTCGAAGCTTAAAGTAAAAACACCAAGTCTTGAGAAGATTAAAGGTATAATCAGTGGGGAAGGCTATAGATTCTCCAGAACACATTTTGATCCTAAAGGGTTTAAAACAGATATGGAATCATCATATCTGATAGAGTTATTGAGGAGACGATTAGAGTAACTTATCGAAGGGTATATTTACGCCTTCTTCAGCTACCTCCTAGTTTCTGATCGAGTACCCACTTCTCTAGAAGCTGGCATTTTAGATGTGATGTATCCCCTCCGATACCGCATAGAGAGTTTTTCTCGCATAATATGCACGGTGCAGATCCTATGGATAGATAGCCGGATTCATCGTCGGTTACCAGAAGTCTATACGTCCATCTACTTGAATGTAATATGCGCTCTCTATGCACCAATCCCTTCCTCTCTAAACTTGATATGATCTTCGCTCCCTCTTTACTCGATACCCCCAGCTTCTTACATAAATCACTTTGAAGTATCCCATCTTTTGAATTCCTTATTATCTCCAAAGCCTTCTCCTCAAGAGATTCCCTGCCCTTCTTAGCCATCCTCCTATCTGTATGTGATTATTTAGTAGATCCTAGATAAACATTACATATTTAGCGTTAATGTCGCTTATATATCTCTTTCGAAGTAATCTTTAAAGAGGCTGCCGCTACCTTTTATTCTAGGTTAAAGCTTTGAGCGAGCCGGTGGATGTCGAGCTCGAAAATATAAAGAAACGTATGCTAGCTAAGCTTCAGAGGAAACTTTCATCGAGCGAGAGCAAGCAGTATAGACATGAGTTAGATCCAGAGAAATATGTGGAAAGTAATCTTGAAGGTAAAGCCGTAGAGATATTTGAGTATTTCAGGCAGCAGTATCCAGATAAAGTGTATAGGGCTGTAGTTGAAGCGTTAGCTAAAGCCATGATGAATGGAATCATACCTAAACCCCTCGATGCTATAACCCTATACACTATACTGTCGAATCTAGGTCTGAAGGTGAGGGTTCCCAGTAGGATCTATGTAGTTAAGAGGGGTGAAATAAAGGATTTCTCCGAGTATCTTAAGGAGAAGTTATCCGAGGAGTAAGAAATATGGGGAGTTAAAGTATGCTCAAACATAGATAATATTTAAATGAGTGTTCCGCAAATCTCTATACTGCTAATTAAGATTTACGGAGTAGTTTAGGTATGGCTGCTGAAAAATCCTCAAAGGCTGTGAGGAGGGTAGTATTAGCCTTCTCAGGCGGGTTAGATACATCCGTAGCTGCTGTATGGCTTAGAGAAAAGTATGGGGCAGAAGTTATAACGGTAACAGTAGATGTAGGTCAAAACGAAGATTTCGGAGATATAGAAGCGAGAGCAGAGAAGCTTGGCGTAGTTAAGCATTACACGCTAGATTGTAAGAAAGAGTTCGTCGAAGGATACGTGTTTAAAGCTATTAAAGCGAACGGATTATACCAGGGGGAATACCCTCTGAGTAGTGCTTTATCAAGACCATTGATCGCATCTAAATGCGTCCATATAGCTTTAAAAGAAGGTGCGGATGCAATCGCTCATGGATGTACCGGTAAAGGTAATGATCAATTAAGATTCGAGGTTACGATAAAATCTCTAGCGCCAAATATCGAGATCTTAGCCCCGGTGAGGGAATGGGGGTTTAATAGGGATTGGGAGATAGACTATGCGTTAAAGCACGGCATACCTATAAAGCCTAAGAGGGAGAAGTATAGCATAGATGTGAATCTATGGGGTAGATCGATCGAGTGCGGTCCATTGGAGGATATATCATCTAATCCTCCTGAAGATGCGTTTGAATGGACTAATCCTCCGTGGAAAGCTCCGGATAATCCTGAAGAGATTTCTATAAGGTTTGAGGGTGGCGTACCAGTAGCTATAAACGGGGAGAAGATGGATGGAGTGAAGCTGATATCATTCTTAAATAGCCTAGCAGGATTGCATGGTATCGGGCGTATCGATCATATAGAGGAGAGGACTGTAGGTATAAAGACGCGTGAAGTTTACGAAGCTCCAGCGGCTACTTGTATACTTAAAGCGCATAAAGATCTGGAGAAGCTTGTACTAACAGGTCGAGAATTAAGGTTTAAGGAGTTTGTAGATGTGGAGTGGAGTAGCCTGGTGTATACGGGTTTATGGATGGAGCCTCTGAGAGAAGCTTTAGATGCATTCATAGATGTAGTCGAGGAGAGGGTTTGCGGGGAGGTTACTCTCAGGGTTTATAAGGGTTCTCTAACGATCCTGTCAAGGAGATCAGAATACAGCTTGTATGATGAAGAGCTTGCAAGCTATAGTGGTAGTAGTACGTTCGATCAGAGATGGGCTGAAGGATTTGTAACGATATGGGGGCTACCTACGGTTCTCGCACGTAGGATCTACCCGAAAAAGATATCTGATAGGTGTATATATGGTGGTGAGTAGGTTATGCAAGTTAAATGTCCGGAATGTGATGGAGATATACCGGTACCCGAAGATGTGATTCCAGGAGAAATAGTTCCGTGTCCAGATTGCGGCTCTGAGTTTGAAGTATACCTGAATGATGAAGGGGGTATAGAGCTTAAACCTGTAGAGATAGAAGGTGAAGATTGGGGAGAATAGAGTTAGCATGGAGGTTAGTAGGGTAGTTTGAAGATCGTAGTGAAGATAGGTGGAAGCCTGTTAGCTGAAGGGGTTGAAGAGACTGAACTAGCTTCCGATATAGAGCGTATAGCATCCAGCCATAACTTAGTTATAGTTCATGGAGGGGGTAAGGATGTTACACGTATATGTGAACGTATAGGAAAGAAGCCTATTTTCGTAACGTCACCTGAAGGCTTCAGGAGTAGATATACAGATCTCGAGACTTTAGAGATATATGTTATGGTGATGGCGGGGAAGGTTAACAAAGAGCTTGTAGCATACTTAAGGAGGAGAGGGTTGAATGCTATAGGGCTTTCTGGGGTTGATGCAGGGATATTGAAAGCTGAGAGGAAGAAGAAGCTGGTGATAATTGATGAGAGAGGACGTAAAAGAATTATAGAAGGTGGGTATACCGGGAAGATAACCTCCGTTAATACTAAGCTTCTAGAGGATTTACTCGAATTAGGTTACTTACCTGTGGTAGCCCCTATAGCTCTAGGAACAGAAGGTGAGATGCTTAACGTAGATGGAGATAGAGCTGCAGCATACATAGCTGGGGCTATGAAGGCAGATGTACTTATACTCACAACAGATGTAGATGCGCTCTACGTTAAAGGTAAACCTATACCTAAGTTAAGTTTAGATGAAGCCAGGAAGATCCTCAAAGATATAGGTCCAGGTATGATAACGAAGATCTACGCTTCTACGGAGGCATTAACGATGGGTGTCAAAAAGGTGTGTATATGTTCAGGTAGGGGTGAATCTCCGCTTATAAAAGCCTTAGAAGGAGTAGCTGGGACTACGATAGAACGGTAGATCGCCAGATTGAAGGGATGTGAAGTTTATGGATAGCTATACTCCTAGGGAAGCTGTAGATATTCTTTCCCGTATGCTAGAAATATATTCACCTACTGGTTATGAGAGAGGGTTAGCAGATTTTATCTACAAGCTACTATTAGATCACGGATTAAACGTTAGGATGGATCCTGTAGGTAATGTCATAGCTACTATAGGGTATGGTGATCCTAAGATATTGCTATGCGGGCATATGGATACGGTACCAGGCTATATTCCTGTTAGGGTTAGAGGCATACGTATATATGGTAGAGGGGCTGTGGATGCTAAAGGTCCTTTAGCATCTATGATATCGGCATCTATAATCGCATCCCACTGCAAGATTAACGGTACGATCATACTTGCATGCGTAGTAGATGAGGAGGGGGGAAGTAAAGGTGTGTTGAAGCTTATAGAGGATGGGTTTAAAGTAGATTATGCGATCTTCGGTGAACCTAGCGGGACTTCCAACGTTACAGTAGGGTATAAGGGTAGCATGCATATGAAACTGATGGTTAAAGGTATGGGTGGGCATGCATCAGCTCCCTGGCTCTTCCATAATCCTTTAGAAATAATTTTCGAAGCTTACAGATCGATTAAAGGAGGAATTGAAAGCCTCGTAGATTCTAATGATAGATTTTACAGGTATAGCGTAGCGTTAACCATGGTTAAAGGTGGTATAGCCGCTAATGTTATACCCTCGGAAGCTGAAGGTTATCTAGATATAAGGCTTCCTCCAGGATCAAATCCTACATCTATCTATGAGATCGTGAAGCAGGAGGTTTCGAAGATTGTTAACAGGTATAGGGGGATTAGGTTGAATATGGAACTCCTCGGTTCGACTCCTCCCTATGAGGAGAAGGTGGATTCGGTATTGGTGAAGGCTTTTCAGGATGCCATAAAATTGGAGCTGAACGTGGAAGCTGGGATCCTCAGGAAGAGTGGAACAAGCGATATGAACATCTATGCTGCTAAGATGGGTGTTCCATCTGTAGCGTATGGACCTGGAAATCCTAGGTTATCGCATAGAAATATCGAGTGGATAGAGATAAATGACTATCTGCACTCTATAAGAATACTACTTAAAGTTCTATCGAATTTTATAGGATTAGATCTAAATGAAGTTTATAGAGTGTTTACATAAATTGCTGTTAGCTTATTACTAAGGAGAAACAGTAACTTCACTCATATCTGAAGTTACGTTTGGATAACTCCTCCTCTATCGATCTAGCTATCAGCTCCGGTTGGATAGGTAAGCCTATGAGTGTAGTCTTACCCCTATAACCTACACTGGAGGGTTTGATTTCTAGTAGTCCAACCGTAGATAACGTCTTCACATAACTCCAAACCTGTGTATGCTTCTTAGGCTCCAAATTGTATTCTTCGCATACGACTCTATAAGCTTCTTCAACTCTCCCTGTCGGGAAGTATGCCTCCTCAGGTGAGAATTGAGATATACGTGCTACGGCTAGCAGTAGGAGTAACTCATGGTCGGATAAATTTCTAAGGCTATCCCTAACTGGGATCATGCTGTATACGACGGATTGCTGAACTGCACGTATATGGATCGGTAGAACTATTCTAGAACCTATACTATCAGCATACCTACCTGCTTTGAGTAGAAGTTCGACAGCCCATCTTATATTGCTCGATGATACGCATATGTCCGTTATAAGTTTTAAAGCTTCATCTGATATAGCGCCATGCTTGAACGCCAGATCCGCTCTATATTTAACGATATCATAGATCTCGCTTCTGCTATAGTTGTGTAAATCTAGAACGTAGCCTTGAAGCGTCTCTAGCACCGGTGCGCTTAAGCTACGTAGAACCTTAGGATCCCTTACGATAAGGATCATATGAACCCTCTGCTTCAATCCCATGGCTACTTCATATAGCCTCGAGAGACTTGCAAGAAGCTTTAAGCCTCTAGGTGATAACAGAGCTTCAACTTCATCCAACGCTAGAAGAAGATGGCAATCCCTATCCTCTAAAGTCTTCAATATGAACGATAGAATTTCTTCAGATGAGAATCCCCTTGACGGAAAGTTGGGTATAATCTTCGATGATATTTCTGTAAGAATAATATGAGGACTTCCCCTAAATTCTTGGGCATTAACGTATATTGAATATAATCTAATACCTCTATCTTTACACATCTTTTCAAGGTCGTTGCAGAATCTACGTACCAATACTGTTTTACCCACTCCCGTCGAACCTATGATAGTAGCTTTAGAAGCCATGCTGCCTGGATCATCGAGTAGTGGACGGAATACTCTAGCTAGAATCTTATATTCATACTCCCTATGAGGAAGATGCGGGGGTATATAGGATAGATCTAACGTACGTTCATCCTTGAATACGCTTTGTATTCTAAGGCCTTCCTTCAGTATATCTTCGCTCATAGAGTCTCATTACGGCTTATATCAGCTTAAACTATTAAGCAATAGAGCTAGATCGATACAAAGTTCGCAGCTTTAAGTAGACTGCTTTTAAGCTCAAAGCTAAACCGTAAGGTTTATCTACCGTGCCAGCGTGATCATAATAACAAAATAGTTATGAGAGAAGATATGATAATAGTTACGACCCAGTGGATTCCAGGGTACGAGGTAGAGGAGATTTTAGGGCTCGTATGGGGTTTAAGCGTTAGAACTAGAGGTATGCTAGGAAGGTTCATCTCAGGTATAGAAGCGATGGTGGGAGGCAGAGGATCAGCATACCTAGAGGAGCTTGATAAAGCTCGTAGGGAAGCTTTAGAAGATCTTAAAAGAAGAGCTGCTGATATAGGTGCTAACGCCGTGTTATCGATAGATTTCGAGACTACGGAGATACTAGAGGGATTTATAATCGTTACAGTATATGGGACAGCTGTTAGGGCTAGGAAAGTAGTGTCTAGCTCTACGCGATGATACTGCTACTGTTAAGGTATCTAACCCTATCGATAAGCATCGAAAGTTTACCTTCATCTAAACGGCTTCGAATCCAGTTCTTCACGTTACATACCGCCCTCCTTACACCTACCACATCGAAACCCAGCCTATACACTGCATCGATATCATCCAACGTTAGACCTCCAGCTAACGCTTTGATCAAACCATTAGATGAAGCCTTCTCTACAAACATACTAAGGTAACTCGGATCTAAATAGTCGAATACGTTACCCTCACCTTTAGATTTAACATCTATCATCACACCATCTGCTCCCACTTTAGCTGCGATTTCGATGATCTTCATAGGTTCTATAGATCCTATTTTAGCATAATCCGCATAACCTACCAAAACTACTTTAGCATCTGGTGAGGCTTCTCTCACAGCTATACATACTTCGCGTGCAAGCTTCAACCCATCTCTAATCCTTGAAACACCGTATAAACCTGCCTTAATATAGTCGACGCCTAACGTAGCTGCACCGCGAGCAGCTAGAGAGGCTGTACCGGGTAGGTTCAGTAGATCCCCTATAGTAGCACTAACCTCTATATTCTTAGGGACGATTATCCTAACATCTCTTATCACTCTAGGTAGATTTGCGCCTAGAGCCCCTTCCCTAGGATTCTTAACATCCACTATATCGACACCTAGCTTTGAAGCAATTTTAGCTTCTCGTTGATCTACTACGCTTACGAGGAGCTTCAGCAACCGTCACCTCAGCTTTCCTTTTCAGGAATTCTACTTCTGAATTTGTTAGCTCATAACTTTTTAGAATTTTAATACCATAGTCTGGATTACTTCTAAGTATGAATAGTATATATGGGATTACATCGGATCTCACAGTCCTCCTAGATGTTAAGCATCTAGAAGCTATCTTAGAAGCTATAGACTCCATAATTTCCCTCTCCTCTCTGATCGATGAAAGGAATTTTATTCTTTCAGGGAAGTGAAACGGAGTCCATTTAGGTTTAGTAGCTTCTCTAGCTACAGCTACACCTCCGCTCATCATCTCGGTAGCGAAAGCTAGTAAATCCCACCTTTGAAATAGTTTAACCCTCGATCTAACCATATCAGCTCTAGCTAGATTCTCCATAGCTATAGCTAGATCCCGAGGATCTGTAAGCTGCGAAGGAGCGTTCTCATATATCCATTCAAAAATCATATCTGGATCCATATCTATAAGAGAGAGAGCACGTCTAGCGGTTGAGACTGTTTTAGCGTTGAATATCATCGATAGTACATCGAATATCGGCTCCATACGATTCCTGTATGGAAGCCACTTCACATCATCTATAGTTATCCTCTTCCTTCCTTGAGCCACTGTTTGAAGATCATTTATAGCCGATCTCAAATCCCCCTCAGATCTCTTAGCTATGAATTCTAAAGCCTCCTTATCGACTTCTATACCTTCCCTTTGACATATATCCCTAAGCTTCTTCACAACCTCCCATTGCTTAAGCCTCTTGAATTCTATCATAAGGCATACAGATCTTAAGGATGCAAGCTTAGGATCCCATGCATCATTAGCTGTTAGGACTATAGGTTGACGGGACTTTTCTAAAACCTCCAATATAGCTTTCAACCCACCTCTATCCTCCTCGCTCATCCCATCCACCTCATCCAACAGTATTATGCGCTTAGCTGTAACCCCCATCAAAGTGCCTTGAGACGCCGCTATGCCTACAATACGTTTTATGATAGTTTCACTTCTTTGATCGCTTGCGTTTAACTCGACTAGATCGTAGCCGTAGGTTCTCGCCGTAGCCTCTACGAGGCTGGTTTTACCCGTACCCGCTGGACCGTATAGGAGGGCAGCTTTATATGTCGGCTTTCCTTTAACCCAGCTTTCTATCCATTCGATAAACTTCTTCTTAGAATCTTCGTTACCTACGACTTCCTCTATTCTTTTCGGACGATACTTTATTATCCAAGGTATAGTCAACTCGAACCCCTACCGGCTAATACAAGTCTTGCTAGGAATGCTGAAATCTGAACTTCCTCATCTGCTCCTTGAGCTATCCTAAAATCTATTTCACCTAGATAGTTTATCAGTTCGATCTTCTGCTTCTCGCTTATATCTAGATCGAATATCCTAGAATGTATCCGTTTAACTATATCGCTACCAGTATACCCCCTCTGGTATAGAAGCATCCTTAGTAGAGATCTACTCTTAGAGAATTCACCCTTAAGTGCGTAATCCATCATCTCCGCTACTTCTTTAGGGTGAACCCATCCAATTACGTCGTAAACTACGTCCGCGGTTATAGGTTTACCTAAGGAAGCTGCGGCTTGAAGCGTATTAACGGCTTTCCTAAGATCGCCCTCCGCTACCTCATATATAGCTTGCGCTCCATCCCTGGTAAGCTCAACCCCTTCAGCATCGCATATACGTCTAAGGTATATGTAGGTATCTTCGAATGATAACGGTGTAAACCTGAATATAGCGGTTCTAGACTGTATAGGCTCTATAATCCTATTACTATAGTTGCAGCTAAGTATGAAGCGGCAGGTATCGGTATATCTCTCCATAGTTCTTCTTAAAGCTTGCTGAGCATCGGCTGTAAGGTTATCGGCTTCATCGAGTACGAGTATCTTGAATGGTACATCCGTAAGCGTAGCAGATCTTGCAAAATTCTTAACTGTAGTCCTTATAACGTCTATACCACGCTCATCTGAAGCATTGAGTTCGAGAAAGTTTTCGCGATAACCCTCGCCAAAGAGGTCGTGTGCAAGACAATGAGCGGCTGTAGTTTTACCAGTACCAGGTGGACCTGCGAAAAGACAGTGAGGCATGGTCTTGGTTTCTACAAACCTTTTAAGCCTTTCGACTATCTCCCTTTGATTAACTATTTCATCTAATGTTTTCGGGCGATACTTCTCAACCCAGAGCTCGAACTCTCTAGATAAACTCATAGCCTGATAGACAGATGAATGTTCGGACGATATAAACTGTTAGCCGCTATATACGGAGTAAAAGTAACCTATTCAGTCGATTAGTTTTATCCATATTCAGGCTTAAACACGATCGGTATGTAAGGTTTAGAAGCGTTTCAAAAACGGTAGATAAGGAGATCTTCTCTTGTATAGGACTAAAATAGTCGTTAACGATGCGGCGGCTACAGCTGCCGTCACTATAGCTATGTATGGAAACCTATACTCAGATACGCTTACCCTAATCTTCTCTGTCTCGTAGATTAAATCTTGAGACGAATAGCGAGCCCAGATATCCAGAGCCCCATTCTTAACAGCTTTGAAGCTGTAGGAGAATGTCCCATTACCTGTAACCTGGATTTCAGATATAGGTTCTCCATCTACGATTAAAGTAATGTTCTCTCCCCTCAACCCTACCTTATGGATGCGAAGCACTCCAGTTATCTTGACTTCATCCCCTATACTTACATCATTCTTATCTGATTCTATCCTGAACTCTGGTTCGCCCCATATGATATCTATCGACCCAAAATTAGGTAGATAGGATAGGTATACCCAACATTCATCCAGAGATCTAGATATTCTAGGTTTCATATACACCTCGCCATCCGATGCGCATGCGATGATGCCGCCTATCAAGCTATTAGGTATGGATATATTAAATGCTTCGGTGCACCTTCCTGTACCTTTTAATGTTAGCGTCAAAGAATCGGATCGTAGGATTGGATCTGATAATAGTGTGGAGTTCGTGTAGATCTTTAGGATGTATAGTTTACCATCTAGTTTGCATCGAGATTCGTAGAATGTTAAATCCGATACACCAATAGTATTTTTAACCTTACGTAAAACAACTCTATCTATAGAGTCTAGGTTTCTAAACATCCATATAATTCGATGCTTACCCTCTATCTTCATAGGTTTACTAATGTTTTCAAACAGATCTGGCATTGATAATTCAACCATACTCGTAGAATTCGAAGAACCTTCTAGAGATAGTGTGAATTTATCCATAGGTATCTTACGAGAGAGATCGGAAACTATTCTTAGCATGTTGTATGGATCTATATCTGCAAGTTTTACTCCAGAAATATATACATTTAATGTATTGTTCCATAAATTTAAATCTATATCTAAATTTTTAATAGATATTTTAGTAGGATATTTCAAAATCTTCAATAGGATACTATATTCCTGTAAATCTCTGATTAAATAAGATGTAGCCCACATAATCTCCGTAGCATACCTATCTATATCTCCAGAGAAGTCGAGAATACCTGAAACGTTTACCAAGCCATTCTCCGTCTTGCAATGGATCCATCCACTCGTTATCCATGCATACCTTAATTCAGATGCTTTATCGATAGTTTCGAAAAATAGTCGTAGAGCAGTATCCCAAGCGGCGGATCTACGTACTTGCATCCATCCTGGGTTATCGCATACTATTGGGAGCTCTATATCTGATTCGAGAAGTTTCCTAAGCCCTATTAAGCTACCTGAGAGTTTAGAGGAGAGGTAAAGGATGCATCTATCATGTTCTGTAGTATAATATTCGAGCTGTAATCCTAGCGATAGAGCCCCTTCAGATGATGCATCTATAAGCATCTTGAGTAGCCTCACTATAGTAGGTATGGTCCTTATAAATCCCTCCACTGTAGTTTGATTGATCCCCATCGACATATAGCTTAACGATATAGTGATATTGGATTCGACTTCTAGGAAGCGTGAAACTTTTATATATCTACCTTTACTTACAGACGTTAAGTTAAGCCCCTCAGCCCTAAACATAGATATGTTCGATGAAAATCCGATTTCGTCTCTACTCCCTTCGAATATCCAGTTTGAACTAAATGAGTAATTCATGATTGCTTCATAAACTTTAGAAATTAGAAGTGAAGCGTTAAACACATATTTATAGTGCTCTCTCTCAGCTTCCGCTCTAATTCTAAGCTTTAAAATATCTAATTCCTCTATATCTAGTTGAATACCTTCGGCTTTAAGCTTAACCCCTATCGATTCATCTGGGTAGAATCTAAGAGTTAGATCTCCTACGATATGCTCTGCATTACTGGATGCAGAATAGGGCGATTCAGATAGATATATGTAGCTAACGTATGGCAGGATTAGTATTATGACCAGCAATTTAGCCGTAATCACGGTTAATTCTCATACTTCTATACTACGCGTAGATTTTAAGCTTGTAGAACTATGCCGATGTTAGAAAACTCCCTTTAAAGGGTTGGGAAATATCCATAAATATGCGAATTCCAGTAGACGGTGAATCCTCACTACCATACATCTACCTGACTAAAGAATATGCGTCTAGACTCTAACGTTCTAGATGATCCTACTATTTCGAATTCACCAGTTAGCCGTATATCTTCAGAAGAGCTGCCAACCATCACGGTGTATACTCCAGGTTCTACCGTAAGCTTCATGTGACGGTCATAGAATGCAAGCTGTTCAGCCCAAAGTTTAAATCTGATAGTTTTAACTTCGCTTGGAGCGATTGAAACCCTTTTAAATCCCCTAAGCTCCTTAATAGGTCTCGCTACGGATGAAACTTCTTTACGTATATATAGCTGAACTACCTCATCACCTGAACGACTACCTACATTCTCTACCTTAAACTTCACTTCTACATGTCCGTTGGGTTGAATCCTAGATGGTGATATCTCTAAATCTCTATAGTTAAAATTAGTATAGCTTAAGCCATGGCCGAATGGGTAAAGGGGTTTAGCATCCATAGATACATAGCTTCTAAACGATGAGGGTCTTCTAGAATAATGTACAGGTATCTGACCTGTATCCTTCGGTATCGATATCGGAAGTCTACCGGCAGGGTTATAGTATCCGAAAAGTATGTCCGCTATAGCATTACCCCCTTCTTCCCCTGGAAACCATGCCTCGATTATAGCTTGGCATTTACCTGCTATGCGGTCAAGTATAAGCGGTCTACCATTAACTAGGACTAATACCAGAGGTTTACCCGTACGGTATAATACTTCTACAAACTCTTCTTGTACGCCTGGAAGCTTTAGGCTCACCCTATCGTTCCCCTCACCTGATAGGCCTGAACCGAAGAGTCCTGAAACTTCGCCTAATACCGCTACCACTATATCCGATTTCTCAGCTAAAGTTACAGCTTCATCGAACCCCTCCGTAGATTCACTTGATATATCACATCCCATAGCGTAGCTTATATTGCATGAGGGTGGCGCTCTATTCCTCAACCCCTCAAGTACGCTCACTATACGTACAGCATCTATCGGTGCACGTGTATGCACCGTATAGCTGTAATCCCCTAGAAGGCATCGAGTCGAAGCTGCGTTCGGACCTACCACAGCTATAGATTTGACAGAGCTAGATATCGGTAAAATTCCATCGTTCTTGAGAAGGATTATAGATTCCCTAGCCGATTGGAGAGCTAACATTCGGTTATCCTCTGTATCGAATAGAGATGGAGCCTTCTCTACATCCACATATGGATTTTCGAATAGCCCTAGAAGGAATTTCACTCGTAGAATCCTTGAAACGGCTATATCTATCAGCTTCTCAGATATAAGACCTTCGCGTACCGCTTGCAGTAACGGATCGCCATAGCATAATCTATCTGGGAGCTCTACATCTATCCCAGCTTCCAACGCTTGGATAGCAGCATCCTTCTCATCTAAAGCTACCATATGAAATGTTTTAAGCATTCTTATGGCCCCGTAATCAGATACGACGTATCCTTGAAATCCCCATTCACCTCTCAGTATATCCGTAAGTAGTTCTCGTGAAGCCGCGCAGGGTATGCCATCTATATCATGATACGCATTCATAAGTGATAATGCTCCAGCTTCTTTGATAGCAGCTTCAAACGGAAACATGTAAATCTCGCGAAGCTCTCTAAGAGAGACATGCACCGGAGCACAGTTTCTACCTCCCTCAGGTATTCCGTGAGCTACGAAATGTTTAGGTGTAGCTACGACTCCATATCTAAGATCGCAACCTTGTAATCCGCGTACATAGGCTACACCTATGCATGCGGTAAGATATGGATCCTCACCATAAGTCTCCTCTGTTCTACCCCACCTTGGATCCCTAGCTATATCTAGTACAGGAGCTAAACCCTGATGAGCCCCTACAGCTCTCATCTGCATCCTTATAACTTCAGCTACTCTCTGCACAAGCTCTGGATTCCATGTGCTAGCAAGGTTTATGGATTGCGGGAAGCTTGTAGCGTTAACAGCCATAAAACCTGCAAGGCATTCCTCATGTATTATAGCTGGTATACCGAGTCTAGTCTCTTCTCTAAGAAACCTCTGTATGGCGTTCGCTAACTCAGCAGATTCTCGGGGTGTTAAGCCTATCCTACTGCCTGAAACCCTAGTTATCTGTCCAGCGCCATGCTTAATCAGCTCTTTAGCCTTCTCTACGGAGAATCTTCTTCCATCGATTAGCTTAGAGACCTCTATAGAGGATAGCTGAGCAACCTTCTCTTCCAATGTCATCCTGGATAATAGATCCTTAACTCTAACTTCTACTGGTCGGCTCGAATCTAAGTACGGAGGTTTAGAAGCGTGTTGAGATGACATATATAAGTATGACTTGTGGTATACTATATAAAATTTCGTCGCTAGTTAAGAATGATGACTTAGAGGTTGAAGGAGATGAACTGTATAGAAGAATCCGTTGAAGCCCATGGTCGGAAGTATACGTTAGTCTATCTTAAACTCGAGAATTCTATTATACTCGTATTCAGTGAAGGAGATCCTAAGCTTGGAACCATAGCTGTGGCTACTAGTAGAGAGTTATCCTCGGTAATCCTCGGAGGTAAAAGTATCATGCTCGCTAAATCCATGGCATCCTATGCAGCTTATAGATTCGAGACACCGATACTTCTCTCTACGAATATATCTGGGGAGATTGATGAGATGCAGGTTTTCGATGCATTCCTGAAGCTTCTCGATAAGATTAGTATGAGACAAGCTCAGAAAGTGTAGGACTTCCCAGAATTTTCTTCGACGCTTCGAATACTTTATCCCTAGCTTCTTTATACGTGTATACTCTAACTATATTCATGAAGGATTTAAATACTGAAACTAGCTGTGAAGCCTCAGCTAGCCTATACCTGCTTATAGTTCCATCTAACCCCACTCTAAACACCGGAATTTGATACGCCTCAACATCCATCATATGAGCATACGGTACCGATGGAAGAGAAGGAGCATCGACAAATACCATAGATTGCTCCACACCTGCTGTAGACGCTATTTCAGATTCAATCCTCCTCCTAACCGATTCGTTAGCTAAAAGGGAGACGAGAAGCCTATCTTCTATAAAGTAGAGGCGTTCATAAGCGCACTTTAAGAGCCTACGAGATGCTATATCCCTAATAAGCTTTGAAGCTTCTTCATGCTCAAGTAGAAGAGACCACATCGTATAATCATCTAAAGCTATATATTCACCTATGTTTCTAAAGAACGGAGTCTTCATATCTTCTGCGGCTATCTCTATAGCTTTACCCAGCATTATCTGGACTGCTCTAGATACCTTATGATAATATATCGTTCTGAAAGATTGGATGCGAGCTAGTAAAAACGATTCTAGTGTAGGTAGAGCGGTATAGTCTACGGCGAGCTCCCCGTCGATAACCCCGAACGTATATATCAACCTATAGATATCTATCGATCCGTATCCAGCACCTGTATGATAGGAATCTCTTACGAGAAAATCCAGTTTATCGACGTCTACTGTTCCATGGATAACTTGATTCATGTATGCAGGAGCCTTACTGCATCTACCTACTGCGAGCATTCCTATTTCCTCTGGATTAAATCCGTAATCCTTTATGATATCAGCTACCGATGTATTCTTAACAACCTCTATAGTCATATCCTCATGCGTTTTACCTAAGAATCTGTAGAGTAGAGGTTCGAACACATGAGAGAATGGACCGTGACCTAGATCGTGTAGTAGACCTGCTAACCTAAGCTTAGCTATATCATCCTCTGAGAGTTGTACAGGTAGGTTTTGAGCCGCTAAACCTGCGAGATGCATCACACCTAGCGAATGTTCGAACCTGGTGTGATTAGCGGCAGGGTATACATACTCTGCTCCGCATAGCTGTTTAATACGTCTAAGTCTCTGAACAGCCTCCTGGTCTATGATATCTCTCTCAAATTCTGTAACCTTTATGTATCCGTAGATAGGATCTTTTATGAACCCCCAATACCGATTGTACAAGGTTTAAGCACCCAGCTTCTCTTCTTAACCGATATATTCATCTGGATATATGTCTTATAAATGGGTTAAGGTGTAGGTATGTGAACGTGGATGCTACTAGAATTAATGAAGTACTGTTTGGATTAGAGCAGATAGTATCGAGATACGATGTATCTACGATAGAAATTATGAGTGAACTTAGACAGATTTGCAGAGGGTTGCATCCAATTCTATGTAGATGTATATACGCATCTGTTAGAGAACTGCTTGCACCGAAACCGAGAATGTATGAAGGCTTATTCATAACAGTATCCGGGATAGATAAAGCTGGCAAAGAGACTCAATGTTTTAATCCAGATAAGCTAGAAGGCGTGGTATCAATACAGAGTTTATTGAAAGCTTATGGTTATCGCGTATATGCTATAAGCCTGCCGAGTTACGATAGTCTCCTAGGGTCGCTTGTAGGGGCATACCTAGGTAGAAGCGATATTAGGTATAAGATAACGATAACGGGGAAGATCGACGATGATCTCGCTTGGATCCTGTGGAGTTTAGATAGAGGTCAGTATGCAGGGAAGATTTCAAACTGGCTTAAAGATAGGAAGGTAGCTATCCTAACTAAAAGATGGACTGAAAGTAATCTAGCTTATCAGGCTGCGAAAGGTGTAGATCCATCTAGAATATTACGATTCGAAAGAAATATTCCTCAACCGAGTTTAACTCTAATTATAGATATACCAGTCGAAGAAGTGCTGCGTAGAGCTAGTAAGCCTGATCTATACGAACAGAGTAGAGAGTATCTCGAAGAGGTTCGTAGGATGTATTTTAAGCTTGTTGAAAGCGGTTTGATAGGGGCCGCCGTGATTGTTAACGGTTTAGGTAGACCGGAAGATGTTAATCGAAGGTTAAGAGCGATAATTAGTCATGTAATAGGCAGAAAGTAGCTCCTAGAAAATCCTTATATCCTTCTCCAATCCTTTCTATGGAGAGAGGTATGCAGGTACCTGCGTCTATCAATACCTACTGTCCGAGGTGCAAGAAAAAGACAGAGCATAAAGTATCGATATATAGGCGTGGAAGAGAGAGTGCTCTTAGGAAAGGTGCTAGGCATCATGAATGGCAGTTGCACGGATATGGGGGACAGAAATTCCCGGAGCAAAGAAAGCATGCTAAAACCACCAAGAAACAAGTAATATTACTAAGCTGTGTTAATTGCGGTTATACGCTTCACCGTTTAGGGGTGAGGCTTAGTAAAATCGAGATTAAACATTAACGGGAAGAGAATATAAAAATTAATTAAGGTTCTATGAATACTCTATTCTCTAGCTATGCCTAAAGCATTCGTCCTCATAAATGCTGAGATAGGATTCGAAGATGAGGTTCTAAAATCTTTGAAGAAAATCGAGAATGTGAAGGAGGCGTATATGGTGTATGGAATCTACGATATAATAGTCAGGGTAGAGAGGGGCTGCTAACCCCCTACAAGCCGATAGTATGGAAAAACTTAAGGAGATAGTTACGTGGAAGATAAGAAGATTGGAGCATGTTCAAAGCACTCTAACTATGATAGTTATAGAGTAGACTATAGTCTCCAAACACTGGGAACCTTGATTTTAAATGCTGAAAGGATAAGTCTCAGAAGTGTAGAGGATAGGATGGGTATGCTAGATTCATCTATGAATGATGCTAGTAAACCTATAGTATCCATTCTTTTAATTCTAGCTAAACCGACTATCAATCCTGTAAGCCCTTCAACCCTACTCTCAAGCATAGCCTTAACGTGATATTCTCTCAGCTTTTCTAGAAGACTTTTTCTAGAAGCGAATGCTACTATCCCTTCACTACTGGATTTAATCCCCTCTAACGCTACTATAAGGTTACATCCAAATCTACGAGCGTAATCCAGTATGAAACCTGCTACTTCATAATAGTGTTCGGGATTGATGGAGCTAGGTTGGCTTCTAGCTTCAACTAGCATTACCCGTGGATCCGAATCTAAAGTGTAATACCACTCAAAAACGTTGAGCTTAGCTAATCCCAGCTCGTCTATATCGATGTAATCAGGATTATACGGGATGTACATGTCCGCAAATAGTATCCCTCCAGCTATAGATCTCATCTTCTTAAGAGTTGAGGATCCGAGTTCACCGATTCCTATGAATAATATAGGGGGTTTAGCTTCTATATCGCGGAGGGTCTTTAAGCTTAGCCTAAGCATGACTCGGTAGTTTACGAGTAGTATCTAAATAATAAACTTAGCTTAAATCCAAGAAGAGGTTAAACAGATAACATTAAGCTAGGCATTCTACTGATGGTGAAGGATAGGTTATGATAAAAAATAGGGTGATTACCGAAAATTAGCTTGGAAGCAGTTTTTCTTCGGCTAATCTTTCAGCAATCCATGTAAGATCTAACCTTTTAAGTGTCTCGTAAGTTGGTCTCCCCTCTATCCAGCCTCGTAGCTCATAATACTCTCTAAGCATCTCATCTAATCTGACTACATAGCCTTTAGCAGGCCCCTCAGGCATAGGTTCTTCTAATAATCTTCTGGGTAGCGTATCGTATTGTCTTCCATCACCAAAGGAAAGTATGTTAAAGCATCGTTCAGCATTCCATATTCTTTCACCAACCTCTCTAACCGATTCAGCAGTATAACTCCAGCCTGTTACAGCCGATAGGAGTGAAGCGAAATCTTCATCCCATAAAGCGAATGTATCAAACTTACAGACTATAAGGCTATCTACAGCTGCGAATACGTCCTGGAACTCTTTAACAAGTAAACCTTTACCTTTAGTATCGAATCTATCTACAAGTCTCGGTACACCTAAGATTTCAGGTGATATTATGTATGCTCTGAGGTGGCATCCACCCCTATTGCTAGTAGCGTATGCTAAACCGTGACCCTGAGCGCCTCTAGGATCGTATGCTGGTAGCTCTTGTCCTCGAACAGTCATCGCAAGTTCTGGCATACCATATTTCTCCGCAAGTCTAGCAGATCCCTCAGCTAAATCATCTCCTATACCCGAACGATAAGCGGTTCTCCAGGTGAGCTCTATGAGAGCCTCACCGCTACCCCAAGAAACCTTTAAACCTCTAAGTTTCTCGGTGGGCACCTTTCCCTTCTCTAAAAGCTCCATGAACGTACCTATAACATGCCCCATACTGATACCATCTAATCCAAGCTCGTTGCAGAGGTAATGTGCTTTCGATATAGCGGCAAGATCGTCGGTTCCAGTTTGAGCTCCGAGAGCCCATACAGTCTCGTATTCTGGTCCTCCCCCTTCACCTGTGAACGGTGGTTCAGCTATCCTGGTGTATCTAGCGCATCCTATGGGGCAACCCCAGCATATCTCCTCTTTCTGCATATCCCAATCCATGATCTTCTCTGCTATAACCTCTCCACTCGTCTTACTAGCCGTCGGAAATACACCTGTCTGGAAGTTTCTAGTTGGGTATATTCCATGAGCATTTATGATGTTAACAAGGACAGCTGTTCCAAATTTAGGTAGGGCTTCAGAAGTTACAGCCGACTTCTTTATCTTATCCATAACTTCTATAACAGCTTCTCTGAATCGCTCTTCGTTAGCTATAGGTAGTCTACCATGACCCCTAACAGCTATAGCTTTAAACCTCTTGGAACCCCATACAGCTCCATGTCCACCTCTACCGGCAGCTCTAGATTTATCGTTTATTATACATGCAAACCTTACTAAATTTTCTCCTGCAGGACCTATACACGCTACTTTAATGTTTCTAGCTTCATCCCAACCTATCTCCTCTGCCAGTTCCTCCTTTATCATATCCGTTGTTTGATGGGTATCCTTACCCCATAGATGCGATGCATCTCTAAGCTCAGCTTTATCATCATACACCCACAAGTATACTGGTGAGTCGGCTTCACCCTCTAATATAACCGCATCAAACCCGGCGAACTTCAACTCAGGTCCAAACTTGCCTCCGCTATGAGAATCGTGTATGGTATGTGTTAGAGGAGATTTAGTGACTGAACACCATCTGCCAGATGCAGGTACACCTGCAACACCGGTTAAGGGGCCTGTCATAATCATAGATTTATTCGCAGGGCTTAAAGGATCAACTCTCGGATCAACTTCTTTAAGCATAAGGTATACGCCTAACCCCCTTCCCCCGATCCATTTCCTTAACACGTCTTCTGGTAGGGACTCATATCGAATACTGCAATCCCATAGGTTAACCCTTAAAATTCTACCAGTATATCCCCCGGGAGGCATATCCTGCAGTCTCCGTATAGATGCTATACATAGTTTTATATAAATAAAACTTACTATACTATCAGAACTTAGCGGGTATGGTTAAAATATTGCTTGATGAATGGATAGTAAAGCTCGATGAAAGAACGTATCCCAGATCTATGATGATTGAAGTTACGACGCGATGTAATTTCTCGTGTATACATTGTTTCAGATTTAGTTTGCATGGTAGGCTGCAGCTAGGTGATATGAGTAAAGCTACGTATAGGAGGATTGTATGTGAAGCTTCTAAGATGGGTGTAAGAAAGCTTATCATATCTGGTTGGGGTGAACCTATGGTTCACCCAGATATTCTATGGATGTTAGAAGAGGCTAAATCCAACGGGTTAGAAGTTAACCTGAATACTAACGGCTACTTGATAGGCGATTATGTAGATGATTTATGGAAGTTAGGTCTCGACGAGCTTACGGTAAGTATAGATTCTCCTGACCCGTTATTGTATAAGGAAATCAGGTCTGGAGGATATCTTAGACCTATATCTGAAAGTTTAAGGAGGATTAAACAGCTTAAGTTAGAGAACCTATCAGCTAAACCTAGAGTAAACGTATATTTCACTCTCTCCTCTCTAAATAGTCATCTAGTAGAATCTATGTTAGAATATGCTAGTCATATCGGAGCATGCAACCTTGTGATAAGCAACTATATAGCCATAAATAGGGAGAGTGAAATATTCAGTTTGATAGGTAGATTAGAGGATAAAGAGTTATTCGCTAGATTAGGCTGCCTAGCCTTCAACGTAAACGTTAACGTAATAAAACCGTATATGGATGCATCTGCGTATACTAGATGTCCCTTCATAGAGAGTAGAGCTCTGTACATCAGATGGGATGGAAGAATAACTCCGTGTATAAATTATGCTCATCCATGGACGCCTACGGTGAAAGGTGTTAAACGGCGGATAGAACCAGTAATTTTCGGTAATCTACTGTCAGATAGCTTAAGATCTGTATGGCTGGATGAAAGGTATGTTAAGTTCAGGTTTAAAGTTAAAACCTGGAGGTTTCCATCATGCTTGGATTGTGATCTTAGAAATTACTGTAGTTATACTTTAACGAATGAATCTGATTGCTGGGGTAATACGCCTACATGTAGTCACTGTCCTTATGCTAGGAGGATAGCCTACTGCCCTATGTAGGTACTCTAAGTTTAACTAACGAAGAAGATAGTATACTATTATCCCTTCGGGAGCGTGATGTAGGCTTTGAGATTCGTATTCGGTGTAGATTATTATCCTGAACATTGGCCTAGGAGTAGATGGGATAGAGATGCGGAGTTAATGGCTGAGTTAGGCTTCAACGTTGTACGATTAGCGGAGTTTTCCTGGGGTAAGATCGAACCTAAAGATGGGATATACGAATTTGAATGGCTTGATGAAGCTATAAATATACTCGCCAGGAAGGGTATAAAGACCGTGATCGGTACTCCAACTGCAGCTCCTCCTCCATGGATTATCAAGAAGCATCCAGATATTCTACGTATGGATGCGAATGGTGTTAGAAGTCCTGCAGGGACTAGACGGAATTACTGTCCTAATAATCCAAACTATATATCGTATACGAAGAGGATAGTCGAAAAGATGGTTCGCCGCTATAAGGATAACCCCAATGTTATAGGTTGGCAGATCGATAACGAGTTCAGTATAGATCCATGTTATTGTGATAACTGTGTTAAAGCTTTTAGAGATTGGTTGAAAAAGCGTTATGAGAATATAGAGGAATTGAATGATTCATGGGGATCGATATTTTGGGGCCAGAAGTATGGGGATTGGGATGAGATCCAGCCGCCTAGACCACCTCTAGATATGCAGAATCCAAGCTTATGTCTTGAATGGCATAGATTCATGAGTGACTCTTGGATAAGCTATCAGCAGATACAAGTAGATATCATTCGAAAGATAGCTCCCCATCATATAATCACTCATAACTTTATGGGGCTATACAAGGAGCTGGATTACTTTAAGCTAGCAGAACATCTCGATATAGTCTCGTTCGACTACTATCCTAAACGAAGTTGGAGTATCGATTATGCCAGAGGCGCTATGGCACACGATGTTATGCGCAGTTTGAAGAAGAGGAACTATTGGATTATGGAGTTGCAGAGTGGAGCTATAAAAGCCCCTATGGCTCCTATACCTAAACCAGGTGAGATAAGGCTTTGGACTTTCCAATCGATAGCAAGAGGTGCCGATGGGATATTATACTTCAGATGGAGGTCTTGTAGATTTGGAGCAGAAGAATATTGGCACGGCATCCTAGACCACGACGGTATTCCTAGGAGAAGATTCCTCGAAGTAAAGAGGATTTCCGAGGATCTCGCAAAGATAACCCCGTATATCGAGGGGACAACCGTTAAACCTGAGATAGCGTTTACACTTATCTACGATAACATATGGGCATGGGATCTTGAGATAACCCGAGGGAGGAACTACTACGGCTTAGATTCCTGGGATCCGGCTTTAGACTTCTATAGAGCTCTGTACTCTAGGAATCTACCAGTAGATTTCGTCGATCCTTTAAGAGAAGATTTATCCAGCTACAAGATGGTCTTCGCTCCCTCGCTCATGTTGATAAATAAGCATATAGCGGATAGATTGAAATGTTATGTTAAAGATGGCGGTGTATTAGTAGCGACACCCAGAACTGGAGCAAAGGATTGGAACAATGTAATAATAGATTCAACCCTACCTGGTAGCCTATCTGATGTATTCGGTGTATATGTGGAAGAATATACGGGTCTACCCGATGATGGGCAGCTACGTATCGAATTCGACGAGAAATTACTCGGTGGGAGAATGGAGGGGGTAGGCCGATGCTGGGCTGAAATGCTATCACCTAGGGGAGCTGATGCTCTCGCCTACTACAAGACTGGCATATATAGGGGCAGACCGGCTATCGTGATTAATGAATATGGAAGAGGTATTGCGATATACATCGGAATATTCCTTGACGCTAACAGTTATCTGCCGTTCGTAGATTGGTTGACTAAAAGGATAGGGTTAAAACCTCCGCTACCTCCAGTAGAAGGGGTTGAAGTAGTCGAAAGGATAGGATCAGATAATAAAGCGATGTTCGTGCTGAATTATAACGAAGACACTGTTAGAATCCTCTTAAGAGAGGAGTGCACAGATATCTTAGCCGGAAGAAGCGTTAAAGGGGAAGTAGAAATTAAAGGCTTGGATATTAAGGTGTTTAACCAGTAAATTTAGATATAGCGGCATCAGAGCTCATAATGGTATCCGTAGCTATCTAATCCATCTCTTCCAATACTATAACCGTATCTATCGGATCTAAAGGTTTCTCGGGTATATCGATTATAAGATCCCTTTCGCTCCATCTATAACTTAATGCTCCATAAGCTGGATCTTCTAAAAAGTATGCTTCCTTAGGTTTAATTTTTCCCTCTACATCGAATATTCTTAATTCACCATCCCAAGGCCATCCGAAGACGTGTATATAAAGCTTGCCGGGCTTATACGTGCATCTATATGGTGCATCTGCAGGGGTATCGAAGGGCGCCGCTTTAGCTCCATATATGCTTTCACCATTCCTCCTCAGCCATCTACCTACTTCAAGCAGTACATCTACTGATGGTTTAGGTATCTCGCCCTCAGCTGTAGGACCCACGTTGAGCAGTAGGTTTCCACCTTTACTTACAACTTCTACGAGTATCTGTATAACTCTACCGGGAGATTTCCAGTTGTGATCATAGCTTTTATAACCCCATGTATCATTAAGCGTCATCGGAACCTCCCAATCATCATCTATCCTCCTATCAGGTATCTGATTATCGCCCATCGATATATAGTCCGCTAAACCTCTAGATGGAACAGTAGGTCTACCTATCCTCCCACCTATACGTCCGCTTATGATAGTTTCAGGGGATATCCTGCGAACGAGATCCCTAAGTTCACGTGCAAGCTCTGGTATAGGCGTAGTTATATCGAACCATAAAACTGCTACAGGTCTATAGTTTGTTAGAAGCTCTTCGATCTGTGGCTCCACATATGTTCTAAGATACTCCGTGAAATTCTGTTTGGATA
This sequence comes from uncultured Candidatus Bathyarchaeia archaeon, assembly GCA_964491605.1. Taxonomy (GTDB): domain Archaea; phylum Thermoproteota; class CALKCG01; order B24; family DRYS01; genus DRYS01. Next base: position 34,057 of record CAZBGY010000006.1, read on the forward strand.
AATCGTAATCCCAATCATTACCCATACCATTTGGGTGATGCCAATCAAGGGTTTGAGAGTAATAGAATCCAAGTCTAATACCCTCATCTTTACATGCTTCTGCTAATTCTTTAAGCGGGTCCCTCCTAAACGGCGTAGCTTTCACGATATTATAATCTGTATACTTTGTATCGAACATGCAGAAGCCATCATGATGCTTAGCCGTTATGACTATATACTTCATACCAGCCTCCTTAGCTATATGAACCCATCTTCTCGCATCGAATTTAGTAGGATTAAACTTTTCAGCGAGTTTCTCATATTCCCTTACAGGTATCCTGGCATTATACATTATCCATTCTCCTATACCAGGTATACATCTCCCTCTCCAAACACCGGCTGGTATAGCGTATAAACCCCAGTGGATAAACATTCCAAATCTAGCTTCACGCCACCAAGCCATACGTTTATCCCTATCATACACGGATTCCATTATAATCTCACCGATTACACATGGTTATCTACAAATTACCTATTAGGCTTTCTCCTAAGAATATTGCATCAAAGTTTCTCATAGAATTCATGGAAAATATTTATATATAAGAACATTTTCTCCTAATCGAGTTTGCTAGGAGATTTGTGGTGTTTAATATATGGATTTGCTGAAATCGTAGTGAGTATTACCTTGCTATACGTAAGCTCGAAGAGAGTTGTCGAATACGCGTCAAAGCTAGCTCATGCTTTAAACCTAAATAAGTTGTACATAGGAGCTGTGATAGTGGCTTCTATAACAGCTCTGCCTGAATTGATAACATCTATAGCGGCAGTTATCTATGGCAGCTCTTCTCATATGGCATTAGGTAATGTAATAGGCTCAAACATATATAATATACCGGTGGTTATAGGCTTCTGCGGATTGCTGATGAAGAAGTTGGAGATCGATGGTGAAGCTTTGAAAAGAGAAAGTTTGATTCTGTTATCTCTCTCGATATTGCTCATGTGTTTTCTCCTTGTATTACATAGATTAACATCATGGGTGGCATCTATATTCTTAACGATATATCCTATCTACATCTATCGCTTTATGAAACTGGCAGATCGGAATATTCTCCTCGCAAATGGAGGCTGTACGCATAGATGTGAAACTATTAAGAATCTAGTAGCTACGATAGCCAGTGGCGTAACCCTTATAATTAGCGCCCATATACTTGTATACGGAGTCTTAACGGTAGCGGATGCGTTAGGTTTAAATCGCTTCTATGCTGGTGTGAATATACTCTCCCTGGGATGTATAATTCCGGAAATAGCTGTCTCCATATCGGCTGCCTTTAGGAATGAGCATAATATAGCTTTTGGAAACATAATAGGTGATAACATAATAACGATGACGCTAGTAATAGGAGTGGTAGGATTAGTAGCGCAGCCAGAAGTAGCTGTAATGGATGTAATCTTTACGATACCCCTTATGAGTTTCGTCGCAATTCTACCGCTAATAATAAGCAGATATGGTGGAAGCATTCGAAGAATACATGGATTAGCTATAATGGTATTTACCGTGGTATTATATATCGTAGAGACAATTCTATTAGCGTAAAGCTTAACCTACATAGCTATATGTTATTCGAAGCCTCGGGCGGGATTCGAACCCGCGACCCGCAGCTTACGAGGCTGCCGCTCTACCTGGCTGAGCTACCGAGGCTCTCTAGATGTTTTAAGTTAATTTTCAAGGATTTATTCTTTAACCTTAACTAGGTATGGGAGTTCCAGTAATAGTTTCCTATACTCCCCTCTATCTACAGGTATATCTACTGGCTTTTCTTTGAAATTGGATAGTATTATACCGTTGACTACTTCAAGGGATTTTAAAGCCTCCTCCCCAGGTATCATCGGATCTCTATCCTCCTCTACAGCTTCTACCATATCTTCTATTAGGGTTTTATGGCTTCCCCTCCAGCTATCCAATCTAATCTTCTCGATTTTATATCTAGGTTTACCCCATTCATCAGAAGCTGAATGTATATATTCCTCAGCATCTCTCTCGGAATATCCCACTTCTATTTCTCCAGATTCATAATCTATAGTGATCCTACCTTTACTCCCTGCCACGATCACCTTTGTAGATGTAGGATTATCCATCAAGCTTGCCTGAATCACTGCTTGTATACCTTTCTCGAATAGTATTATAGCGCTTGCCAGATCTTCCACTTCTGCTTTATGAAACAAGGTATCTAAGAACCCGAATACGCGTTTCGGTCTGCCTAAGAGCCAGCATAATATATCTATCAAGTGTATAGCTTGACTCATCAGAACTCCTCCCCCGGCCTCTACCCATAGCTTACGCCAAGGTGATGCTTCATAGTACATCTGCGATCTATACCATGCAAATTCGAGTATAGATCTGAAAACCTTACCTATAATGCCTTGATCTATCATCTGTTTAGCTTTCACCGATATCGCTCCGCTCCTATATTGAAAGGCTACACCTAGCTTTAGCCCGCTCTTTCTAGCCTCTTCTATCATCTCATCGGCTTCACCTACCGTTAAAGCTATAGGTTTCTCGCATAAGACATGCTTACCATGCTTAAAAGCTTCTAATGCTATCTCCCTATGAGTATGAGGCGGTGTACATATGCATACCACATCTAATTCAGGCACATCCAACATGTCACGATAATCCGTGAACCACTTTACATGATGATTCTCTCCCTCACTCCTAGCTAAACTTTCAATCTTATCGCATACCGCTATAAGCTTAGCACCTTTAGCCTCCAATATACCGTTTATATGTGTACGCCCTATTCCTCTAAGCCCTATCACTCCAAACCCTATCATAGGTATCTGAGAATTCAAAGGATCATAACATAATTAAAAAGATCTTACTGGTAATACGTAGAGTAAAGCTATGTAGGTTGACCCCATCTCCTATCCTCGCGATAATATCCATATAGATTTCGAGTTTAATATGGAGCCAACCTGAGGGATAGTCGGTTAAGCTAAAGTTATATTAGCAGTTATTAACAATATGGCGTAGAAAGTCTGTGTTCTTTTAGAGGTAGAGTGACTACGCTTAAACTTAAACATCTGTTTTCGACTATCAGCATTGTTGAGCTAATCTGCTCGCATGTAACTCGAATATCTGAAAGCTTGGAATAAGGATTCGAGCTGAAATGGGGGTTTCAGCAAGGAAGCGTACAAACCGGTTGTGAGTTATATGCCGGTAATAAAGAACTGAGTTAGCACAACCTAAGATTCGGTATGATGAAGCTGTAGAGGATGAAAACCGAGGATCCCAAAAGCTTGGCTGTGGGAGTATCAAAGGTCCAGTATAAACCTGCTCTTAACACCCTCCTCATCCCTATATACTCTCATCTGATGGTAGGTTACAGCTTTAACACCATTTTTCGATATATGCTTCTTAGGATCATATATCTCTCCTAGGATACGGGCTTTAAGCCTGTACACGTCATCCTCCTTCCTGATATATTCTACGTTTATCTTGGAAGCTATAAATCCATCTAGATCGACTATTATGAGTAGCTTCTCAAGCCAGTCGTATAGCAATGCTTCTAAGTCCTCGCCCTCGGCTTCGATTATCCTCTCCTCTCTCGGTTCTACTAAACTTATATCCGTTATAACTTCGAAGAAAGCTAAGCCTGCATTCTCATAGCATTCCTCATAGCTTTCACCGTAAGCTTCTATATAGGCATCGGCTAGATGCTCTAAAAATCTAAACCCACCCATATCCACCCTTCCCCGCTATTAACGTTCTAAGTTTATCCTTGAATTTAAGCCTTGCATTAAGCTCTGCCTTAAGCTTACTTATGATGGATATATCTCCTGGATCGACTCCTCTAAGTTCAGCTAGGTATAGGGAAGCCATATCCCCTATGTATACTAGACTAGCTATACAAGCTAACCTAGATGAACCGCCACTCCAAACTTCTATTAAATCTGAAACCTTACCATTCAGAAGCTGCCTAGTAATCTCCATCCTAACCTTAATCTCTTCAGGTTCCAACACAGATCTAAGAAGTATAATCGTAACATCGCCTGGTAAGAATCCGTTATCTTGATATGGTACCACTTCGTTATGATGGGCTTCAGGTATCACAGCATCTACCGCGTAAACCTTACTATTCTCGTTAAATTGCGTCCTCCATCGGAATGCCACAGAGCTTACAAGCTCCCACCCGTAAACTATAGGTAACCTACCGATCACCTTGTAAGCTATCTGCTTAGCTATATTGCCTTCACTAGGAGGTATCGATGGAGCTAATTTACCTTTAAGCTCCTCTAGAATGTTTATGGTATCTTCAAGCTCATCCATGAATCTACCTGTCCTCAGTATATTTTGTTCAAGGAAAGCTAACGTTGAAGATAGCATAACGCCTAGAGCAGCTCTAGGCTGATAACCTTCAGGCACCTTTATATGAGGGGCATCTAAACTATGGCATAGCTCTTCCAGTAGACCCCCAGAACTTAACCCCACTATCCTAGCTCCGAGTTTAAAGGATCTATAAGCGATGCTTAGAGCTTCCTCGGTTTCACCCGAATAGCTTAAAGCAAATACAAGTGTATCTTCATCTACGAAGCCTGGTGGATAATATCCTCTAACTATGTATACAGGTATACGACACCAGCTTCTAAGCCAATCAGAAGCTAAGCCTCCTACGATGGCAGATCCACCCATACCTGCGAATACTATACCTTTAGGCTTCCATCCATCAAAGTATCTTGATGCATCTGTTTTAAAGCCTATATCCGCTCCCATCCTATATTGATCTACGGATTCAAACGTGGCTTTAAATACAGGGTTCAAGGTCATACTTCTACAATCCATCTAGATCAGCTTCTAGATCAGCTTTAAAGTTTTATTTCAGGTAGTACTCTGCTTGAAACCTGCAAACCTATATGATCTAGATACTCGATAGCGTTAAATTAGGAAGTATCAGCTTATATCGTCAGGTGTAGTTGGCCTAGCGGAGGTATCACAAATGTATTCCGATATATGTTCATCATGGGTTACGATGCTTTTCACTTTCATATTCTCATTCCTAACGACATTCATAGCGACACCTAGGATAGCCGAATTCAATAGACGGCATGGGATAGTAGGGATAGATTACCATAAGCCTAGTAAGCCTGAGATACCTGAGATGGGCGGTATATCGATGCTTGCCGGTCTATCTATATCAAGTATATTGCTTCTGTTATGGTATCCGTTAAGCTTCTGGCATACCATAAGCTTTCTCCTCGTAGCACTATCCGTCGGATGCGTAGGAATCATAGACGATCTTATAGGATTGAACGCTAAAATTAAGCCAATCCTAACATTTCTAGCTGGTTTAATACCTGTTATGCTCAATATGGTAGCCTATCCAAAGATCTACCAGGGCTATCTAAGCGTTCCGTTTGGTAGGATTAGGATAACTATACTATATAACCTCCTCCTTCCTCTTGGTATCGCTGTAGCCTCCAATACCATGAATATGTGCGATCCAGTTAACGGTGTTATGAGCGGCTCCTCGACGATAATATCTGCAACCCTACTGATAGCATCTATAGTTACAGGTAAATTCTATGCTTCGCCCTACATAGCTTCGATCTTAGGATGCACTTTAGCCTTCTATATCTACAATAAATATCCGGCTAGAGTATTCCCAGGCGATACCGGTACTCTATCGATAGGTGCGGCGATAGCTTATGCATCCGTTATAGGTGGATTAGAGTTCATAGCCTTAACGACTATGCTTACGCAGATACTTAACGCTCTATTCACCCTAATAAGCTTAGGAGGTTTCTTTGAAAGGAAGAGTATAAGCGAGAGACCCGTACAAGTGTTAGAAAATGGACTTATAACAGCTAATACTGATCCGATAGCTCCGATAACATTAACAAGGATGCTTACCGCCTCTAAACCTATGACCGAGAAGGAGATAGCATCCGCGTTTTTCATCCTTACGGGCTTCTCCTGCATCTTAGCTTTAATCTCTATACCGTTAATTCCTAGGTGAAACTAATTATGGTACGACTAGGATTTCTTCTAAACATAGCCTTCGCTTGGATCCTTTTGATAGTGCTATCCTACTTAACGGTTAACATAATAGCAGGATTTACTCTCTCAGATGGATATCTATTCAAGTTTATCGAAGCTTTATTGAAAGCTTCATCAGTAGCTATACTACTAGCTTTATGGTTGTATATATGGAAGAAGCTTTCCAAGATGTATTTCGAAAAACTCTTGAAAGATAGGATATCGACTCTTGGTGATAGTTTAGCTAGGGATCGATAGCCTCCGGCTACTTATTGAATGCATACTAGCGATATAGTTATAAGTCTCCATTACATCTTCTACCGGTGTACCGATATGCCTAGCTGGGAGTACTCTCTTAAATCGCTGAACCTGGATCCTGAGAGAACCGCTATAGCGTCGCTTAGAGATGTAGATATAAGTTTGAAGAAAGCTGTGGAGGTTTGTACCTCACTAAAAGGATTATCTCTAGAGGAGGCTAGAAGGCTTTTGAGGGATGTCATAGCTTTGAAGCAGCCTATACCATACAGACGGTATTTCAAGAAGGGTTCACATAAACGTCAGCTTCAAGGATGGCATAGCGGAGGATATCCTGTAAAAGTATGCCGATATATGCTTAAACTGCTAGATTCTGTCGAAGCTAACGCTGAGCATAAGGGTCTAGATACCAGTAGGCTGGTTATAGTCCATGCCGCAGCTCAGAAAGGTAGGCGGATACCTAGATATATGCCTAGAGCCTTTGGTAGAGCTACTAGATGGGGTAGGCAGCTAGTACATGTGGAGATAGCTGTCCGTGAGGTATGATGGTAGATTCACCGCATTTAGCAGAAGCCTCCAGGATAAGCTGCGGCCTTTTACACGTATCGGTTCTCAAAGTTTTAAACATTGAATACGCATTCTAAGAATAGATCTAGCTAACGGAGAGCTCTAAGCTTAGGTGTATAGGGTATGCAGCCTGAGAAGGGTGGATATGTATTCGAGGAGCTTGGATGCACCATTTCAGAGGAGGAATCAGAGCAGGTGGAAAAAGAGCTTAAGCTTCTTACGTTCGAGAAGAGGATCCTTGAAGAGATTCTATTCAGTATACAGAATGATGAATCTTTCAGATCTATAGATCCCACCGATAGAGAGAAAATCTATAGGAAATACGAAGATCAACTTAGATCCATCGAGGAGCGTATGAATAAATATAAACTCATAGTTAAGCTTAGGAGACTTGAACTTGGTAGGATGAAGCTTCTCGATACACTGAAAGATAGACTCGAATATATAGATAGAGAGATTAGAGAGCTTCGCTCCGCTCTAGGTAAACAGAGGAAGGAAACTAGACCTAAACCTGAAGTCGTAGACTCGAAGCAAACTAAAAGCCGTACAATCGAAGCTAAACAAGTTGAAGTGGTAGAGCATGTTGAAGAAAAAGATGAGCTTCAAAAACTTCAGGAAGACATAATAGCTACCCTGGAAAAGCTTGAACAACTAGATTTGGAGCTCTAACATCCCCTAACCTCCTAAATACTTATCGAGTATCCTCTTAAGCTTATCCTTAGATAGAAGCCCTTCTATACGCTCCACGAGTACCCTATCCTTGAATACTAGAATCGTAGGAACAGCCATTATATTGTAGGATACTGCTAGAATCCTTCCTAAAGGTTTATCTACGTTAACCTTACCGAACGATACCCTCCCGCTATACTCCGAAGCTAGCTCTTCTATAACAGGTGCTAGTAGCCTGCAAGGCATACACCATTCAGCCCAAAAATCTACGACGATAACTCCATCCCTACCTATAAACCTCCTGAAATTCTCAAGTCCAGCATCACCTAGCTCTCGTATAGACTCCATATTTATCCCCTCCATCTAGACTGCAACCATAACCATTATATCGTTCACATTAGTCCCAGTAGGTCCGGTGAATATGCAATCTCCAAGCTTAGAGAAAAAGCTATAGCTATCATTCCTATCCAGATATTCTTCAGGTTTTAAGCCTAGCGTTAAAGCCTTATCATATGTATACCCGTCAGCTATAGCTCCAGCTGCATCTGTGATCCCGTCAACTCCATCTGTTCCTATAGAAGCCATAGCTACACCTTTAAGCCCCCTAATTTTTATCGAAGCAGCTAGAACTAATTCTTGGTTCCTACCGCCAACTCCATCACCGGTAACGGTAACCGTAGTCTCCCCCCCGGCTAGTATAACCGTAGGTCTAAGGGTAGGCTTACCTTTTAGAGCTACACCCTTTAATATCCCTGCTAACGTGTAGCCTACGTATCTAGCCTCCCCCTCGATATAGGATGAGAGATTAACAGCGTTATAACCCATATTCACGGCATCTCTCTCCATCTCCTCTAAAGCTATAGAGTTACCGGCTATGATGTAATTATGGACTTTATCGAATATACGATCGCCAGGTTTAGGCGTCTCAGGTAGTATACCTGCACAGCCTAATTCTATAACTCTCCTCACGCTATCCGGTATAGAATCCCATACCTTATATCTTTGAAGAACGCTTTTAGCATACTCATAAGTAGTCGTATCCGGAGTTGTAGGACCAGAAGCTATAGTATCCAGCCTATCCCCTACTACATCCGATATTATGAGCGATACGATGGTAGCTGGGTAAGCTGCAGCCGCTAATCTACCACCCTTAACTTGCGATAAATGCTTCCTTACAGCGTTGACATCCTCTATAGGAGCACCGCATCTAAGTAGAATCATCGTAAGCTTTTGCAGATCCTCTATAGATACGCCATCCACAGGTTTAGACATTAAAGCTGATCCCCCACCAGATAGTAGGCAGAAAACCAATGTATTCTCATCCACGTTTCTAAGCATATCCAGCATGACTGAAACACCTTTAACACCGCCTTCATCTGGTATAGGGTGTCCAGCTTCATTAAGGTTAATCCTCTTAACGTTATACAGCCTCGATACTCCTCTAGGTACGTTAACTATCCCATCCTCTATACGTTCACCGAGTATTTCTTCCAACGCTTCAGCCATAGCCCCCGAAGCTTTACCGCCGCCGATAACCAGTATCCTACGATACTTTGTAAGATCATAAGTGACGCCCATGATCGACAGCTTATCCTTATAAACTGTTAGATTCCTTCTAACAGCAATTCTAGGATCGGATGCTTCTAAAGCATTCTCCACGAGCTTTATCACAACCTCTCTAGCAGTTCTATCCTCCTCGCATACAGCATTACCTATTATACGCTCAGGCTGTCTAATCCTCATATCCAATTAAGGTAGGAGGCTGAAGCGAAGCTCTTAAATCTATCCTTGAGAGTATTTAGGTTTAGCCGTGTTAACCTATTTATTATACGGTTCAACCTCGCTCGAAAGAAATAGACTTCTAATAGGATTACTGGTATCGATAAGCGTAGGAACCTTAGCTCTCATAATCGCCGAGGATATAGCGGATATAGGTATAGCATTAGGAGCATTCCTAGGCGGATTGATAGCCGGTAGATTCGCTATCAAACCGTTAAGCGGCGGATCAAGAGGAGCGGCTGTAGGCGTATTAAGTCTCCTCATATACTACTTCTTCATAGTTCCGATGCTCTATATGGCTAGACTTATAACGATACCTGAAATCGAGCCATCGACATCGGAGATTATCGTAGCATGGATAATAACTATACTAGAGCTTGTAGGTGTAGGGTTCGTGGGCGGAATCGCTGGCTATTACATGACTGCAGGTATTAAGCCTGCCGTGAAGCAGCCTCCTGAAGTCAAACCTACCATACCTAGCCTATCGAGATGTCCTAGGTGCGGTGCAATCCTACCCGTCGAAGCTATCTATTGTCCACAATGTGGATTAAAGGTTAGGGATATCAGACCCGTCTGACATCTAAGCTTAAATCTATAGCTTTAACGGAGTGGGTTAACCTACCGAGCGATACCACATCGATACCTTTAGATGCATATTCGACTATATTTCCTTCATCGATACCCCCAGATACCTCTAAGATAACCTTCCCCCTTAACCCCCTCTCTTCTAGTAGCTTTACAGCTTCCTCCACCATATCTATCGTGAAGTTATCGAGCATAATTATGTCAGCTCCAGCTTCCGCAGCCTCCACAGCTTCTTCGACGTTAGTTACCTCTACCTCGATCTTATATGTAAATCCGGCGTTAACTCTAGCTTTCTCCACAGCCTTCCTAACCGATCCTACTAGAGCTATATGGTTATCCTTGATCAATATCGTATCCTCAAGTCTAAGCCTATGAGTATCTCCTCCCCCGATCTTCACAGCCTTCTTATCCAAGTACCTAAGGCCGGGTGGAATTTTACGCGTAGCAGCTACTCTAACGTTCAATCCAGCCTCCCTAACCTTATCGACGATTTTACGTGTAGCCGTAGCTATACCGCACATACGTGAGAGTATATTGAGCATCGTCCTCTCTATAACTAGCATACTTCTTGCATCCCCCCTAAGCTTAAGCAATATATCACCCTTACTAAACCTCTCCCCATCTTTCAAGCTATACTCTACTTTCAAACCTATAGTCTCCGCTAAGATACGGGCCTCCTCCAATCCTGCCGCTACTCCATCCTCCTTAGCCACAACAACCCCCTCAGCTTCTACCCCCTCATCTATGAGGAGAGATGTAGTCACATCTGTTAATCCTAAATCCTCCTCCAAGAACCTCAGAAGCATGCCTGCGATCACAGGTTTAGGAAGCCACATCTCGCTATATACCCTCCCAAACACTATGACGTAAACCTTAAACTTTCCTGTAGATAACCATATCGTATCAGGTGTAGAGGGGGTACGAAAGTAGCTTTAGCATTCTCCGGTGGCAAGGAGAGTGTTTACACAGCATGGATCCTTCTATCTCAGGGATTCGAACTAGTCTTATTTACGATCCAACCAGAGGCTGATGGATCATGGATATTTCACTATCCAAACTCAGATTGGACATGGCTTCAATCAGAAGCCCTAGGCTTACCATGGATAAGATGCGTAAGCGGTGTGGGAAAGAAGGAAGAATTGGAAGCTTTAAGAAGCGTGGTCAAGGAAGCTGTGAGATCGTGGGATGTTAAGGCTTTAGCTTCAGGGGTAGTGTACAGCTGGTATCAGATGAATATCTTCCAGATGGTCTCAGATGATTTCGGGTTAAAACTCTATACACCGCTATGGGGTAAAAATCCGTTCAAATTACTGTTAGAAGAGATAGAATCGGGTATGGAGATCATAATTACAGGTGTAGCCGCAGAGGGTTTAGATGAAAGCTGGTTAGGTGTAAAACTGGATTACGATACCGTAGAACGATTGCGGAAGTTGAACGTTAAATATGGATTAAGCCCTATAGGTGAAGGTGGAGAGATGGAGACCTTCATAGTGGATGCCCCATTCTTCAAACATAGGATCCTTATAAAAAACTTCAAGAAAGTTTGGAAAAATATGAGCGGGTATATCGATATAGAGGAAGCCATACTACAACCTAAACTTCTCTGAATATATCTAACACTCTTGATAACTTCTCATATACCTCGAATTCATCGAGCTTCACGATCCGCCTATTCCAGAATATGGGTTCTCCATCTACGATGGTAGAATCGATGTAATCCCCCCTACAAGCATATACTATGTTCGATATCAGACCTGTAGCTCCGTGGATAGGTTGTAATCCAGGCTTACGGAGATCTATAACCGCTATATCCGCGTAACCCCCCTCCTCTATATAACCAGCTTTATCTATACCTAACGCTCTATACCCTTCGACAGTACCCATCTCTAATACCTTCCAAGCAGGTAGAACAGTAGGATCCCATCTATACCACTTATGTAGTAAAGCTGCAGTTTTCATGGCTTCGAATATATCTAGACTATTGTTGCTCGCTGCTCCATCGGTTCCAAGTCCGACTGTTATACTTCTCTCGATCATATCAGGTATAGGTGCAGCCCCTCCTACCGCAAGCTTTAAGTTCGAAGTAGGACAGTGAGCTACCTTAACCTTACGGGAAGCTAGGATGTTTACCTCTCTGGGTGAAAGCCATACGCAATGCGCGGCTACGATTCTATCTGTTAGAAAACCTATATGATCTAGGTATTCAACCTCCCTCCTACCATACACCTTCTCAAACCTATTCTGCTCGCTTCTCGTCTCAGCTATATGTATATGCAATATCAGATCTTCCTTCTCAGCCTTCTCTTTAGCCCATAATAGGGTATCATCCGAGCACGTATACGGAGCGTGAGGCCCTAATGCAGCTTTGACTCTATCATCCCTTAACCCCTTCACGTAATCTAGGAACTTTTCGGCAGATCTGCGACTGAAGATCTTCAGTTTGAAATCCGGTTTTCGCTCCTCAGGATTGAACGTATCTATAATACCTGCTGCGGCTACAACCCTAAGGCCTACTTCCAAAGCAGCTTTCACCGTCTCTTCAGGATAATAGTACATGTCTAGAAAACATGCAATACCATTCCTAGCCATCTCTATACATGCTAAGAGTGCTCCTAGGTAGCATAGATCAGCTGTAAGCTTCCTCTCAGCAGGCCATATACGCTTTTCAAGCCACTCTTCTAGGGGCATATCGTCGGCGTAGCCTCTGAGCAGAGTCATAGCTGCATGCGTATGGAGGTTGACTAGACTAGGTATGGCAGCTTTCCATACACCATCGAGGGTATAGTCGGCTTCAGGTATCCTTCCATTCGATATCTCTGATACAATGCCGTCCTCGATATAGATAGAATAGCCTTTAAGAATTCTCTTATCAGGCTTCCCCGTAACTATCCAATCCATTCTCCTTAAAGCTATGGTAGGCTTCCCCATCATGATACATCTACCGTATCAAATGTTAGAAAAACTTATCTGTATTAGGGGTTATTAGATGTAGTAATCTTCAATCCCAATACGGCCTAGTCTTAATATACATACGTTCAGCCTCCGCTATAGCCTTATAAAATTCCTCCTCGCTCAGGTATAGATTTCTAAGTATCCTCTTCGCGGTAGCAGGACCTATACCTACGCCTGCTAAAGCCACTATAGCCCTCTTACCATACATCCTAACAAGTTCAGCTATGCTCGCATACCTTTTATAAGCTTGGATATCCTCCATCCTCTTAAGCTTTCCATCTATAGCCATCCTAGCTAACTTTAACGCTTGGAAATCATCTGGCTTAACTACAGCTATCCTTTTAGATCTACATCTAGGACATATTATAGGATCGGTTACATCTGATACTTTAAACGTAGACTCCCAGTCAGCTCCACCCATACAGACAAGTTTAATCTTTGTGGAGTCTATCCTAGCTTTCACCATATCGACTATGCCTACCTTGGCATAGCTATCGACTATAGGATATACCTCACGAGAAATCCTTGACATAGGCGATAAGCCATTACTCGACGATACCTTAATCCGCAAACATCCTTTCGATAACTTCTCTAAAAACACCCTGCATGCTTCTATATCGAGTACATCTCTTAACACTTCCCTTACAGCCTCCCTATAGAGTGGTGTACCCATGAAGATTTCGGATAGCTTCCTAGCAGCTGATAAGCTATAACCAGCATTCCTCTCTACCACACCGAATCTACGTGCTGCAACCCATAATCTCCATAGGAAATATCTCTTATATGGTAGTACCTCTCTGAGTAATGCATCTACATCGTCGGGTTTTAACCCGGTTAAGGTCTCGGCTACTATACGTCCGTCAAGTTTAGGGCTCCTAGAGTAGAACAATATCTTATAAGCATCCCTTACATACTCGACGATAGCACCTATCCTAGCAGATATTAGAGCTGAAAGTATAGAAGCTAGAGCTTCTATACCCCTATCCCCTATATGGGCATGTAGGGCTACATATCTATATCCATCCTCCCTATCGAACCACTCTACGACTATATCCTTATCAGATGCTACTTCAAATCCTTCATCTAACTGCTTCTCGATGTATTCTACGACTGCTTTCATAGCATGCTGGTCTAGATGGTATCTAGATAGGAGTTTTAGCGGGCTTCTATTCGAGGTTAAAGCTTCAGCTATAAGTCTCTTAATTCTTCCAACTTCCTGTGCAACCTCGAATGGCACAGGTATGATCTCCCCCTCCCAGACGGGTACAGCCTCTAACGCATACGCATCCTCCTCAACGTTCACTATTCGCTTATCTCTATCGATGCTTAGGATACGCCAAATCCTACCTCCAAGGATGAATAACGATTCAGGCTTACAATATTGCTCCACGAAATCTTCATCGAGTACCCCTACACGTTTCCCCTTCTTCTCGAGTACATCGAATCTAGATACATCCACTATAGTCGATAGATTCTCAAAATAGTATTTGTAGGATCTATCGGTAGGTATAAGTATGGTGTTCCTAATTCTAAGTAATCCTATATGCTCAAGGAAGTTTACCAGCTCTGTGAGCTCTCCTAGAGTTAGATCCCTATAAAGGATGCATCCTCTAACTATCTCTAATACATCCGATATAGATGCTCTTCCTCTTTCCAAGATTATACCTACTATCTGGTGAGCGGCAACATCTAATGCTCCGTAGAGTTCGGGTTCAGGCTCGCATATAACTGATGCAGCTCTCCTAGCTATAACACATGACTCCATAAGATCCTCTGGGTTATATGCAACTATCACACCGCTACTTTTGGATCCCACCCTATGTCCACTTCTCCCGATCCTATGTATAAACTTGATAGTCTGTCTAGGTGAGCCGTAGTGTACTACGTAATCGACGTTACCTATATCTATACCTAACTCTAAGCTCGATGTACATACCAAAGCCTTTAAAACTCCAGATTTAAGCTCCTCCTCGGCTCTAACCCTTACATCTCTAGATAAACTGCTATGGTGGACTTCGACGGGTAGATCTGGATCGAATAATCTAAGTTTGAAGCATAGCGATTCAGCCTGCTGCCTCGTATTCGTGAATATAAGAATCGATCCATGCTCCTTAATAAGCTTCGAAAGTAGCTTAACGGTATCCTCCCAATCCTCAGAGTACAACACTTGAATCGAATATCTTCTACCCATCTTAGATTCGATTATCCTTGTCTCACCACCGTCTGAAAGAAGCTTCGCCACGTATTCAGGACTATAAACCGTAGCGGATAATCCTATCCTCTGGAAATTTCTACCGACTATACTTTTAAGCCTCTGAAGCGAGAGGAAAAGTTGAACCCCTCTCTTATCGTATGCAAACTCATGTATTTCATCTATCACAACCCATCTAACATTCTCTAGATGCTTCCTAAATCTTCGGGAGACCAATAGGATCTGTAGAGTTTCAGGCGTCGTTATGAGTATATGCGGCGGCTCTAAAACCTGCTTAGCTTTAATCTCGGTTGGTGTATCTCCATGCCTTACATCTAAGCTTAACCCAACCCTATCCGCGAGTTTCTTCATCCTACGGAAGATATCTCTATTTAGTGCTCTCAACGGTGTTATGTATAGAGCTAATACGCCTTTCACATCCTTATACTTTGAAGCCATATCCATTATAGGTATTAGAGCTGCTTCGGTTTTCCCTGATCCTGTCGGAGCTATTATGAGCGTATGATCCCCTCTAAGTATATACGGTATCGCGAGTTTTTGGATCTCTGTAAACTCTAAGTACCCCTCTTCTCTCAATATCCTTCTATACTCCTCGGTTAGCATGTATTCGGCCATCTTTTCGGCAAGGTAGATTCTATGGAAGGGTTAAAAGTAAGCTTTATCTAAGGTAACGTAGCTTATCATTTCGATAAGGAGGTATCTAAAGGTTGGAGGTAGGGGAAGTAAAATTTCCGTTTAGCGAAGCTTTCAGGTTTACGATCGAAAGCATAAGGAAAAGGTTTACGCGCGCTTTAATAACCGCTGTATCTGTTATACTTAGCGTAGCTTTCTATGGAGCGACGAGATCCATGGGTGTGATATACGCTGAACTATTACCCGGCTCGGCTACGATACAAGTGTACCAGATAGTTATGGCTGTTATAGCTTTAGTCGTATGCACGGTCGGTATACTGAATTCGATGCTTATGGCTGTTACAGAAAGGACTAAAGAGATAGGAACGATGAAATGTTTAGGCGCTATGGATTCGCACATTCTAACGATATTCCTCTTGGAAGCTGCTCTCATAGGCTTACTTGGAGGCTTGATTGGAGGTGTATCAGGTCTCCTCGTAGGTATAGCATCGACTTGGGGGCAGGTTGCAGGCAGACCTTTACCTATACTGGGTTTAATGTTGACGCTAAGTGAATCCATAGGGATATCCATACTACTATCGATAGGTGCTACCCTATACCCTGCGTATTATGCAGCTAAACTTAACCCGGCTGAAGCATTGAGATTCGAGGTTTAAGCCTGCACCGTAAAATTTATTAAATCCACACCCTGCTTTATTTTAGGATTCTCTAAGTTGGTGGTAGCTATTGCTAGAAACGTATATATCATTACATGGCTGATATACGAGGATTCTGTTAGGTTTAGAGGTGCATCTAGGATTGAAGCCTATGAATATAGCTGAGAAAATCCTTGCTAGGGCTTCGAGTAGAAGCTTCGTCGAACCTGGAGAGATAGTTGACGCGAAGGTCGATAGGGTTATGTTCCACGATCTAACGGGGCCTATGACACTTAAGGCGTTCGAGGAGATGGGTGGTGGGCTCGTATGGGATCCAGATCGTATAGTCGTGATCTTCGATCATATAGTACCTGCTAGTAGCATAGCTTCTGCAGAGAATCATGCTAAGCTTAGAAGATTTGTAGAGAATCAGAGGATAAGATGGTTTTACGATGTTGGTCGTGGAGGTATATGCCACCAGGTTATGGTGGAGAAAGGTCATGTATGTCCAGGTGAGCTTATAATCGGTGCTGATTCGCATACATGTATGTACGGAGCTCTCGGCGCGTTCGCTACAGGTGTCGGTGCTACCGATATGGCCGCTATATTGCTTACAGGTAGGATATGGCTTAGAGTACCTGAAGCTATTATGGTGAAGTATACTGGAAGTATGCCGGATTATCTATCGGGTAAAGATCTCGTACTCTATACAATCGGTAAGATCGGTGCTGACGGTGCAAACTATAAAGCTGTGATATACTCCGGTAGTGTTATAGAGAATCTCTCGATGGATGATAGGCTTACAATGTCCAATATGGCTGTAGAGATGGGTGCTAAAACCGGTATAGTGGAACCGGATGAAAAGACTCTCTCCTACCTGAAGGGTAGGGTCGATAGGAATTTCTCTATCGTGAGAAGTGATGGAGGCGCTGAATATAGCGAAGAATACGAGTTCGACGTATCTGGTATGGAGCCTCAAGTAGCATGTCCATATAGGGTTGATAACGTTAAACCAGTATCAGAAGTTGAAGGTATCCCTGTAGATCAAGCTTTTATAGGTTCATGTACTAACGGTAGGCTTTCAGATCTACGGGTAGCGGCGAAGATACTAAAGGGGCGTAAGGTTAGTAGAGGTACGAGGCTTATAGTTATACCGGCATCTCAAGACGTTTACCGTGAAGCTTTAAGGGAGGGTTTGATAGAGGTGCTACTGGAATCTGGAGCTATGATCTGTAATCCTACATGCGGTCCATGTATAGGCGTACATTTAGGCGTGCTATCTTCAGGTGAGACATGCATAGCTTCGATCAATAGGAATTTCATAGGACGTATGGGTAGCCGTGAATCTAAGGTTTACTTAGCATCTCCGGCGACCGTCGCTGCTTCAGCCGTCGAGGGTAGGATTGCAGATCCTAGGAGATACCTTTAGGAGGATTGCGCTATGAAGATGGAAGGTATAGTTGTTAAGGTTGGCGACCATATAGATACAGATGTGATAATACCTGGAAGATATCTCGGTATAACGGATCCAGCAGAACTTGGGAAACATGCGTTAGAAGGTTTGGATCCAAGCTTTCCAGCTAAACTTAAACCTGGTGTCATCCTCGTAGCGGGTAGGAATTTCGGATGCGGTTCTAGTAGGGAGGAAGCACCAGTAGCTCTGAAAGCCGCTGGGGTTAGATGCATAGTAGCTAAATCTTTCGCTAGGATATTCTATAGGAATGCTATAAACGTAGGTTTACCCATAGTAGAGTGTAGCGATATTCAAAGTTACGTGAAAGATGGAGATAAGATATCGATAGATTTATCTTCAGGTACAATAGAAGTTGCAGGTGTAGAGTTCAAATTCAAACCTTTACCAGACTTCATCCTTAGAATTCTCGAAGCTGGTGGTTTAACGAATTATATACGTAGGCTTAGGGGGCTCCCCTATTGAAGTTTAAGGTAGCATTGATTCCTGGAGATGGTATAGGTCCTGAGCAGATAAACGCATCTAGAAGTATACTTCGCATTCTACCAGAGCTATACGGTTTTGATGTAGAGTATTTAGAGGTCGAAGCAGGTGATGGATGTAAAGCTAAGAGGGGTGTGGCTCTACCCGATGAAACTTTAGATGTGTTGAAAGAGTCCCATGCATGCCTTAAAGGTCCTGTAGGTGAAACAGCGGCTGAAGTTATAGTGCGTATAAGGCAGATGTTCGATCTCTACGCTAATGTGAGACCTATAAAATCTTACCCTACCCCGATACCTCCGCTTAAAGGAGATGTGGATTTCGTAATAGTAAGAGAGAATACTGAAGATGTGTATAGAGGGCTTGAATTTAAGCCTACGCCTGACATAGCAGTATGCTTCAGGATCATATCGAGAAAGGCTTGTGAAAGGATCGTTAAATACGGTTTCAACCTAGCTAGGAGGAGGCGGAAGAAAGTTACGGTAGTGCATAAATCTAACGTTATGAAAATCTCCGATGGCTTATTCGCAGAAGTTTCTAGAAGCATCGCTAGAGAATACCCGGATGTATCTTTCGAAGAGATGTATGTGGATGCAGCTGCATACCATATAGTAATGAATCCTAAGAGGTTCGATGTCCTAGTTACGACGAATATGTTTGGAGATATACTTTCAGATGAAGCAGCCGCTCTCACTGGAAGCCTAGGTTTGGCTCCCTCCGCTAATATAGGGGAAGCATTCGCTCTCTTCGAACCGGTACATGGTTGTGCACCGGATATAGCTGGCAAGGGTATAGCTAACCCATGCAGCCTCATATTATCCGCATCGATGATGTTCATATGGCTTGGAGAAAGGTATGGCGTAGAGGAAGCTATGAAAGCTGGTACGGTTTTAGAGAAGGCGGTTATCCAAGCTTTAAATGAAGGTTTCGCTACCCCTGATATAGGTGGTCGGTACACTACAGGCGAAGTAGCTGAAGCTATAGCTTCAAAGCTTAGAGGGGTGTGCGAGTTTGAATGTTAACCCTAGAATACTCATATTCGATACGACGCTTAGGGATGGAGAGCAGACGCCAGGCGTAGCTTTAACACCGGATGATAAGCTTGTTATAGCTAGGCAGCTTGATAGGCTTGGCGTAGATATAATAGAAGCCGGCTTCCCGATAACATCTAAAGGCGAAGCTGAAGCTATCCGGCGTATAGTATCTGAAGGTCTATCCGCTAAGATTTGTGCTCTGGCTAGATGTACTAAAGCCGATATAGATTCTGTGATAGATTGCGGTGTAGATTACATACATCTATTCATAGCTACATCGGATCTCCATTTGAAGTATAAGCTTAAGCTTACTAGGGAAGAAGCACTAGGTAGAGCTATCGAAGCTATAGATTACGCTAAATCGCATGGATTGTACATCGAATTTTCAGCCGAGGATGCTACTAGAACAGATCTAGATTACCTGGTATCATTCTATAAAAGTGTTGTCGAGGCTGGAGTAGATAAAGTGAATATACCTGATACTGTCGGTACAGCCACACCTAGCAGTATAGCTCGTATAGTATCTAGTGTCGGTAAGGTTGTCGGTAATACGCCTATAAGCGTTCATTGTCATGATGATTTCGGTTTAGCCGTCGCTAATAGTATCGCAGCTGTGGAGGCTGGTGCTAGGCAGGTTCATGCAACGGTGAACGGTCTAGGTGAGAGAGCTGGAAACGCAGCACTAGAAGAAATAGCAGTAACACTAAAAATACTATACGGATACGAGGTAAAGCTGAATCTAGCTAAGATATACGAGGTATCCCAGCTTGTATCAAGGATTACCGGTGTATCGATACCTCCGAATAAAGCTATAGTAGGGGATAACGCCTTCACACATGAATCAGGTATACATACGCATGGCATACTTAAGAATCCGTTAACCTATGAGCCTATACCCCCAGAGATTGTAGGTAGGCGTAGGAGGCTTGTAGCCGGTAAGCATGCAGGTAGACATGGGATTATGGAGATGTTGGAGGAGATGGGCGTTAAAGTCTCTGAGGATGAGCTTAAAGCTATCGTAGAGAAGGTTAAGGATTTAGGTGATAAGGGTAAGAAGATTACGGATGCGGATCTGCTAGCTATAGCTAGATCTGTAACAGGTAGAGTTAGATCTGAAGAGCGTCGTGTTAAGCTTATGGAGCTAGCTGTTATGACAGGATCTAAGGTTATACCAACAGCTTCTGTTAAGCTCGAAGTAGATGGCAAGATCTATGTAGCTGCTGAGACAGGTGTAGGCCCTGTAGACGCAGCTTTAAAAACCATAGAAAAGATGCTATCCTCAACTGTGAAAGCTAGGTTGAAATCCTTTAGGCTTGAAGCGATAACCGGGGGGTCGGATGCGTTAGCAGAAGTTGTAATAACAGTCGAAGATGATAGAGGTAACACGGTATCGGCTAGAGCCGCTCATGAAGATATAGTTATGGCTAGCGTCGAAGCTATGATAGAAGGTATAAATAGGCTTATATCGATTAGGAGGGAAAGTTGAGATTATACAGCTAGCTCTCCTAGCTCTCAACTCGTTTCTAATAGGTTTCTCAGGAGCTCTAGTTCCAGGCCCGCTATTCGCGGTTACAGTCTCAGAATCTATAAGGCTTAGAAGGAACGTAGGATTCCATATAGTTTTAGGTCATATAGCGGCTGAGATGACGTTGATAGTGATTATAGTTTTAGGTTTATCCTACCTGTTTAACAACGTTGAGGTTAGGATAGCTTTAGGTATAATCGGAGGAGGCTTCCTATTATTCACCGCTTACGGTCTTCTAGTATACCCTATAAAGCATATGGATCGGCAGGTTCAATTTAATCCTAAACAGAATTCTAGGAATCTACCTACGCTAGGATTCCTAACGAGCTTCTCTAACCCTTACTTCACCATATGGTGGGCCTCTATAGGTAGCCTACTGGTAACTGAGTCGTTAGCTATAGCAGGCTATGTAGGGTTAACTATCTTCCTTATATCGCATTGGTGTTCAGATCTCTCCTGGTATATACTCGTATCCTTCCTCTCATGCAAGAGTAGTCTAAAGTTCGGCTCCAAGCCTGTGAAGATCGCTATGTATATATGCGGTGTCCTCGTAGTCTCCCTTGCGGTATACTACATTACCGATGCTATCCTAACGTTAACACGGATATTGGCTTAGAGAGGCTTCAACCCCATGCATTTAAGCCAAGGCTTAATAATTTCATCCCTCGCACCTAGTTCTGAAAGGAATCCGATAAACTTTCTATAAATATCCATAGCTACATCTAAGTTTTCAGATAATACGTTCACATTCTGTCTAGGATCATTTTTAAGATCATAAAGTTCTGTATCTATCCTACCGAATGGTTTTAATATCCTTGACTTTCCATCGACTATGAAGGTAACTTCAGCCTCCTCCGCACTTCTACTCTCCTCAGCTGCGAGTATGAGGGACCATCTATCAGTCGTTACGGTAATCCTAAGACCTGCACGTCCTCCTCTTATCAATGAGGGTGTGGATACAGCTATATCTCTAACTTTTGTTAAATCTCCTCTAACAATTGGTAGAAGGGATCTACCTTGTATATCTACACCGTATGGGCCTTCCCCGCATGCAAGCTCCAGTATGGTGGCGGTTATATCCGGAGTTTGAACGAGAGAATCTATTTTCACATTGTTTACCAATCCTAGTTTATCTGAGAATCTTATTACTAATGGTATATGGGCTACTTCCTCGTAGAGTGGAGCTAAGCCATGATATCCGCCCATTATTATAGACTTCCCTATAAGACCATGCTCACCTAGGTAGAATCCGTGATCGCTCGTAAATATGATTGTAGTATTATCGAGTAATCCTAGTTCATCTACTTTTTCTAGTAGGAATCCTATCCATCTATCGACTAGCGTAGCTTCACCAGCGTACATAGCTCTTATATGAGTAAGCTCGTCGCTAGTTAAGTAATCGCACGGGCCATACGCAGGATATATAACCTCCTCCCCTTTATACCCGGGATCGTACATATCTACATACCATCTAGGTGGATCCCAAGGCTCATGTGGATCGAAGAAATCTACGTAGAGGAAAAATCTTCTATCATAATTTTCTTCAAGCCATCGTGCAGCCTCCATAGCCGTCTTAGCAGGTATCCAATCACTTTCATACCTTCTACCATAATTATTCCTGATATGCTGCACGGTAGTCTCTACGCTTCTCAGCTTCCATGGGCTGCATGGAAGCTTTATATCGATCGGGCTCGTTCTATAACGATCGTTCTCTTGTCCTCTAATCCAAATCCACCCGTCGAATCCACGGTCGAAATTATATCCATCCTTAAGTATGTGCGGAGTATCTGCTATCATCATACACGTATAGCCAGCTTTCCTTAAGATCATAGGGAGGGTTATCCAATCCCTAGGTAGAGGTGACCAATCGAAATATGTAAACGTAAACCTGCCTGTAAGTAGATCGGCTCTATTAGGCACCGTAGGAAAAGATGCGTGATAAGCTCTCGTAAACTCTATAGAATCCGAACAGAATCTCTCGATCCTATCCAGTCTAGCTTTTACCCCATCCTTAACGTTAAATCTTCCATGAAGTAGATCATACCTAAACGTATCTGATACTATGAGTATTATGTTGTTTTGCATAGCTAAAGCATAGTTAATTACAATTACTTTAATTTAAAGTTTTAAAGCATTTTCTCCCTATATAGCCTAGCTATATCCTCTACGATCCTCCTTATATCATCATAGCGACGTATCTCGCTTATGTAGCCGACTATCTTCCTTAACTCTCTATTGTTACGAATTTTCGAATATAGGTTCATTAACGATAGGATAATCGATACGTGTAAGATAGCTATGTTAAATTCATCTGTCGAGCGTGGAGACCAAAACATTCTTGATATTTTCTTAAGCTGATCTTCTACGCATCTCTCTACCCCTCCTAATCCTCCGTCCTCACTAGCTTCAACTAAGCTTGAGAGAAATCTATGTATATCCTCAGATAACGTATGCATCTCGCTCTCATCGTATTCTAACCTATCTAGGCATACGCCACATAAACCTATCATGCACTCGAAAACCCTAGAACCGCATAACCTACATCTGGAAGCGAGTAGTATTATGCGGAATCCTCTTAATGCGTAGCTAGTAGCATCCTCTGGCACTCTAACACGCTGTATAGTTAACCCTCCATCATACGTAAAAGTTAAAGCTACATTTCCATCGTCTATCCTACCTACTCTAAGCTTAGGGCTACATATAATCCTACTGATATCTAGTATCCGTATAAGTTTGCAGAGGATATCGAAATCTAGTTCGCCTAAACCCTTTACGGGTGGATACCTAACCATATATCCTTCATCTGAGATGCATGGCTGTATCGAGATAGCTTTCCTATCGATAGATGATATGAGGAATTCAAGCTCGCTTAAATATCTACCGCTACATCCATCCTTAAGCTTCACGCATACCATATTCTCTCTAAATCACTCTCGATACCATATCCTAGATCTGCAGATTTAAAGTTTAAGTTTTAGGTAACCTATCATTTTAAGGCATACTAGTCTTAGAGAATACCTGATATGGATCGGTGATATACGATTGGCTATACGGGTTATAGATGCGCATTCTCATCTAGATGAGATAGCCGATGTACATGGAGCTATAGCTAAAGCTAGATCTTCAAATATCGTAGCGATAATAGCGGTAGGTACTTGCAAGGAATCTAATATTAAGGTAGCTAGGCTCTCTGAAATCTATAAGGACTACGTATATCACGCGATCGGCATACATCCATGGAATCTAGAATCGCTCGATCTAGAGGAAGAATTCGATTACTTAAGGTCAGCTTCACGTAACTGTATAGGCATCGGGGAGATAGGTTTAGATTATAGGATAAAGACTGATAGAAATCTTCAGAGGAAGGTGTTCAGCGAAGCACTTAGTATAGCCGAAAGCAGGAATCTTCCCGTCATTATCCATGCTAGAGCTGCATGGAGTGATGCATATAAGATGGTTAAAGATGTTGGAGTCGAGAAAGCTGTATTCCACTGGTTCAGCGGCTCGGATTCCGTTCTCAGAAAGATAGTTAGGGATGGATATTTGATCTCGGCTACACCTGCCGCCTCGTATAGTTTGACTCATATCAAAGCGATAAAGCTTACTCCGATCGAATATATAATCATTGAATCAGATTCACCCGTATCCTACCGTAACGTAGCATCAGATCCATCATGGGCTGTGAAGAGCTTGGAAGCGGTTGCAAAGATTAAAGGTGCTCGTATCGAAGATTTAGCTGATAAAGTTTTAGAGAATACATGTAGAATTTATAATATAAAGATTCATCGCAAAATATTTTGAACTAATAGTATAGTTGATTTTGCCTAAGAGTTGAAGATCTATGGGTTACACGAGGAAAATCGCCTTCATAGCGCTCGTATCATCCTTGTACGCTGTTCTAACAATAATCCCTGGATATCTATCATTTGGACCTATACAGCTTAGGATATCCGATATGCTTATACCTTTATCAGCGATCTACGGCTACCCAGCTTGCATAGCCGTAACGATTGGATGCATAGTCGCTAACGCATTCTACTTCGTAAGCTGGATGGATGTCGTCATCGGGTCTATAGCGAATCTCATTGCATCCCTCCTTATATACTATATGAAGAGGAATCTCCTATTAGCTACAATTGTATCAAGCTTCGTCATAGGCTTCACCGTGGGTAGTTATCTATGGCTATTCTTCCCACCGCTAGACATAGGCATCCCTCTACACCCCTCCATCATGATAGGTATAAGCATATCTGCTAGTAGCTTACTAACAGTATCAGGTCTAGGATACATCCTCGTAAAAACCCTAATGAGAACTCTACCCGAAAATCTGAAGAAGCTCTAGTAAATACTGACTACAACAGCCTCAGCCCTTATTTAAGATTAAAACCCTAGATATCTATACCTATCAAGCTTTTTAACTCTTCAAGCTTCCTTCTCCTCTCCTCTATGTACTTATCCGCCTCCCCTCTATATACGGGCTTACTCTTTTCCACCTCGTCTATCATAGCTTCTGGGATCCTAGTTATAGCTTCAAAAACTCTTCCTGTAAAGTATCTTGTAGGAATCTTCCTCTTTCTCAATTCTTCATCTATAATCTCGCCGTTTAGCCGTACTAGATATTCTCCATGCGATGCATAGGTAAACCCCCAATCTGAACCGAAGCATGGTATATATTCTCTAGCTAAGATCGTATGCTTAAAGACAGATCTTACAGTTGCAGCTATATTATAGAAATGTACTTGAAAGATGTATTTAGAGAATGTAGGCGACTCTGATTGGACAGATAATACTCCCTCACTCGAAAGCTTCGAAGATATGGTTTCAAAAGACTCGTAGGTATAGAGTCCAGCCGATATCAATGATACAGGATCCGTCAGATCCATTATAACTATATCGAATGGCTTCCCACTCCATTCTCCTATGAATCTACATGCATCCATGTATACCGGCTTAACTCTAGGATCATCGAATGCTCCCTGGGAGACCTCCCCTAGATATCTACGGCATATATCTACAACCTTCCTATCTATATCTACTAGGTAGACTTCATCCACGCTGTCGTATTTCAGAACTTCTCTAAGAATCCCCCCATCTCCACCCCCAAGGATAGCGATCCTTCTAGGATTCGGATGAGCAAGCATAGCTGGATGTGTTAGCACCTCATGGTATATGTGCTCATCTAGGGTCGATAACTGAGGTTTCCCATCTAATATTAGC
Organism: uncultured Candidatus Bathyarchaeia archaeon; assembly: GCA_964491605.1. Lineage (GTDB taxonomy): Archaea > Thermoproteota > CALKCG01 > B24 > DRYS01 > DRYS01. The sequence continues at coordinate 60,084 of CAZBGY010000006.1, forward strand.
ATCTTCCCGAATACTGGGTGTTCGTATACCTCTACAAACTGGTATTCCGTCCTCTCGATGCATAGTATCTTCGTGAAAGAGTATGCATGGATATAGTTGGGAGCTAACTGCTCTATGGATATTCTTCCTAGAACTAGGAAATCTTGAGTAAGCATATCTATAAAATTTCCGTTGATTAATATTTAAAACTTGATCTATTTAGGAGGCTCAGCCGATAGAACAGTTTTACGTACCGCTACTCCATCGTTCAAGATTGGACTAGCCCTCGATAGAGTTATAACACCTCTTTTAAGCTCGGTAACCTTCACCTTCTCCGGTTTAAGCTTCTCGTATATCACGTCGTAAGCTCTCCACGGATCCTTACTGCCGCATACAAATATATCCACTGCTGCATAGCCATACTCAGGCCAGGTATGGATGGCTAGATGGGATTCGCCGACTATCACGAGCGATGTAACTCCTGGTATAAAGTTATGGGTTTTCGAAGCTATGATAGTTAGATCAGCCCTTCTAGCTGCCTCGAGTAATAATTCCTCCATTAGCTGGGGGTTGCTTAGATAGTTATCATCACATCCATACATTTCCGCTACTATATGTCTACCTAGGGTTAGCTTAATCCTGCTCATAGCCCTTACATGTCTATATTTAGCTCTAAGATAAATTTTACTCGTAAAGCCAAAAGAAACCGGATGAAACCTATTTTAACCTAAAAATCTCTAGTAGAACTTAGATTAAAACCCTTATTAGAGATTTATTTAGGTAAAGAATCCTTACTTGGGTTTATTTAGCTGGTAAAGCTCCTAAAATCAGAGATATGATAGACATACGTGTTAATAGGCCGTAATACACTTGCCGGAAGTATACGGCGTTAGGTGTAGAATCCACTTCGATCGCTATCTCATCGACTCTAGGTAGCGGATGCATTATTATAGCATCTTTCTTCATCTTAGATACTGTTTCGAGCGTTATCTTATACGAACCCTTAACCTTCATATACTCGCTCTCATCTACAAACCTCTCCTTCTGTATTCTCGTGACATAGAGTACATCAAGTTCCGGAAGTATCTCGTTCATATTATTCAACTCGTGAACCTCTATCTTGCCGCTTATATACCTTAAAACCTCCCCCCTCATCCTCAAAAGTTCTGGTGATATCAGGTAGAGTTTAACGTCATAGTTGGATAGAGCATATGCTAAGCTATGGGTTGTACGTCCATACCTTAAATCGCCTAGAATACCTATTTTAAGTCCATCGATACGTTTCTTGCATCTTCTTATAGTGTATAGGTCAAGCATAGCTTGGGTTGGATGCTCTTCAGCTCCTGATCCACCGTTAATTACAGGTATATCGGCTACTTCTGCTGCAAGCCTAGCCGCCCCCTCCATAGGATGTCTAAGGACTATTAGATCAGCATAGTTCTGTACGACCTTCACCGTATCGATTAGCGTCTCGCCTTTTTCGATAGATGCCCTCATAGGCTCGCCCATATCGAGCGTTAATCCTCCAAGCTTCTTCATAGCTGCTTCAAAGCTAAGCCTAGTTCTAGTGGATGGCTCAAAGAATAGTATGGCCATAGTCTTCCCTGCTAATATGCCTCTATATTTATCCATATACCGTTCTATCTCATCGGCTACATCCATTATATACTCTAGTTGTTCCCGGTTGAAATCTAGGATAGAGATAACATCTCTACCGTTGAAATCCCTAGGGGTGGTCATTGTACACACCTCAGCCCCATAAATTCTAAGTTAAAATCTTATGCTCTTAAACATAGCAGTCAAAATATCTTGAAGTAGAGGGTTGAGCTCGTCTTGGATTTCCACGTAATAGTGCTAGTTAAACATGTCCCCGATATAGAGAAAGTTAGATTCGACGTAGAGGCCGGTAGGATCGATAGAAGTTCAGCTCCAGGAGAGATAAATCCCTTCGATCTTAATGCTATAGAAGTCGCGGTACAGATTAAAGAAAGGCTTGGAGGTGTAGTAACAGCTTTAAGTATGGGCCCTCCTCAAGCTGAATCCTCTCTTAAAGATGCAGTAGCTAGGGGTGTGGATAGAGCTATACTACTAACGGATCATAGATTCGCTGGTGCGGATACTCTAGCTACATCCTATACGCTTGCCTCTGCTATAAGGAAGCTCGGTAGATATGATCTCATAGTATGCGGAGAGAAAACGGTGGATGGCGATACGGGTCAGGTTGGACCCGAGGTAGCTGAGCATCTAGGTATACCTCACGTAGCCTATGTATGCGAAGTTAAAGAGATCTACATGAACCGTCTAGTGGTCGTATCCGATATGGGTGATAGATTTCTCATAGAAGTTAAACTTCCAGCTCTCATAACAGTAACAAAGGATGTGAATACTCCTAGGCTTCCAACTCTAAGAGATACACTAAGAGCTCGAAGGGTTAAGATAGAAAATTGGAATGCAGACCATCTAGTAGGCTACATAGATATGTCTAGGATCGGGCTTACAGGTTCACGTACACAAGTTTTCAAGATAGTCATACCATCTGAGGAACATAGACGCGGTATCATATTCAGAGGAGCTGATTCTATCGGTAAGCTTGTGGAAGCTCTTCGTAAGGAGGGGCTGATATGAATAGCAGTTTATCCGATGGAGTAATGGTATACTCCGAATACGCTGAAGGAGTTATACATCCGGTTACATTCGAGCTTCTGGGTAAATCTCGTGAGATCGCTGATAGATTGAAAGTCGAGGTTTGGGGAGTTATCATCGGATACAGAGTTAAAGATGACGAAGTTCGAGAGCTTATATATTATGGTGCGGATAGAGTTTTCGTATACGATCATCCTAAGCTAGAGTATTTCGATCCGATGATATACAAAGATATCCTTGTCGATCTAGCGAAACAAGTGAACCCTTCTGCTCTTTTCTTCGGAGCTACTCCGTTAGGTAGGAGTCTCGCTCCGAGAGTAGCTGTAGCGTTAGATACTGGTTTAACAGCCGATTGCATAGATATTCAGGTAGACGAATATGGGAATATAGTTCAGGTTAGACCAGCTTTCACGGGTAACATAATAGCTTATATAAGGACTAGCAGCCGCCCAGTTATGTCTACCGTCAGATATAGGGTTATGAGGATGCCTAACCGTGATACGAGTAGGGTCGGAAAGATTATCAGAATGACGCCTAGGATAGATAGGGATTCTGGATTGAGAGTACTAGGTAGGGTATCCAGGAGAAGCGTAGATCTAGCTAAAGCAGATGTAATAGTAGCCGGAGGTAGAGGGTTTAAGAAGAAGGAGGATCTGAAGATGCTGGAGGATTTGGCATCCCTCATCGGCGGGGTTGTAGGTGTTAGTAGACCTTTAGTAGATGAGGGTTGGATGCCCCGTGAGCGTCAGATAGGCTTCAGCGGTAATACGGTTAAACCCAGGCTCTACATGGCCTTCGGTATATCCGGATCTCCTCAGCATATAGCTGGTATGAGAGGATCGGAGATAATAGTTGCGGTTAATATAGATCCATCAGCGCCTATATTCAGGATAGCCGACTATGGTGTAGTAGGAGATCTATATGAAGTAATACCTAAGCTTATAGAAGAGCTAAGTAAGGTTAAACGGGTGTAAGCTATGTACTCTTCGATAGATAAAGCCATCATAGAAGAGCTATCATCGGTAGTAGGTGAAGACTATGTTATATTCGATACGGATAGGATTGAAGCATATCTTCTAGATGAAACTCCTCCACCTATAAGACCGGAACCCTGCCGCAGCGTGGTCGTGGTTAAACCCGCATCTACAGAGGAAGTTTCATCTGTATTAAGGTTAGCGTATAGGAGTAGGATCCCAGTATTCCCTAGGGGAGGGGGTACAGGTCTCGTAGGAGGATGTATACCTACCCGTAGCGGTATAATCCTATGTTTAGAGAGGATGAATAGAGTATCGGTAGATGTAGATAACATGATGGCTGAAGTCGAAGCCGGTGCGACACTCCGTGATCTAATCGAAGCAGCGGAGAGGAACGGTCTCTTCTTCCCTCCACATCCCGGTGATGAATCCGCTCAAGTAGGCGGACTAATAGCCTGCAACGCTGGCGGAGCTAGAGCTATAAGGACAGGTGTTATGCGCAACTATATTAGAGGCATAGAAGCCGTATTACCTACAGGCGATATACTAAAGCTTGGAGGCAAGCTTATCAAGGATAATACTGGCTACGATCTCATGCAGCTTATAATAGGTAGCGAAGGCACTTTAGCCGTCATAACTAAAGCCTTCATAAGATTGTATCCAAGATTACCATTCTCCCTAACCATAATAGTTCCGTTCGGTAGTAGATCGGCGGCGTTGAAAACAGTACCTAGAATACTGAAGTCTGGTATTATGCCGCTAGCCATAGAGTATGTAGAGAGGATGCCTATAGAGATCTCAGCTAGCAGGTTGGGTTTAGAGTGGCCATGTAAGGAGGGTGAAGCCTTCCTAATAGTAATACTAGCGGAGCAGGATGAAGATTATCTCTATAGACTTTGTGAGAATCTCCTAGATATATGCATAGAATTTGGTAGCCTCGAACCCTTAGTAGCTGAGAGACGCGATGAGCAGGATAAGATACTAAAGATTAGAAGCGAAATCTATACAGCTCTAAAACCTAGCATGGTAGATATACTCGATGTAACAGTTCCACCCGCATCCATAGGATTACTGATGGATAAAGTCGATGAAATCGCTAAAAGCTACAATACATATCTACCCGCATACGGTCATGCCGGAGATGGAAACATACATATACATATAATGCTGGAGGATGGTTGGGATAAGGCTATGTACGATGAGGTTAGAGATAGAATATATAGTGTAGCGTTGGAGCTTGGAGGAGTTATAACAGGTGAACATGGCATAGGATTCGTTAGGAGATACAGTCTCCTACGTTTCTCGCATCCCATCTACATCGATTTGATAAGAAGAATCAAGCAGGTATTCGACCCTAATAACATACTCAACCCGGATAAGCTACTGCCCTAACGATGTATCTAATATGGTGGATGAAATATAGTCCCGGCTATATAGCGTACACCCCCATCGCATTTCACCCTATCTTCTCTATCGTTAAAATAATATACAGTAAGTATTCTTCCATCAGGTAGCTCCGTAGATCTAGGATATCCTAGATCGCTACTTCCTCCATCATCCCTTACTATAATCTCAGGACCCCATGTAGCTCCCCCATCAGAACTTATCCTAGCTCTAACACCGTAGGGAGGTGCCCTATATCCGTATACGCATAGAAGTCTTCCATCTCTAAGCACCGTCAGCGATGCAGGTGCACCCCACCTATTAACCCTAGATAGGAATCTCCATGTCAACCCTCCATCCTCTGAAACGTAGAGTTCAGTCCATTGAAACCTCCAATCAGGCCAGAGAACCCTTAAAGCTACAACTATGCTTCCATCATCTAGTACAGCTGGGTAAGGACATATACGAGGTAAATCAGGGTTTACAGGTAGTATATAGGATAAGAATCTCCAGTTTACCGCTCCGTCTACACTTACAAGCACCATAGGTCTACCCTCAGGCTCGATAGCTCTATACCCTCTAGCAGCTTCGTCATATCTGAGTCCTTGTACAAAAAGCATTATATCCCTTTCGTAGATTATGTAGGAGGGTCTAGCATGTATCATCTCGAATAATTGATCCCATAGTATATAAGGTCCCTCCCACGTATACCCTTTATCCCTTGTGATGAAATAAGCTGTAGGCCCGTTCTCTCTACCTAGAGGCGGCTCTACCGCTATAGCATTCATACCTGTATCGAGATCGATTGGCTCGGGTTTAGGTAGCGGCGCCCCATTCGTCATATAATACTGTATCCTTGCCCTCAGATCTGCTTTACTTTCGATTACAATCTTCGGATCAGACCATCTATACCCTCCATCCACACTCTTAGCTACTACAAGTTGCCCCCCATCATATTGTATTCTCCTATGCCTAGTATCCTCTGGTGAACTATACTTACACTTATTACGTACGAAACCTACTAGGAGCTCTCCCCCACCGAAATTCCATAATCCACAATTGAAAGGCCAGCCGGCATACTCGTCATCTCTACGGTAAACTACGATATTTTCATAATCCTCAAGCCGGCATATCCTCATCTAATACACCCTCCATCAGTATACGTAGCCTTCTCTAAAGACTTCGTAGAGATAAGGTATATATCTTTCCCTAAATCCATCTAGGGTATCTTTCGTGTTAAGTTTTTATTTTTAGGTTGTAGATAAAGTTAAATAGCGGCTTAAAGAAATCTATTCACTAGGTGGTATATTTGGTAGAGTACGAACTTCAGTTAGCACCTATACATAGGCTTATAAAGAAAGCTGGAGCAATGCGTGTGAGTGAAAGTGCAGCTGAAGAGCTTAGACGGGTTTTAGAGGATATCGGTATGAGAATAGGGCGTGAAGCAGCTAAATTCGCTACTCACGCTGGTAGAAAGACTATTAGAGCTGAAGATGTAAGGCTAGCTGTTAGTAGCCTCCTTAGGATGTAAGGATCTTCAGCATAGTATGCCTAGATAGAGGTACCCCTTTCTCATCGAAGATCTATCTAATCCTCTTTAAACGATTCCGCCCTCCTCGGATAATGTTTATATCTCAGGCTTCTTTACCTAGATACCTTGCTTAAGAGTTAGATCGTATATAACATCGGTTTCGGGGTGGGTAGTTATGTCTGAACGAAGAGCTGTGAGAGCTCCGGTGCTTATACTTAAGGAGGGTACGACCCGTCAAAGAGGTAGGGAAGCTCAGCGTCAGAATATGTTAGCAGCTAGGATAGTTGCCGAGATGTTGAAGTCGACTTTAGGGCCTAGGGGTATGGATAAAATGCTGGTGGATAGTATCGGTGATATAACTATCACCAACGATGGAGCTACTATAATGGATGAGATCGAAGCTGAACATCCAGCCGTTAAGCTTCTCGTTAACGTAGCTAAGACCCAGGATAAAGAGGTTGGCGATGGTACTACGAGCGTAGTCGTATTAACCGGTGCTCTACTGAAGAAGGCTGAAGAGCTTCTCGATAAGGATATACATCCCTCTGTAATATGCTCCGGTTTTAGAAAGGCTGAAGCTAAAGCACAGGAGGTTTTACAGAGGATAGCTAAACCGGTGGATCTCAACGATAGGGCTACGCTCATGAATATAGCATCTACGGCTATGAGAAGTAAGAGCGTGGAGTATCTAAGAGATTACCTCGCATCGATAGCAGTAGACGCTGTATTGAAGATAGTCGAGGATAGGGATGGTAAGAAGTATGCCGATATAGATAATATACAGGTGATAAAGAAGCCTGGTAAGAGCGTAGCTGAGACGCAGTTAATCAACGGCTTAATAATAGATAAAGAAGTTGTTCATCCAGGTATGCCTAAACGTATAGAGAACGCTAAGATCGCTCTACTTAATTGTCCTCTAGAGATAGAGAAGACGGAGTTTAGCGCTGAGATAAGGATTAGGGATCCATCACAGATGAAGGCTTTCCTCGATGAGGAGTCTAGGATGCTTAAGGGTATGGTTGATAATATCGCTGCTACTGGTGCTAACGTAGTATTCTGTCAGAAGGGTATAGATGATATGGCTCAATACTTCCTAGCAAAGAAAGGAATACTAGCAGTAAGAAGAGTTAAGAAGTCTGATATGGAGAAGCTTTCAAGAGCTACGGGAGCGAGAATAGTAACAAACATAGACGATCTAAAGCCTGAAGATCTAGGATCAGCAGAACTAGTAGAGGAGAGGAAGATCGGTGAAGATAGGATGGTGTTCGTAGAAGGATGCAAGGATCCTAAAGCGGTAGCTATACTCGTAAGGGGAGGTTTCGAGAGGGCTGTAGATGAAGCTGAAAGATCCCTGCATGACGCTCTATCAGTGGTGGCAGATATAGTGAAGGATCCGAGGATAGTATATGGTGGAGGAGCTACCGAAGCAGAGATAGCTAAGGAGATACGTAGATTCGCTACCCAGATAGGCGGTAGGGAGCAGCTTGCAGTACAAGCGTTTGCAGAAGCTATAGAAGTGATACCTCAAGCTTTAGCTGAGAACGCTGGTTTAGATCCGATAGATATACTAGTAGAGCTTAGAGCTAAGCACGAAGAGCCAGAGGGCTATAGATACGGTGTAGATGTATTCTCAGGTAAAGTCGCAGATATGAGTACATTAAACGTTATAGAGCCGGTCATAGTTAAGAGTAAAGCTATCTCGGCAGCGGTTGAAGCAGCTATAACGATACTGAGGATAGATGATGTAGTAATAGCTAGTAAACCTCTAGAGAAAGGTAAAGAGAAAGAGAAGGAAGAAGCGGCTCCACCATCAGAATTCGATTAAAATCCACAGGGAAAATTTTTTATCCTCTCCTTTTGCAAATTATTTCTCCCTAGATATGTTTCCAGATGCTCCGGTGGTGTAGCCCGGTCAAGCATAGGAGGCTCTCACCCTCCTGACGCGGGTTCAAATCCCGCCCGGAGCATAAAACCATCTGAAATAAACATTTTGGGATACCTTCAAATCTTTTCTATTATCTTTATCTTATAGAAATAGTTGATGGAAAAATTTTAATTTCGATTATCTAGGTATAACAATCATTGTAGTGCAGCCTCTATTCATAGTTATCTCAGGTACACCGGGTGTAGGTAAATCTACGGTTTCATTTAGGTTAGCTAGAAGGATGGATTTAGATCTCCTAGATCTTAATAGATGGTTGCTATCTGAAGGTTTGGTTATAGAGTTTGATGATTTACGTAGAACTTATGTGGTCGATCTGGAATCCGCTAGAATCAGATTTTCTGAGTTCAAGCCTATGAATCCTACGGTAGTGGAAGGCCATCTAGCCCATCTGGTAGTACCAGTAGATTATGTACGTTTGGCTTTCATAATCAGGTGTCATCCAGCTATATTAGCTAGAAGATTGGTTAATCTAGGTTATCCTGCTCGTAAGGTTTTGGAGAATATCGAAGCTGAGCTACTAGGTGTATGCGTTGAAGAAGCTATCGATGTATACGGATCTAACCTTGTATACGAGGTGGATAATTCATTTAGATCCATAGATTCTACGGTCGAGGAAATGGTACGCATACTGTCTGGTAGGTCTGAAGACTCAGAGCGTATAGATTGGTTCTCTAGGTTATTAGATGAGGGAATCTTAGATAAGGTTCTTCTGGCTATCGAGTCTATGGATCTCAAATTTTTAGAAGGCATCCTTAACTTATATGGCGATAGGAACGTTTAATTCTATGGATAATGTATCTTAATCGAGGGATTGAAATACGGTTTCATCATAGTTAAATGTCCATACTGCGGTAATCTAGCTGTCGCTAGAGCTACTTCTAAAACTAGGAGTTGTAGCTTCTGCGGTAGAAGATTCACCATTTCATCCGACGCTATAATCCGGTACGTAGCGAATGCTAAGGAAGCTTCGAAGCTTGTAAGGTATTTGAAGAAACGTTTAAGGGCTTAGATTCCTATAAATCTCTACGAGGTTTAAGTTATGAGCTTAGCTTCCAGGAGGTTTGTAGAGGAGTTATCGAAGCTTATAGGTCGAAGCATAACTGTAGTGACTATCGAAGGTCGAAGCTTCTCCGGTAAACTTGAAGGATTTACTTTAGAGAATCTCGATGTATGTCTATCGGATGCTAAGTCGTCTGATGGATTATTATTCCCCAAACTATTTGTTAGAGGAGGGCAGATAGCTCATATCTACAGCTCTGAAAAACCTTTAGAACTTAAAGCTTTAGCGGAAAGACTTGAAAGAGTATTCCCAAAGATGGTTAAATACTACGAGGATCAAGGGGTTATAATCGTTATGAATAAGGTTAGAGTAACCGAGCAGGGTATAGTCGAAGGATCAGGACCTGTAGCCGAGAGAGTCCAGAAAGTCTACGAGGAATTCATAAGGGAGATTTCAGGCTAGCTTCAACCAGTTTCTTCAACCTATTTTTATAGGATCGATTATAGATCTCAGTACAGCTAGAGCGGATAACGCTGCTAGTAAGCTTGTCTTCGGATTCGATGGAGATTGCAAGTTCATCGTTTCAACGTGGAATCTTCCAAACTCTCCTTCGACGTATAGCTCATGAATATTCCTATCTATAGTCGGATCTACGTAGACCCTAACCAGGGTTCTATCCGCTCCGATACCTGCTAGAGATATAGTAGATGCTATATTCACTGATCTCGGTAGAAGTTTACATGCATCCCTAGCGGAGCCTTCGAATACTAATAGTGGTTTGGTAACATCCTTAAGATTCAGGCCGATCCCCTTGATATATTCATCATCCTCGAAAGCTTTAGGAGGTTTCCTAGAAGTTAGTATGACCTTATGTATACCTCCTATACATGCAGCTCTAAGTCCGTCGATACCTAGTATAGCTCCTGAAGGAATGTATACGCGTCTACCGTTTCTCATAGCTTCTTCTCTAATCTCTGCTAAGAGTTTCTCGTCTACTAGAGCACCTACGCTCATAATCATAAGATCCTTACCAGATCTAAGTATAGGTAGAGAATATGCTCTTACAGCCTCCTGGCTTGCAGCCTCGATAACGAGGTTTATATCCTCTGATAGGAGTTCATCGAAGCTTCTAGCGATCTTAGGCTTATCCTTGAGGATCGAAGCTAAGGCTTCAGACTTATGGATATTACGATCGTAGATAACCTTAATCTTCATCATAGGTACGATACCCGAATCTACGGATTTAGCGATGAAACTTCCTATAGCTCCGCATCCTATAATACCGATGGGTAGATACCTCTCCAAACCCAGAGATATAGGATGCACCTATACCTTTAAAGTTATCCCTAGGATTACTCGATCTCGCCATGAAAGAGGGTGTAAACCACCCTACTTGGATAGAGACTTACGTAGCGGTATATGTAAAGCTAAGCTAGAGGCTTATTCCTCCTATACTTTCTGCTCATCCTTATGAATGCTTGGAAGCTTTCTATACTCATCTCGTATGGTATATCTCCTTCAGAACTCAAGATGAATCCTCCACCTGGACTTCCTATTCTAAGCCTATCTACGAGATGTTCCCTCAGCTCATCTATACTCATGAATCCTATATGCTTGCTAAGCCCTCCCTGTAAGCATAGTTTATCGCCGTATTTCTCCTTCAATTCCTTTAGATCCATATTATCCGACGGTCCGACTGGGTTCAATATGTCTAATCTAGCTTTCACGAGAAGCGGTATTATGGCATTTATATTGCCATGGCTATGCATGTTAACGAAAGCGCCATATCTATGAGCTAGATCTATAGCCCTCCTATGCCATGGATATATGAGTTCCTCGTAGATTTTAGGATTCATAAAGGTACCTTTATTGTATCCTAAATCTTCAGGCCATCCGATCATCATAACCCCGCGCTCCAACAGATTCTTCTCAGCTCTAAGATTCCATTCGCCGATCTTAGCTATGAGCTTCTTATAGAACTCTTTATTCATGTACATATCCTTCAACGTAACCGCTAGAGGCCCCCTCAGAAAGTACCAGACGCCTGAGAAGAATCCGTTAATCCCAGCTGATGGGAAGAACCCTCTATCGATAACATACTTTATAGCCTTCTCCAAGCCTTTATACCTTTCCGGATCATCCGGATCCGGTAGTTCGAGTTTCTCAAGATCCTCCTCTTCCTCAACAGGGTACTTTATATACTCTCTAGCCCATACCCTCTTAGCAGTACCCATACGCCATCTAGCTCCCGTCTCCCATTCAACTACATAGGTATCAGGACCTGCCTCCAGAACCCTGGTAACCCTAAACCCGCCTCCACCAACCCCTATGAAGAAGTTATCCATATACTCGGCTATACGCATAGCCCTCTCTAGATGTTTAAGCTCAGGTTCACCAGCTGTAACTTCGTATGCAGCTCTCCTAGCCTCAGCCTCTATCTGCCTAACCCCCTCCTCGACTACAGGGAAAAACTTAGCTCTAGCCATCTCATTAGTAAACCCTATCGTTTGAGGCGTTACAGGCGGATCCTCATGTAGTATCGCCGCTAATACGCATTCAAACCTATTAACCAAACTCTAACACCCTTCAATTTGGGTTCTAAATCAGCTTAAAAACTATATAAGGCTTCAATCCAACAGGTTAATTCAGTTATCGTAGAAGGGTTAG
>CAZBGY010000006.1:72305-75315 GCA_964491605.1 uncultured Candidatus Bathyarchaeia archaeon
GTATCAGCTACTATCTAAAAGAGGATGTACTGAGTGTGAGCCTTCCAACATGGATAAGTATGCCTCTAATTAGAGGAAACTATAACTAAAAACTTAAATCCAATATAGCTCCTATAGAAGCATCGATCGTTTATGGTTCGGCCTAGGAGAGCTGTTTTGATAGGGCTCGATGCACCTATAGCTAGTAGGGTTTACGGCTATGCTGTGAGGGGATTCCTACCAGCTTTAAAGAGACTTATAGAGAGCGGCGTCTATATGGAGAATTATCTCGTTCCATACCCTACTGTGACCCCTGAGAATTGGACCACTATAGCGACTGGTGCTCATATAGGTACTCATGGTATAACTGGTTTCTGGGTTCATATACCCGGTGAGGATATATATGCTGTTAGGTCTGCTTGGAATACAGATCTTTGTCAAGCTGAATATCTATGGGATGCTGCTGAAAAGGTTGGCTTGAAGAGCATACTAGTGAATTGGCCTTGTAGCTATCCTGCAACCGTGAAATCTAGCTATCAACTGTGGGGTACTGGTCTAGCTCCTAATGAATGGAGGACAGATAGGGAGAAAGGTATACTCTACGTTGCGGATCTAGCTGATGGTCAATTATTCTCTACGTACGATATACCCTTCGCCTCTAAGATATCTTTAAGGAAAGCTTCGAATTGGGTAGGTTTAGATCCGAGTATTAAGTCCTTGGAAGCTGAACTTAAGCTAAATTATAGTGCATGTAGGAAGGCTGGTGAAATTGGTGAGAAACGCTCGAAGGTTAGATCGCCTGATAGATGGTTCATGTTAGTATTAGATACTCATGGATCAGGATACGATAAAGTCTTACTTTCCAAATCTAAGGATTTGAAGGATGTCTTCGTAGAGCTATCTCCAGGTTCATGGAGCCCTGTAGTAGTAGATGAATTCCTAACGGATGAGGGTATTAGGAAGGGAGCTTTTAGATGCAAGCTTCTAGAATTGAGTAGGGATGGGTATAGGATACGTCTACTGGTTACACCTATATGCAATCTAGAGGGCTACTCATATCCTCCGGGTTTATCATCTGAGTTTAGTAAGGTTAATCCCTTAGCCCCTCCAAGCCATATATTCTTCGATGGCTTGGGTTGGGGCTGGTACGATGTAGATACATACCTAGAGCTATTGGAGATGGAGCATAGATGTCTATCAGATGCGGCTGTCTATCTTATGAAGAATAAAGATTGGAATTTACTGTTCATGCATATGCATGCACCGGATTGGATGTACCACTATGCTATACCGATAGAGAAGTGGGATCCATCGAGTCCATGGTATGAAGGGGAGGAGAAGGCTAAACTATATGAAAGGGTGGAGCTTGAGACCTACAAAATTATAGATAATGCTATAGGTAGGATAATCGAAGCTGCAGGTAGCGATTCACTTATAATAATCGTCTCTGATCATGGAGCGAGAGCTAAAGGATATGAATTCTCACCCGTAGAGGCTCTAGCTGAAGCCGGTTTAATCACCTTCAAGGAGACAGAACACGGTAGAATTATAGATCTAGATAGATCTCTAGCGATACCCGCTCATGGCCCATGGATATATGTAAACCTTAAAGGTAAGTATAGGCATGGCGTAGTCGAGCCATCGGAATACGAGAAGGTTCAGGATAAAATAATAGATGCCCTATATAGCTATACTGATCCTAAGACTGGTAGAAAACCTATAGCTCTAGCAATCAAGAAGAGGGATGCAATCCTCCTAGGATTGTACGGCGATAGAATAGGCGACGTAGTATACGCTGTTAAAGATGATTACGGAGAACATCATGGACAGCTACCTACATGCGAATATGGTGTAGGATCGCTTAAAGGTTTACTGATAATATCAGGTCCAGGTATAAGGAAAGGTGTAACGTTAGATAGAGTAGTATATGCGACAGATATAGTACCCACCATATGCTATCTACTAGGGATACCGCCACCAAGAAACGCTGAAGGCTCGATAATATACAGTATATTAGAGGAGGAATCACAGATATCTAAGATGGATAAGCATATATATGAACATATGGATATAGAATCTCCTAGAAAATGGACTCTAGGATCTTATCAGGTAGAGAGTTAGGATCGAATAGATGGGCGTATCCTAAGGGCAAGTATATATAGCTGACACTATATGAAGCTAGTATAGAGAGTTGCCTAGCAAGATTAGAGTTAAGATTACGGCTATTATAGTATCCTGGCTTCTCTCCCTACCTACTATATCGTCCACGTTCTGGCTTCCTATGTGGGTAGCTCTATCGATAATATTTCCCACCATATTCAATTATTTTCCAGAATCTCCTGCTCCACTTAAGATAGACTGGCTTCCACAATGGGTTTTCCGTATACTCTACATACCATGGATACCTTTCATGATAATACCCGGCTCAGAATGGCTTACAGAATACCTTCTACTACCATGGCTATGGACTAATACCCCGATTATGATCCTCATAACGACTGTAAGACCTATATTGACGCTTGGTGGATTCCTATTCTTCATCGGAAGCCTAGCTCAACTCATAATCTGTAAACGTAAGGGTGTTAAGCTTGTAACCTACGGATTCTACGGTATAGTACGGCATCCACAGTATCTAGGGATATTCATATGGACGTTTGGACATATACTCTACGCACTTCCCTTATTCTTAAGACCTGCAGATATCATAGCATGGATAACACTAGTATACCTATACATACTGCTAGCTAAGAGTGAAGAAAAGAATCTCCTAAAGATATTTGGAGAGGATTATGCAAGATATAGGAAACGTACACCATTCATAATACCCTTCACATCAGCTAAGTTATCCGAATTCATATCGAGGTTCATCGAACGTTACATACCCAGGGATAGATCGAAGAATATTATAGTTACGATCATGGTGTATATTGCAACTATAGCGATCATAGCATGCCTATCGTATGGTAGGACGTATTGCTTCAGAGATAAGCCTCCAATCTAAACGTATTTAGCTTCCACTCTCCTCAGCTAT
>CAZBGY010000007.1:0-66944 GCA_964491605.1 uncultured Candidatus Bathyarchaeia archaeon
ACATAAATAGCACGATCCTTAATGGTCTCAGTCTTACCCCTATTAGGCTTAGGCATATTGCATTAAACAAAAATACGCCGAAGAAGTATATAACTTACTGGTAAATTAGTGCGGGGGGTGGGATTCGAACCCACGAAGGCCTACGCCACAGGGTTCTGAGCCCTGCGCCTTAGACCAGGCTTGGCTACCCCCGCCTTCTTCTAAACTTTAATCGATTCCATGATCTGGATATTAACGTTATCGTCTTAGTATGCTATGGATTCTAGTTTTCCTTCCCTTGCAGCTTCCTTTACCTCTCTAGCTATCCTTCTACCTGTAGACATAGGTTCACTATAGTAGAGGGATGAGTATGGCGATCCATCTATGTATAAGTTCGTCCCAGCTACTATCCTCGCCGATACTTCGAATACCGTGAATCCCCTCTTAGGGTTATATATAGTTTCGATGCAGAATGGCCCTACAAGCCCTGGATAGAATAGCTTCCTAGAAGTCGAGACGATCTTAGCTGTTATCTCGAATAGATCTATGAGAAGCTTCTCCCTCAGGACTACCGGCTGATTACCTGTGACCGTGAAATCCATGTACTCCTCGATAGCATCAGGCCACCCCCTATAGATTTCATCTACGACTTCTAATCTTCGATCTATGCCTAGAAGCTCTAAGCTTCCATAATCGATGCCGGGTATATTCGGCTTTCTCAAGGGGCTTAGGAAGAAGTGCGGGTAGTATCTAACCCCGGCTACATACTCCTCTATTATGTAGCCGCCGGGATCCGCTTCTAACGCTCTAAGCTTAGATTCGAGATCCACCCTATCGGAAGCTATGAAGTATCTCGACCCACCTTTAGCTCCATGAAACTTAACTATAACCCTACGATCCACCTCTAATGGCGAGCTATATATTCTAGGCGTATCTACACCGGCTTCGCTAAACCATCTCCTCTGCCTTCTACGATCGCCCTCCCATAGTAATGTCAATCTGTTACCGAACATAGGTACATGGAGCTTCTCGAGTATATTATCGGCTCCGATATACTCTACGAATGAGCCATGAGGTATGATTATAGCGTTTTCCCTTATAAGCTCCTTCTGTAAATCGTCGCTGAGAATCCTGCTGTAGCTATCGACCTCTATGAATATGTCGGGTTTAGCTAAGGGGAAGCTTTCATAGTATGGCCGGCTTCTAGCCGTACCTATACCTATGGTGGTGAGCCCCTCGATACGGGCCCCATGGAATATCTGGAGGGCTGAATGGCTGCATATCGTCGCTATCTTTACATCGCTTTCATCGTATCCAGATAGTATAGCCGATATATCACTCATGGATATCATGTAACTATATCACCTAGTCTACCCTGCTTCACAGCTTCTCTGATCTCTAGAGCAACCCTTCTACCTACACTCATAGAGAACCCCCATAGATCCTCTGTATACGGTGTATATTTAACACCAGGAGAGCCAGGTATCCTAACGCTTACATCGTAAACGATTATATCCTCCCTCGGAGGTCCAGGTACCACTACGCTTTGAAGAGCGAAGGGGCCTATAACACCCGGGGGATATTCTCTCCTTACTATATCTACAAACTTCTCAGCTAGCTCAAAGGCTCTCTCAAGTAAGGATTCCCTAACCGTGCAAGCTATATGACCGACCTCTATATTTTTAACCTCGATATGCTTCAACACCTCCATCTGCTCCGATGCAGGTATCCTAACTATACCATCTATATTGCTCTGCCTACGCATATCTACACCTATAAGTTCGACTTCACTAGTTAACGGCGAGTAGAAGAAGTTGAAGTTGAAGTATGCGCCTACCACGAACTCTTCTATCTTAGCTCTACGAAGACCATCCTCTGTTATTAACCCACTCTTCAATAGCTTAGATGCCTTCTCCTCATAATCCCTAGGCGAAGATGCTAGGAAGAATGCTCTCTCGAACCTTCTAAAGGCTTCAGATGCTTTAACTATGACGAGCCTATCGATCTCGGATGGATCCTTAAAGATCCTAGGCGTAGGTATACCGGCTTTCTCAAGTAGATAGTATTGCCCACGCTCAACCTCCCTCTCCTCGATTTTAAGTAGGAATCTATTACCGAACATAGGTACGTAGAAATCCTCCTCCAACGCTCTGTATCCTACGTAGACGCAGAGGGATCTATGAGGGATGAATATTGTATTCCTACGTCGCAGCTCCTCCTGTACCTGATCTGATACTATATACTTGAACCTATCGAGTACGATAAATTCATCTACGACTCCTACATCGTAGCCGTAGATATTCCTAGATCTAAAATACTTCGTATAGGTTTTCTCCCTACCCTTCTCGCATACGACGAGCGTTTTAAATCCTTCATCTTTAGCTCCGCGGCATACCTCCAATGCTGAATGACTCCCGAGAACACCTATGCGTAGATTACCGATATCGTAGTTCCCCAGTATATCGGCTATCTCCTCATTAGAAATCATATCCTGGCATCTTCTATCCCTCAACCGCCAGATATAAGGGTTAGGATATCGTATACGGCTGATACCTGTTAAGGTTGAAGATATATCTAAAGGTATTACTTAACTACGAGCACAGAGCACCTCGACTTCTTTGTTATAACTTCGGCTATATGGCCTAAACCAGGTATCGCCATAGGTTTATCCCTACCACCTATCACTAGCAGGTCATAGCCCTTCTCAGCTTCTCTAAGTATCTCCTCTTCAGGCTTCCCCCTCTTAACTATGAAATCTACAGGTACTTTGTAGGCTTCCGCCTCGGCTAAAGCATTCTCCATAACCTCGTGCACCCTTCTAAATTCCTCCCTATCTATAGATTCATATGGTATAGAGCTTATAGTCACGGGTACGCCTACACCCACTGTTATATCATGGTGAATCCTAAACGGCTTTACCATAGGAGCATCGGTTACATATATGAGATGGATCTCAGAGGGTTCGTTAAGCTTCTTAACTATATCTAGGATTAGCCTGTAGGCTTTCAAGCTTAAAGGTGATCCATCGAATGCAACTAATATCTTCAATTGAACCACTCTTACCTAGATACTTTCGTAGAGATACAGGGATTTAAAATTTCGAGGAGAATCGTACCCCTCTACCTATAGCCTCCCGTACCATCATAGCTGTAGCCGCTCTACCTACCATCGATATCAAATATACGATCCTAGTAGCCCATATCAGCCCTAAATACCTTTCCATGACGCCCGCTATATATCCCCCGATAAATGAGCCTATCGTAGTAGTTATACCTACGGCTACGTTATATATAGCGATCCTCTCTCCACGTTCAAGCTCGTTTACGATCTCTAGCAGATAGGTGGTATATGCCGTTTCACCTAAAGCGGAGATTAAACCTAGCACTATATTATTAGCCACGAGTATCAACGGCTGATCTGTGATCTCCACAAGCATGTAAGATATAGGAACCATAACTAATATCGATCTGTAAAGTGTGATAACCCACTCACACCCATACCTGTATATGACCCTATCCACATATCTCTGGATGGAGAGAGAAGCTAATCCCTGAGATATACTGAGTAAAGTTAGCATAGATGGTTGAAGCTTTAGTATGCTCCCTAGAGTTATAGGGAATATAGGCCAAGCTATCGATAGCGTAAACGATGCTATAGCGTTCACTTTGCAAAAATCGTAAAACACCCTATCCTGCCTTAACGATTTTAGATCGTATAAGCGGAGTAGAGATCTCCTAGATTGAGCTATAGTCCTCCTCCGCTCCTTTACGTATAGAATCATGAAGCTCGACGACAACCCTATGGATCCTGCGATGATAAGCGGAACTCGGTAAACCTCTCTTCCAGATCCCCCGGATATAGATGATATCCATCCAGATATAGCCGCAGCTATGATCGATCCTATAAGACTCCAAAGCCTTATATGTGCTACTACCCTAGCTCTATCGGTCGATGTAGTATTATCACCTATTAGCGCAGTCCATACAGGCGTGACGGCGGATGCAGCTAGAGTCTGTATTACTATCAGGAATATATATGCTGTTACGCTATCAGTGTAGGCCATCAATATCCATGTTAAAGCTACGATGATACTACCGAAGAATATTATCGGCACCCTCCTACCGATAATATCGCTAAGCCTACCCCAGAAGGTTTGGAGGATCGACTGCGTGAAATTTGTCGTGGATCTTATTAAACCCATATCGCTCGGACTGGCGCCTAGAAGTATAGGGTATATGCTCATGAATGGAGCGACCATACCATCCCCCAGGGATGAGAGTACCGATTTTATGAATAGGAACCTTAAGTTCCTATACGTACTATCCACATCTTTCTCCATACCAGATATTAACGATCTAGCTAGAATACCCGGAGATAAACGTTACACCTGATTAAACCTCTATAGAGATGTAGTGTAGTTCGATTATCTCCGAGAATCTCATCATAAAACCTATATTCACCCTACTATCATCGAACCAAACGTATGTACGCTTACCTTGATAACCTGATTCCGCGATGAACGTTAGTATGAGATTCCTTATATACTCCAAATCTTCAGGTTTATCGTAGCGTACACTCCCTACCTTAACCTTCGCATGCGGATATAACGCTTCCACTTCTACGACAGACAGCCCTAACTCCTCTAAGATTTCCTTCAAATCAGCTATCTTCTCCT
The DNA here is from genome assembly GCA_964491605.1 of uncultured Candidatus Bathyarchaeia archaeon. Taxonomy (GTDB): domain Archaea; phylum Thermoproteota; class CALKCG01; order B24; family DRYS01; genus DRYS01. The sequence goes on from CAZBGY010000007.1 coordinate 4,655, forward strand.
CCCTTCCAAGTGTATATCTACCGTACTTCAGCTTCTCTACAGCTTTCAATCCTGCAATACGTACTTCATCCGGGTTCTTCGGGTTCAATATAACATATGAGCCGACCTCCTGTTTCTCTGCATCCACCGCTACAACCATGGCAGGGAGTACTAGATCCTTTTCCTCACTGTAAAATGGTATTAAGTACACGAGGCTCCTCTCTACAGCGTATAGGAGTATATTGCTATACTTCCAGTTCGGATGGAGTGTAAGCTCCCTCTTAACATCAGGGTTATTGCTTACCACGGATAAAGCAGTCCATGGACCTATGACGGTCCTATCCTCAAGGCTTAGGAAGCATATATTTCCAAGCATATGTCCGGATGGAGCTATATACACCCCTGCAAGGTTTCTAGAAGGACTCTTATACCATTCCACGAGTCTTACAGCGCACCATGTCTCCTCCCCCTTGAATCGTATAGTTATGTATCGTACATCCTCGAATAATGTTTCACGCTCTGTCCTAGTAAAATCGTAGAACTGGTTACTTTGCCATCTAGAGAAATCCTCTTGGAAATACCAATTGTAGCAGTCTATCTGCGATTCTAGAAGCTCCTCTGGATACTTCAACTGCTTCTTAATCCATTCAGGTATGGGTTTAGACCATAAGCTGTACTTCTCCCTATAATACGCCGTTATATAGTCGTCCCTATAGTTTTCAAGGAGGTATCCATCCATAATTCCGCTATGCAGATCGACTAGTATGAAGCCTATCAGCCTCTGTATACCTTCATACTCATGCGATGGCCAATCTAGGTAATCATGGGGTGGAGGCCATGAAGCCCATATCCAATACAGTAGGTAGACTTCACCATCACAACCGAACACTATGTATCCGCTTTTAGTCGTTTTCAGGTTAGGCAATAGGAGTTTAGATACCCTACTCCTACAATCTCTATCGGTTAAAGCCTTTATATCCCCATAGGCGCCTTGAGCGAAATCCCATCTGAACCCCCAGAAGAACTTCCAGAAACGCCAAAACCCTTTGTAAACGTAATCTGGGCCACCGTCGTATCCGGCGGGGCCCACATATCCTGGGAGGTGTATCTCCTGGAAGCCTGGAACACCTATGTAGACTTCATCCACCTCCCTCCATAAACCCCCCTCACCATAGTATAATGTAGGATACACCGTTAGATTCAGTAGCTCTCGAACATCTATTATCTCAGCCGATGTGGAGTCTAAGGCTAGAATTCTCTCTGAATGCGTTAGTATAAGATGGTTAGCCCTCCATATATCTACATCGCCAGCGTAGGGGGGTCTGACGGGTGCGAGTATTGCTACCCAATATTCTTTCTCCTTCAAGTATACGATATCTATTATAGCTTCATCTATTGACATCCAGTTAACACCTACATACGGTCTAAGGTTAAGCCTAGCTGCTTCCGCCGTAAATATCCTAGTTCTCTCAAGGATGCGAGTATCGTTGATAGCTATGGAATCTATACCCACCCTTTCGACGCTATCTACAGAGTAAGCCCACTTCGTAAACTTTATGGTAGGTAAGTATGCTGGGATCCATAGGTACTCGTAGGCTTTACCCTGCATCTGTGTTTCGATAGCGAGCTTAGCATAGATACTCGGAGAGAGCACCCCTAAGAGAAGTATAGCGAGTAGTACCCTATAGATGGATCCATGCAGTATCGCGTAATACATCTTAGAGGCTATACGATATATCTGCTCGGTATGAACCGATAGCTTAAGGATCATAGCTAGGCATGCAGACGCTATGAGAGCGAGGGTTATAGTAAGAGCATAATATGGCGTTGAAGCATCGAAAACCTGCATCGGTATCCTTAAGAAAGCTATCGATAACGATAGCACTACTATACCTACGATATTAGAGACTATACGTATACCGGATATTATCGATGGTAGACCTAGATGCTTAGATAGGATTATGGATGCAGCATCTCCTATGGATGCTAAGATAAGCCTTACAGCCCATAGCACCGCTAATATGTAAGCTACCATATAGATTATACTGTAGATCTCCAGTGTTAAGATATCGCTTATAGGATAGTCCATGGACGTTACGTAGCCTGGAATTACCCTACCTACTATGATTGATATGATCCTCGATGCTACCATCTGGAAGCTTATACTATACATACTCGCTGAGTGGATTAAGAGATCGATTTTAACAGCTATCCGGCTACCGAAACCTAACACTACCATGAACACTGCTAGACATTTAACTAGCATCCATAGAGCACCGTATGGTACTACACGTATTTTATCGTTGAATCTAACCTCTTCCATACCTGATATCGAAGGGTTCAAGATGAACGGATAATCATCCGTAACACCTATCAATCTATCCCTACCACCTATAAACACCCTTAAAACGGATAGAAGCTTACTTTTAACGTAGATATGTCTACTCCCATCTCTACCGATACCCAGATATACTCTCGGATCGCTGAACAATATCATCAACGATGATAGGAAAGCTGTGAGGACGAGCATCCCATCTACAAGCTTAATAGAGACCACGTTTAAGCATGCCTTGGATAATATATAGCTATACTCTATATCGAGGGATAACGCATAATCCATAGTTAACTTGAATACGGGTATAGCTACAATCGCTGAAGCTACCGTTATGATAGACAAGATCCATCTAAGCTCCAGAGATCCACGCATAGCTATAAGCGTTAGAATGATAGGAGCTGTCAGAGATATGACGTTAGTTAATACTAGCATAACTAGTATAGGGTAGCCTGCAGGATCACCGAAAACTTGAAGCTGCTTTAAGATGGATAGTAGTATGAAGGAGTAGACTATACCTACTAGTATGCTTATCGATATGACGCTCGATAATCTGTATTCCCTCACACACTAGCTTATCTACGACCCACCCTATTAAACCTTTTATCTTCTAAAGAAGAGATTATAAGATCTAGGTTTGAAAAACGGAAGCTTACCATTCATAGCTATCCTCACCCTAACAGCTTTCATCATACTCACTGGTTTTAGCAGATCTGAAGATATAGCTCAGCCCTCATGGATTAAGCCTGGAGCTTCGATAGTATACCATGGAAGCTTAAGTATCGGAGGGGAGGGGGTACTAGAAGCTACCGTAAGGTGGAGCGTAAAGAGTATGGATGCGGATACTATTACTTTGGAGGCATGCATAGAATCAACTAACTTGAGAACTTCTATATCGAGGATATTCAAGGTGTCTGCCGCTACGGGTAGGCTACTATCGATAGATGATGAGATCATAGATACTGGTAAATTCTTCCTATGGCTATACCCACCGCCAGATACTGGCGATATAGTAGAGATAGAAGGCTTACCCTATAGGGTTTCTGGTATAGAATCTATAAACGCTTCTAATAGGATATGGAGCTGCATCGTAGTTAACAGCACGGTAGATGATCCTTACATCCGCGGTATAGCTACTAGATGGTACGATAGAGGGACAGGGATACAGGTTAAGGTCTATATGAACCTATCGTTCTCATACATCTTTAAAGGAAGTAATACTACATCCTCAGCTGAAGCAGATCTCATACTAGTTTCAGCATCCATCTAATCTTCTCAACCTAGTATTCTAGGTAGCGTTACATAGAGTATCATCCATACGAGTATGGTTATACCTTGCATAACGAGTATCCTACCTCTATCCAGTTCCGCAAGCTTACCAACACCTATACTTGAAACTATTATAGCCCATACAGGGAATGCGTAGAATACTATATTGGATGCTTGAACTATAAACGAATTTCTCCAAACCTCATCTGCTAGGATATTCAACCTATCCAAGCTATTCCATATAGCTATCTGTCTCTTCATAGCTTGTATCGAGGATAGCAGCATCACAACCTCAACTCTAGATGTTATCCTATACGTAACATCAGGTACGAGCGGGATTAGGGATGTTTGGAATAACGCTGAGATAATATAAGCCGTAAAGGAGAAGCCTACGCATAGGATTGTCCCAGAGAAATTTCTCTCCCCACCTAGGAGCCAAGACGAGAGATAGAGCACGACTGCCGTTAATATGAAGTTTATCCCGAGGTTTATAGTATTCGAGAAGAAATTCATTAAAGTAGTTATAAGCCATCCGTAGACATCCACAAAAGTGAATCTTAGATTTGCTTCCGAATCATAGTATGCTATCTTAGTTGCTTGAAGTAAGGTGTACGATAAACCAGCAGATAAACCTGTTAGAACGAATAGTAGAAGTATCCATAGGTAATCCGGCTCCTCGAATATCTCATCGTATACATCGTATGGCTTAAAGAGCACTTTTACACTCCATCTGACCCTACTACCAATCCACCGTCTAGCTCTCGCTGTGAAGCCTTCTTCCACGCCTCTTCTCACCTATAGCTATAGCTTCCCTAGGTAGGAAGGCTATAAGCCTCCTCTCAGCGAGCTTTCTAAGGAATATGAGGAGGGGCGTCTCAGCTTCCGTCCTAGTTATCTTATACTTAGAGCATATCTTGGAGAGAAGATCTTCTACGCTATTCTTTCCGTCGATATTCATCCATGTGAACGAGCCTATATCGTCAAGATTTAACCTCTTCTCCTTCTTAACACCTCCCCCCTTCCTAAGTACTATGTATACTCCTCCATCAGCGTATTCACCCCACTCCACTATAGGATTACGCACCGGGATAAGCTTCATAAAATCCTCCATCCTGGGAGCTTCCTGAGTCTTCCTACGCTTCCTTCTAAACAATCTTCTAAATATGTTCAAGGGCATATAGGCATCCTCCTCAGTGACATCTTAAACTCTCGAAAACTTTATTCATAACTTTTTCGATATCTTCTCTCCCATCTTTCTCCTTAAGCAGGGTTACAGCATATAGTCTATCCATCTTATCGCATATCCATGCATATGTATATCCATCCATAAGCTTCTTAAGTAAACCCCTCCTGAAGTATATGGGATACCTGTACCCTTCATGGCCGAATACATCTACCTGTGAAGGCTTCTTCCATATAAGCCCCTTCAGAGCCTTACCTAGGGATCTACGATACTTCTCCCTAACCCAATCCTCAAGCTTCTCTTTCCTTAAAACCCTGCTAGCTAACCCAACTCTCTCATACCCTATATAACCATAACTAGATTCGAATAAGAGATACGTATCAGCCGGGTAGAACCTTCTATCTAGAAGCTCGAAGCCTACGGGTATACTTAACATTATATCTAGAATCCTCCAGGATAGCATATCCCCTTCAGGGTGGCAGTCGAAACTCGAAAGTATACTATTAGAAATCTTCCTAACCCTATCATACTCCTCTCTATCGAAGTGGAATCTCAATATGAAGCTACGCATAGTCCTATCGCAATTAAACACGTATATGAAGCCCTCCCTGCTCCCACGGTAATAGACGTACAATGCATTATGCCCACCAACCCTCCCCTCCCCTCTGTTAGCAACCTTGAAATCTGGATCCTCCTTCCTACTCCTAGATTCCAGATCCTTAAGAATCTTGCTAGGATCTGGAACCTTATTCTTCTTAAACTCCTCCCACCTAACCTCTAATCTAGGCTTATACTCATCGAACCTAAGATACCCACGCTTAGAATTACCACCCTCGACTTTCACAACCCAATCCTCAGGTATAAGACCTGAGATACGATGCCAGCTAAACTCTACCAGCGTAACACCTTCAGAGGCCACAGCTACCTATATCCAATCTTATATAGGGGGGTGGAGATAATTCTTTCCCCTCATTAAAGGATCTTTCCGATGAGCAAACGATGTATGGGCCGGCCCGGATTTGAACCGGGGATCTCCGCGGTGTGAACGCGGCGTCTTAACCCAGCTGGACCACCGGCCCCCATCGATAATATAGCTTAAACCACAGGTATCTTATTATTCTTACTATCTTTTGACAGCTGGTTCTCTATGTTTCCATCTAAGATTATAAGATCTACAATTCCTACACTTCTCAGCGTTCGGGCTATTCCTAGCACCACACTCCCTACATATCTTCAGGTACAACCTCTTCCTCATAGCTATCTCGCGTTTAACAGGATCCCTTATAGGCATAACACCTTCCTCCGTGAAGTAAACCCGGAGGTATAAATCCCTATATAAAGATTCGTCTATTCTGTATGGATGCTCGGCTTTCAATATCGACCGTACCAATCCTCGGATTTAAATGTGGACGGTATAGCCTAGACTTTATATCCAAGTTACACTTAGACTCCTAAGAGCTGGTATGCCTAGAGAGATATTCGATGTAGAAGAGTTTATCAGGCTATCGGAGAAAGCCGATTACTGCCTAGTTAAGAGTAACGCTAAGGATGGAAGCGTTAAACTGAAGCTTAGGACTAAAAGATATCTCTACACACTTAAGGTTAAGGATAGCGTAGAAGCTGAAGATGTATTGAAGAAGGTTAAATGCCCTGTAAGGAGGATATAGCTATCGATTTATAGTCGCCTATGGTGCATATCTATGGGGAAGGTATCTGTAGTTAAGGATCTTGAAGATAGATGTCGAGGCTTAGTAAAGGCTTTAATGCTCATCAAGGATGAGATCATAGAGAAGATACCGGGTAAAGCTAGGGTGGTTATTAAACCTAACTTCGTAAGTGCATATAGATATTTGTCGGCAACCCCTGTGAAGTGCGTTGAGGAAACGGTGAAATTCATATCGACATTCATGGATCCCAGAGAATTAATAATCGCCGAATCACCTACCATAGGTAGCTTTAGAGAAGCTGTAGAGAGGTTTGGGTATAAAGCGTTAAAGGATAGATATGACGTTGAGCTATGCGATCTCGATGGGTATGGATACGAGGAGGTCGAGGTAGTGGATAAGAATGGAACCCCCATCCACATACCTATATCCAAACTTATAGTAGAATCGGATTTCAGAGTTTCAGCCGTAAGACCTAAAACACATGACGTAGTAGTCGTAACGTTAAGCTTGAAGAATATGGTTGTAGGCTCCATTAGAAGGGGGTACCGCCAGCTTATACATCAGGGATATTGGCAGATAAACTATAATATCGCGAGAATCGCCGTACACGTTATGCCCCATCTAGCAATAGTGGATGGATACGAAGCGATGGAGGGGGATGGACCTGTAAACGGTAATCCTAAGAGATGGGGTGTATACTTCGCTTCGATAAACCCTATATCGCTGGATTCGATAGTTGCATCGGCTATGGGGTTCGATGTATACGATATAGGTTATCTATACATCCTATCGGTTTGGGGCTACGGCGAAATAGATCCTGGTAAGATACAGACTATAGGCGATCCTCTAAGCGATATCAAGACATCCTTCAAACCCCATAGGAGCATCAAGGATCAGCTATCCTGGAGGAAGTATATAGACGATATAATGAAGCTTCCGAAGCCGGTTTAGCAGTCTACGGATACGTTACGCTCCATACTTATGCGTAAGGTTCACTATATCTAGGAGGATCGGCATTAAATCCAGTCCTCTAATCCTGCTAAGCCCACCTTTCGCGCATAACCTCTCCTCGAATCTACCTACATCATCCACACGTATATCTGGACCTGCTATAGCTATCGGCACTGGATCCGCTGAATGAGTCCTTATACTGCATGGCGTAGAATGATCGGCTGTTAACGCTACTATACAATCCTCAACCCTATCTAGGAGCATATAGAGCGCATCATCTATACGTTCTATTATCTCGATCTTCCTCCTGTAATCCCCATCCTCACCTGCTAGATCTGTAGCTTTAAAGTGCATATACACTAAGTTATAGCTATCCAAAGCCTTCATGCATGCTTCAACCTTAGCTTTGAAATCGCTATTATAGGTACCAGTCGCTCCTTTCACCTCAACTACATCCATACCTACGTATCTAGCCACACCCTTATAGAGGGAGCCTCCAGCTACACAGCAAGCTTTCAAACCGTATCTTTCATCAACTCTAGCTACCGGCTCGTAGAAGCTAGCACCTCTGATGAGTATAGCGTTCGCTGGCGGCTTACCCTCCGAAACTCTCCTTCTATTAATTTCAGCTTTCGAAAGTATCTTATGAGACTCGAACGATATACGGTTTATAAGCTCAGCGGTCCTCTCAGCTTCTACACCCTTATCTAGCGGTCTACATTTTAGTATCGGTTCTCCATCCTTCTCCGGATCCGTATCAGACACCATCCAGGATAACCCCACACCACGGATAACTAGAACCCCTCTATGCTCAACCCCAGGATAGAAGTATATATCCACACCAGGTATCTTCAGCTCATCGTTTAGAAGATGGAATAGCATACGCGAATCATCGCCTCCGATCCTACCTGCCCTTCTATCGATAACCGTTAAGTGGTCATCTACGGTAGCTAGGTTCACTCTAAACGTGAGATCGCCAGGCTTAACATCTACACCTACCCCCAAAGCTTCAAAGATACCCCTACCCTTATAGTACTCGTACGGGTTGTAACCGAATATCGCTAGATGCGCCGGTGCACTTCCAGGTCTAACACCTGGAGCTATCGGGTCCATTATACCGCATACACCATTAGCCGCTATAAAATCCATAGCAGGCTTTCTTGAGGCCTCCAGCGGGGTCTTAAACCCGATATCTCCTATCGGCCTATCCCCAAGCCCATCGCATACTATCAATATGATCCTCGCAGGCATGGCTGGATCCCAAACCCTACTCCGGAAGCTTAACACCGCATTTTATACAGAATTTATTCTTAGGATCGTTAGGATAGCCGCAGTTAGGACATACCTTAGGCGTTAACAGAGGCGGCTGCGGTTTAGCTACGAGTGGGGGGGCTGTAGGAGCCGCGGCTTCAGGTTTAGCCTTCGATGGAGGCTCGTACTCCGTCTTCAATAGCACTACATCGCCTATAGATTTAATCTGGCTCCACGGTATATCCATCTCAGTATCCCCATACTTTATGGTTAACGCTAACTCGATACGATCCTCAAGCAATTTAAACGATAGATCCTTAACCTCGCCTATTATGTAGCCACGCTGCTCGACAACCTTCCTACCTACAACATCCCCCTGCCGTATATACTTAGCTTCAGATTCACCATTCAACCTTCAACCCCTACTACAACTCAGGAGTTATACGCTAATAAGGCTTCTCTAAACTGTAACATCGGATATCTCTAGGATCCATCGACTGCAAAGTTTAAATCCTAGGATCATGCAGAATATATTCACCGGGTAGGATATTTGGGGTTAAGCCTTGCCTAAAGGTAAACTTTGTAATCCCAAATGCGAATTTTTCAGATGCCGCCAGAAAGCTCTCAAATGGCGAAGTGAGACAGCTTGGTGCGTAGTATCCGGCGATCAATGTATAGGTTATAAGTGCAACTATGCATCATGCGAAAGACGTAAGATGCTTAACGATGGAAGCTGCGGTTTAACCGTAAAGAGCGAGAGTAGCTTAAGTTTAGACGAGATAGAGAAGGAGATAGCGCCTAAACTATCGGTTAGGGTTAAGGGTAAGCTATCTAGAAAGCTTAAATTTGAAGATCTAGTTTAGCGAAGCTGGGACTATACATAGCAGATACAGTGAACCTTCACCCACTGAGGAGATACCACATATTTTTTACAAACCTCCTAATAGGAGCATCTATTTAAATCCCGGTTTTAAGGTATATGCTTGAACTTACGATATGTCTAAACCATTCTGCGAGGGGGAGTACATCTTACTCCAACTAGATAGGAAGAGAAAGTATCTGGTTAAGCTTGAGAGGGGTAGACGCTTCCATACACACAAAGGCTTCATAGAGCTGGATAGAATCGTAGATAAACCTGAAGGCGTTATGGTTGAAAGCAGTATGGGTGTCGGGTTCTATGCTTTTAGACCATCACTATGGGATTATGTGGAAAGCTACGAGAGACCTACCCAGATACTATACCCTAAAGATATAGGATTCATACTAGTCTATACGGATATAGGCCCAGGTTACAGGGTTTTAGAAGCTGGGGTGGGTTCAGGCGCCCTTACAAGCTTCCTAGCCTACCATGTTAAACCTACAGGAAGAGTCTACGGGTACGATGTGAATCCTAAATTCATAGAGGTTGCTAGGAGGAATCTGGAACGTACAGGCCTTCTAGAGTATGTAGAACTTAAACTCGGAGATATATACAAGGGGGTTGAAGAGAGTGATGTCGATGTAGCTATACTGGATGTCCCATCTCCATGGCTAGCTCTAGATTCGGTGTACAAATCACTTAAACCTGGAGGATTCTTCGTAAGCTTCAGCCCGACCATAAACCAGATCGAGAAACTCGTAGAATCTATGGAGGCGCATAGAGGCTTCTTAGTATTAGCCGTCCTCGAATCGTTTACAAGAAGTTATAAGGTTAAAAAGGGTGAGACTAGGCCTGAAACGACGATGATAGCTCATACTGGGTATCTGCTATTTGCTAGGAGGCTCTCCTCACGATCCTAGAGCCCCATCATCGAGGCTACGTATTCAGGATCATACTCTCTCAGATCATCTATCCCTGAACCCACCCCTATGAAGAATATAGGCTTCCTGAGGATATAGGCTACGTTAAGTATAGCTCCACCTTTAACATCTGCATCTACTTTTGTTATTATCGCACCATCTACACCTACATACCTGTTAAACTCCACCGCTTGATCGATTATATCGTTACCTGTAAGAGCATCCCCGACGAATATCTTCACATTAGGGTTGACAACTCTTATTATCTTACGCATCTCGTCGAGAAGGTTACGTTTAGTCTGCATTCTACCGGCGGTGTCTATCAGAACGGCATCCAACCTCCTCGCTTTCGCGTATTGTACAGCGTCGTAAGCTACCGCTGCAGGATCGCCTCCATAGACTTGCTTAACCAGGTCTACACCTATCCTCCTAGATAGGATTTCAAGCTGCTCGATAGCCCCGGCTCTGAACGTATCGCTGCATGCTAATACAGCCTTAAACCCGCTACGTTTAAGTCTCCATCCGAGCTTAGCTATGGTTAAGGTTTTACCTACACCGTTAACCCCTAGAAATAACGCTATATATGGCTTACCGGATTCTCTCACAGTTTCTTCGAAGCTCTTCTCAGGCTTCACCGATCTAAGTATATCTATTATAGATCCCCTTAAAGCGGATTCGACTATAATCTTCTTATCGGTAAACTTAGCTACCTTAACGCCTACGATCTTATCCTCGATGAGGCTACATAGAGATTCGGCTACCTCTAAAGCGACATCAGCCTCTACAAGCGAATACTTCAACTCATCTAGATATCCGCGAATCTCCTCTGGTTTAAGCTCGGTTTCGAGCAGAGTGCTCTTAAACCTAGCTAGAGCTTTCCTGATAGCTTCAAGCAGTTCTCCCGCCCTCCATAGATTTAGTAAGCTCTGTAAGCCTCCTCCTAGCCTCTTCCAGCTTTGTGACTATGTTAACCAGCTGCTGCTGTAGGCTATCCCTAAGCTTCAGTATATCGTTAGCCCTTCCCTCCACTATCTTTATAGCGTCGTCTACCTTCTTCTCCACGTATACGTTACCGCCCATACTCAGTAGGACGTTCTCCACATCCACGATAACGCATTTGATATACGATCCTGAGCCTATAGCTACCAACGCTTCTACGTTAGGCTTCTCATTTCTGAGAGCGTTAAGGGTGTCGCATGTTTGTCTATGCTCGTTATAGGTTGCTTCAGCTATGGTCAGCCTCTGCCTGATATTCTCCGCAGTCTGTTCTAGTATCGATATCTCCGCTATCAGTTGTTCGATCTCCCTCTCTATCCTACTACGACTATCCATCCCCATAGACTTCCACCTCTTCTATCTTCAAGTTGCGTCTCTTCACTTTATGATGACTACCTACATCGGAGTATAGTTTCTCTAAAGCCTCCTCCAGCTTTAAAGCTCTAATCTCCTTGGTAAGCCTGATTCTAAACACTCCTACCTTATAGGAGCAGACAATTTTAAACGTTTTTATATCGCCCATGATAGCCTATCTAACCTTGAATAGAGCTCCTAGATTAGCTTTACTCTTCTATACGGAATGCCTCTGTTATACGTGCTAACTCTGAACCTCTAGTAGCATCGCTTACTATTAGCCCGTAGCTATTCGCTACAACCCCCATCTTAACGAATTTACTTCCATAGTTTACCGTACCCTTGTATACAGGCACCTTTAATACATCCCTGATAACCTGTTCCTCCTCAGATGATACCATCGGATCGATGAGGACGCCTTTATTCGTCGCTACGGCTAAGCTACCTACATACGGTAGATTTTCCACACTCCCCACCTCAACATCTATATCCAGTGTATCGGATATGATCTTAACCTGCTCTCTAGATAGACGTATACCTGAGAGACATCCTAAATCATTTAGCAGGAGGAAGTTACCTATAGCAGTCCATCTAGCGGGGAGGATGGCTATCCTTATATCTCTAGGAAGATTCATTTTTATCCTTTCAAGCTCATCATCCCCTATAAGCGGCGAGAGGATTATACCATTCGAGTTAGCGACTGTGAATATCCCTAAAAGATTTGATTTATACACCGTAGTCTTGATAACCGTATCAACCTTCAAAGTTTCTACGAATAGCTTAACATCATCATCCATAGTCGATTCTGGGCATATAACGAATCTATCTGTTGCCTTAAGATATACGCCTATACACGTCCTTCCATAGAAATTGTAGTGAGAGAACGGCAGAAGATCCTACACCCCCTCGGCAGGATATACGGTGTATACATCCTCCTCCTTAACGATCCTAACCCTAACCCTGCGAGGCGGCTTCTCCCTACCTCTACTCCATATAATCTTATTCAACTCTTCAGATATCCTTATACGACCCTCCCCTCCAGCCCCCACTTTAAGATGACGCTCAACGAACCTCCTTACGATCTTGATAGCTGTCGGCGCTCTATCGGTCCAAGGCGCTTTCCACGCATCCCTGAGAGGTATCGTGTAGATCCTCTCCTCGGATGGATTTCCACTCATAAGTATACCTCCAATCTACGCTCCTATCTTAACCCTCCTCCAATGTCTCCTAGTAGGAGTGAACCTAAACTTACCTAAAGTTTTCGCTACAACCCATACTGGTACGGTTCTACTCCTTCTCCTCTCAGCTATAAGCCTCCTCTTCTTAGCTGCAGGCTTATATCTAGCCATAACCCTATAACCTCCATATACGTATCTCCCGCTTCTCCGTCGATGCAAGTTTAAGCAGGATCTTCTTGAGAACGTCATCAGTGATGGGAACAGGTATGCGTCCGGATTGAGCTGCTTTTATAAGTTCGAGTTCAAGCTGGCGGACGAACTCCGGCTTCACCATCCTAAGGTTAGCTAGCCTCTGCCTAGCTTCAGGTGTAAGTATCTGTGTTAAAGCGATCTGTATACTCTTCTCACGTTCAGCTCTAACCCTTTCCTCTTCAGCGGCTTTCTGAAGTTCTAATAGCCGCCTGCGTTTAAGTTCTTCAAGCTCGGCATCATACTCCTCGTAGCTCAAACCTCGTAATACCTCCCGATCTCCGGTAGAGGATTCTTCTTCAAAACCTCGTGAGAAAGCCTATCAAGCAGCGACCTACCCTTAGACGTTAAAATCCTACCTCTATTACCATACTTCTCCACCAACCCAGCTTTCTCAAGCTGTTGAAGTATAGCTCTTATAATCTTTCTACTAGCCTTCCTGGAATGAGCGGGAGCTCTACCTCGCCTTCTCTTATCCGAGTATATCCGTGCTAACCTCTCTATACCGATGGGCCCCTCGATGTATATCTTCCTCAGAATAGATGCAGCTCTAACGTACCACCAATCACTCCTCTCCGGAGCCTTCTCTTTAGCGACTCCCATCTTAACCTGAAGGTACCATGGAGGCGGCATTATCTCCTCTACACCTTTCAACACTTCCGTCAACCTACTTATTAGATCTGCAGGGTGTACATCGTATACCGTCGTCATCTACTCTTCTAGAATTCAGGAGATTCTGTACATCTCGTATATTAGTATTCCTCTGCTACAGCTTCGAGTATTCTACGCTCATACTCGTACAACGTCTTTGCAGCTTCGATAAACGCGTTACGCTCCTCCCCAGCTAAACCCCATCCTAGAACCTCTACCACACCCCCCCTCCCAACTATAACCGGTACACCTATACTGATATCACCTAAACCATCAACATCTATAACCGCCGAGCAGCAAAACAGCTTCTTCTGATCAAATACTATCGACTCGATCAATTCGACAGTATGGTGTGCAGGCCCGTATACTGTTGCACCCTTCCTCCGGATAACCTCTAAAGCGAAGTTTACAAGTCTAGATTGTATCTTAGCTCTATGCTCCACGGGTATACTGAACGGTTTCCCACCAACTTTCACCATACTGAATAAAGGTACTTGATGCTCTCCATGCTCCCCTATAACATAGCCTTCGATCTCATCTAACGGCAGGGAATACTCCTCTGAAACTATTATGCGCAGCCTAGCAGAGTCGAGTTGACACCCGCATCCTATAAACCTGTATCTAGGTAAACCCATCATACGGTAAAGTAGATAGTTCATAACATCTACCGGATTCGTTAACGTGATAAACGTGGATTCCACCTTATGGTCGAGGAGCCTTCGAGCTATACCCGCTACTATCTTAGCATTATCTTCAGCTAGCTGCATCCTAGATGGAGTATCCTTTGTCCTAGGTTTACCTGCAGCAATCACAACGACGTCGGATCCATATACATCGCTATAATCGCCTACTCTAATCCTAGGTTTACCGCGTATAGCTACAGCTTGGAGTATATCGTATGCATGCCCTTCCACTATATCCACAGCTATATCTACGAGCACTAGCTCATCTACGATACCCTTCACAGCTAGCTCGTACGCTATACATGAACCTAAAGTCCCTACACCTATGATCGCTACCTTCAAATTTTACCTACCCCTTCGATATTCAGCTTCCCAGAGTATACGAGATCAGTCCAAGCACCGTAAGCATCGACTATAGTCATGTATGGTTTAACTTCAACCTCTCCTCTAACACCGCAAGAACTACAGATAACCGTAGCTACACCCCTACTCTTATCAATATTCACCGATACTGATCTACGGCCGCATACGATACACGGGAAAACCTTGGGTAAAACCCTCACTATACGCTTTACAACCTTCCTCCTACGCCGCCTTCCCATCCCTTCCACCTTCTCCTAGCGCAACCACATTAATTCTAGGAGGTAAACCCTGCTTTAAAGTTAGCCTCCTCTTGGAGGGTAAGCCTTAAGTTCTAGGATCTACTCAGTAAAAGTCGGTGTTTCAGGTTATGTCCTTCTACCAGTATATAGACTACTTGTTAAAGGAGAGGAAGAACCTCGAAGATAAGGTTAAGTATATGTCTAAGGCGGAGCTCATACAACTGGGTAGGCAGCTTCTCGCTACATACAGGCAAAGCTTGAAGGGGTTTGATGAATGGTTTACAAACTTTTACGTCATGGATAAGATGGACATAGATATGCTTAAGGATGTTATATTGAATCTTATGCGTATAGGATTCCAGCTTCTAGAGTATGATAGGTATATTACATGGCTATGGTATGAGAAGGAGGAGGCTGAAAGACGTAAGATGCTCGAAGATAAAGGTAATCGCACTCATATAGTCTGATCCTCGACTACTACACGTACCTGTTAGGATGAGGAGACGGGTTGAGTAGCTATAGCGTTCAGATACCTGAAATACCTAAACCTATAGCCGTAAAGTTGGAAGCCAAAACATCAGCTTTAATCCTGATAGATCTACAGAACGATTTCCTACACCCAAACGGAGTGCTCTACATGGGTGATGAAGCACGTAGAATAATCGACCCTATAAGGATTCTCTTGGAGAAAGCTACGTCTAAAGGTGTACCTATCATCTATACTCAGGATTGGCATCCTCCAGATTCACCTGAATTCCTAATATGGCCTAGACACGCCATCATGGATACATGGGGCTCTGAGATAATAGAGGAGGTTAAACCTAGAGCTGCATCGTTCATAGTGAGGAAGGAGACCTACGATGCATTCTATGGTACAGGACTGGATGCGCTATTATCGCTTCTTAAGGTTAGGCATCTAGTCGTAGCCGGGGTCGTATCAAATATATGTGTACTCCATACAGTAGGCAGCTCTGCCTTAAGGGGATATAAGCCATATGTGCCAGTCGATTGTATAGCAGCCATCAATGATTTCGATCAGCTTCTAGCTCTAAGACAGATATCCTTCCTCTACAAGGGCGTGTTAACAAGGTCGGACCTCCTAGATTTCTACTGAAGAATCTGTGTATATACTGGAGAAGCCGAATCCAACACTTTCGCTTTAACTTAAGAATCTAACGTTAAGTACTAGTGCTTACGATAATATTTTCTCGTCCGGCCAGGTCTATAGTAACAAGGAGGCTTTAAGTTGGGTAAGGTTGAAGAATACTTAAAAGCAAGGATAGCATCTGAGGGCGCAATCCATATAACCTTAATTGATCCTGAACGTGGATCCGTGGAGAAGCTAGTAGATGTAGCTTGCAAAGCTGAGAAGGCGGGTACCGCTGCGATAATGATCGGAAGTTCGACTCTTGCATCGCCACTTCTCCTAGACGAACTTCTAAAAAGATTGAAAGAACGTTTATCGATACCGACGATAATATTCCCGAACAACGTTGTAGCTGTCACCCCTCTAGCGGATGCTATATGGTTTATGTCGCTACTCAACTCTGATAACCCATACTTTATAACGGGGGCTCAAGCTCTTGCAGCTCCGCTTGTGAAGAGGTATGGGTTGGAAGCTATACCTATGGGGTATATAGTGATGGGGGAAGGTGGAGCTGCCGGTTTCATAGGTTGTGCAAGACCCATACCTTACGAGAAACCTGAGATCGCAGCTGCATACGCGCTCGCAGCTCAACTCTTAGGTATGAGGTTCGTCTACCTCGAAGCAGGTTCAGGTGTTAAGAAGCCTATCCCACCCGAAGCTGTGAGAATGGTGCGAGCTATGGTAGATATACCGTTGATAGTAGGCGGAGGGTTGAGAAGAGTCGAGCAGGTAGAAGAGGCTACCGCCGCAGGAGCTAATATAATCGTAACCGGTACGGTAGTGGAGCAGACGGTGGATATCGAGGAGCTAATAAACGCTTTCGTCGAGGCAGCTGCTAGGGGGGCTGAAAGATATCGTAGAGTGTAGCGAGGACTACCTGAAATACTTCATGAAACTTGAGGAGGAGCTTAAGAGAGTATTCACCACCGCTAGTACTGCTAGAAGTAAAGGGTTGGATCCATCTACAGAGGTTGAAGTTAAACTAGCTGAAGATATGGCTGAGAGAGTCGAACTTCTAGTAGGCCCTCCAGGTATAGCTCACTATATACGTAGATTGAAGAATTCGATGAGTAGGGAGGCTCTAGCATTTAAAGCCGCCGAGGATATAGTATCCGGCATGCTCGGATCATTCAAACTTGAAGAAGCCGCCGAGCAAGCTCTAAGAACAGCGCTCGCTATACTTACAGAAGCCGTAACCGTAGCACCTATGCAAGGTATAACGAAGGTTTCTATAAAACGCAACTTTGACGGGACAAGTCATCTATCGGTATACTTCGCAGGACCTATACGTCCGGCTGGCGGTACGGAGCAAGGACTTATAGTCGTCATCGCAGATCATGTACGAAGGAAGCTTGGTCTCGACATCTATAAACCAACCGAAGAGGAGATTAATAGGTTTATAGAGGAGGTCCGCTTATACGAGAGGGAAGTCCGCCCGTTCCAGTATAAAGTTCCAGATGAAGCTCTCAGGAGGACTCTTGAAAACCTGCCAGTCGAAGTTACAGGTGTAGAGACGGACCCGGTTGAAGTTTCATACTATAGGGATCTCCCTAGGGTGGAGACGAATAGGGTTAGAGGTGGGGCTCTTATAGTCGTTAACGATGGATTAATCGGTAGGCATAAGAAGATAGCTAAAGTCGTAAAGGAGCTCGGCATCGAAGGCTGGGATTGGCTTGAGAATCTCTGGGAAGCTGAGGGTAGTGATAAATCACGTATATTCCTCGATGAAGTTATAGCAGGTAGACCTGTATTCTCTAATCCATCGGCTTACGGAGGGTTCAGGGTTAGATATGGTAGAAGCCGTAATACGGGTTTAGCCGCTGTAGGTTTACATCCATCGACTTTATATGTGCTTAACGAGTTCCTAGCTATAGGTACGCAGGTAAAGTTGGAGAGACCTGGTAAAGGTGGTACGGTGGCTATCGTAGATTCGATAGAACCGCCTATAGTTAGGCTTAAGAATGGCGATGTAGTTAGGTTGGAGAAACCTCCAAGCCCGGATACCCTGAAGAATATCGATAAGATACTATTCCTAGGCGATATACTTCTAAGCTTCTACGAATTCCTAGAGAATAAACATGCACTCCTCCCAGCTAACTTCACAGAGGAGGAGTGGGCTGAGACTCTTAGAGCAAGGATAAAAGAGGTAGGCTTCCTCGATGTAGGTATACCGATCGAAAGGGTAGAGCGGATATGCTCGTATCCGTTTAGCGAATACCCCACAGTTGAAGAAGCGTTAAAGCTATCTAAAGCTTTTCAGGTACCGCTACATCCACGCTATACCTATTGTTGGGATAGGATAACGGCGTCAGAGCTCTATGCTTTAAAAATGTGGCTTGAAGAGGGGGAGATAAGCTGTAGGAGGATAGAGGCTGTATACAATCCTCAGTTTAAAGCAATCCTAGAAAGAGTTTGGATACCTCATAAGATTAGGGAGGGTAGGATAATCATAGAGGGAGTGGATGCAGAAGCTCTCATAGCTACGTTGAAGCTCGGATCAAGCGTTGAGATAGACTTACAGATGAGTGACGGCTTATCGACTCTATCTAGAATCCTAGGTATACCTATGCGGAGTAAAGCTCTATCGTTTATAGGTGCCCGTATGGGTCGACCTGAGAAAGCGAAGCCTAGGGAGATGAAGCCTCCTGTACACGTATTGTTCCCGGTAGGATTATATGGAGGAGCTAGGAGGGATCTCATAGAAGCTTCCAGTAAGAGAAGTATAACCGTAGAGGTCGTCGATAGGAGGTGCACCGTATGCGGGAGACTATCTTTTAGCGTTATCTGTAGGAAGTGTGGAGCCCCGACTAAGGTTTTCTACAGATGCCCGAGATGCGGACGTAAATACTCGGATAAACGGTTATGCGAAACATGCGGTATTCAAACAGTGGGATGGTCTCTTCAGATAATACCGCTCAGAGAATTTCTAGATGAAGCTAGGACTAAGATAGGAGCTATTACGTTGAAGGGGTTGAAGGGTGTTAAAAGTCTTATGAGCGAGGATCGAGTACCAGAGATTATAGAGAAGGGTATTCTTAGAGCTAAGTACGGGGTAACTATATTCAAAGATGGAACCATACGGTTTGATTCTACGAATGCACCGTTAACACATTTCAAGCCATCCGAGATAAATGTATCTGTGGAGGATCTACGAAGGCTCGGGTATACGGTCGATATGTATGGGGATCCGCTTATCGATAAAGAGCAGGTATGCGAGCTAAAGGTACACGACATCGTCATAGGCTACGAGTGCGCATACTATCTTGAGAAGGTAGCATACTTCATCGATGAGGAGCTGGAGAAGATATACGGCTTGGAACCATACTACAAGCTGAATAGTTATAAGGATCTACTAGGTCATCTGGTAGTCGGTTTAGCTCCTCATACATCTGTAGGCGTCCTAGGTAGGATTATAGGGTTCACTGAAGCTAATGTATGTTTCGCACATCCCTACTGGCATGCAGCTAAAAGGAGGGATTGCGATGGAGATGAAGATTCGGTTATGCTACTGCTAGATTGCCTACTTAACTTTTCTAGGCAATATCTACCGTCGAAGATGGGTGGACTCATGGATGCCCCATTATTCTTAACCTATAGGATAGACCCGAGCGAGGTGGATTCAGCTGCTCATAACCTAGATATCTCTGACAGATACCCGGTTGAATTCTACCAGTTAGCATCGAAGATGGCAGATCCTAAGGAGGCGCTACCATACGTAGAGGTTGTATCGCATAGGTTGAACTCTAAGATGCAGCTTGAAGGCTTCAGATATACCCATGAAACATCCCATATAGTTTACGGACCTAGAATATCCAAGTATAAACGCCTTAGATCCATGTATGATAAGATTAAGGCACAGCTGGAGATGGCTGAGAAGATTGAAGCCGTCGAAGCTAAGATCGTAGCCGAGAAGATGCTGGAGACCCACCTAGTTAGAGATTTAGCCGGTAATATGAGGGCGTTTGTATCGCAGCAATTCAGATGTAAGAAGTGTAATTCTAGGTATAGGAGAATGCCTTTGAAGGGTGTTTGCCTTAAATGCGGTAGCGAGCTTTCGCTAACCGTTCATCCAAGCTCTGTGGAGAAGTATCTTAAACTCGCGGAGGATGTATCGAAGAAATATCCTGTGGATCCGTATATAAGGGAGAGGGTTGAATTACTGAGAGATGAAATACATTCTCTACTACATGAAACGAAGGTGAACACCGGTATCGGTGGGGGGAAGCTATCCGATTTTATGTAGCCATACATGAAGAATTTATCTACCTCTATCGATTCGATTCTTATAGCTACCGGAAGGTTTGATAACCCCCCAGAAGATACTCAAATACTATGAAAGATACAAGGATATCGTACCTGGCTATGACGAATTCCTCTCATACCTCTTCAAGCCGTTACCCTACTCTATAAGGGTTAATACACTTAAAATATCTCCTGAAGAGCTTGCTTCGAGGATGGAAGCTAAAGGATTCATCCTGAAGAGATCTAAGCTTCATCCATGGTTTTTCGAGGTGGAGTCTACGGAGGAGGAGGTGAAGCTAGGTACTACGTTAGAACATACACTCGGATACTACTATGTACAGGAGATCGTCTCAGGTATACCTCCTATAGTATTGGATCCTAAACCTTGGGAGCTCATATTAGATATGGCTGCAGCCCCGGGGAGTAAGACTACGCAGATAGCTCAGATGATGGAGTGTAAGGGTACGATAGTAGCTAACGATATAAGCCGTGAGAGGGTTAAAGCATTAAAATCCAACCTCGATAGGCTTGGCGTAACCAATACTGTGATAACCATATGCGATGCCAGACGCTTCCGTTCAAGCATACTATTCGATAGGATACTCCTAGATGCTCCGTGCAGTTCTGAAGCTACTATCAGGAAGGATCCATCCCTACAGCTAGATCTATCATATAGATCTGTAAGAGGGTTCTCCAAGCTGCAGAAGGGTATGATCGAGAGAGCATACCATCTACTCAGGGAGGATGGCATACTCGTCTACTCCGTATGCACATTCGCCCCTGAGGAGTGTGAAGAAGTCGTAGAGTACGCTTTGAAGATAGGCTTTGAGATAGAGAAGATAGATATACCGTTAAAGCATACGGAGGGTATTACCGAGTGGGTGGATGAGAGGGGGAGGAGATATAGGTTCGACCCGGATATCAGTAAAGCTATACGTGTATATCCTCATTTCGAGAATACAGGAGGGATGTTCATTGCCAAACTTAGAAAGGTATAGGGTATGCAGCGATGAGGAGGTTAGACGCATACTCGATTTCCTAGAGGAGAAGTATGGCTTCCCTAAACACATCTTCGACGGATATACATTCCTCGTAAGAGGGAGGAATAGCATATGGTTGTTCAGCGGTCATCCATCGATATTGGAGATGATACCTTACGTAAACGCCGCCGGTCTCAGAGCGCTACATCTATCCGTAAAGAAGACTTTGAAGCCTACTACGATCTTCCTACAGGTATTTGGTAAGTATGCTACGAAGAACATCGTAGAGCTTCAAAGCGAAGATGAAGCGGTAACGTTTATGGGTGGAGGAAGTATAGCTAGGAAGTACGATGTCGAGGAGGGGTTCGTGATAGTCAGATTCGGTGGCGATGTGTTAGGCTGCGGATTCTATTCAAACGGGGTGTTAAAATCGAAGATACCGAAGATTTCTAGAATTAGATTCGAATGGTTTAAGGAGTAACATATATTAGTGTATTCCGGTGGTAGTTTAGCATGTAGATGCGTTATGCCCACATACGTTAAACGTGTAGGTCCAGGTTCAAGGCTTACAGGACGCAGAGTTGCTATCATCGCTGCGAACGAGTTCGAAGATGTAGAGCTGCTGTATCC
Source organism: uncultured Candidatus Bathyarchaeia archaeon (assembly GCA_964491605.1). Classification (GTDB taxonomy): domain Archaea; phylum Thermoproteota; class CALKCG01; order B24; family DRYS01; genus DRYS01. Next base: position 26,778 of record CAZBGY010000007.1, read on the forward strand.
TTTCCTAAGACTTAGCGAGGAGGGAGCTGAGATAGTTATAGTGCCTGTGAGGAAGGGGCTTCATCCTAGACCATCGGTAATAAACAAACCTGTAACCGGACGCTACGGTACACCTATACCCTTGGAGGTTTTCGGTGAAGGTGTAAGATACGCCATATTGGATTTGAACGCTGTTAAACCGGAGGAGTTCGACGCATTTATAATACCTGGAGGATTTTCACCGGATAGCTTGAGGATAATACCTGAAGTCTTGGAGTTGGTTAAGAGGGCTCACAGCTTAGGGAAGATTATAGCGGCTATATGCCATGGTCCACAAGTTCTGATATCAGCTGGGTTGGTTAAAGGTAGAAGGGTTACATCCTATGCCGCGGTTAAGGATGATCTTATAAACGCCGGAGCGGTATTCGTAGATGAACCTGCTGTTAGGGATGGGAATATAATAACTGCTAGGGTTCCAGACGATCTACCTGAATTCTGCAGATTAATCATAGAAGCCTTATCTAGCTAAGAGGATAGACTCGGTATAATCCTAGACCACATATGTTAGCTTCAGGGTGTCGTATACTTTGCTAGAGAAGGACATGGATGTAGTTTGCGCCGGAGAATGTATAGTTGATCTAATACCTATTGATAGGAATGTATATAAGGCATGCTTCGGAGGATCGCCGATGAATACCGCTATCGCTTGTAGCAAGCTTGGATTAAAGACAGGCGTGATAACATGCATCGGTAGAGATCCGCTAGGCAACTTCCTTGCCGATACCTTACGATATAATTCAGTCGATGTAAGCCGTATCCGTGGCTCAAGCTATAGGACTACACTCGCGGTGGTGGTTAAGCTACCTGGAGGCGATGTAGACTATATATTCTATAGGAAGCCATGGAGCTTGAGCGCCGATACGGAGTATGTTATGGATGAAGGCGATGTAGATTATCTAAGTAGAGCACGCCTCCTCCATATATCGGGTTTCGCTTTCTCTCAGAATCCAGCGAGGGAGGAGTACCGGAAGCTTATATCGGAAGCTAGGAGACTAGGTTTGAAGATATCTCTGGATCCAACCTTCAGAGCGGATGTATGGAGAGATATGGATGAAGCTTATATGGTTTATAAGGAGCTTTTCGGTATGGTAGATATAGTTCTATCGACAGATAGGGAGCTTAAAACCCTACTTAGGCTGGATGATATACGTAGCATCTTAAACTGCTACAGGGATTACGGATGGAGAGTTTTAGGTATCAAGATGGGGGTTAGGGGCTCCATGCTCTGCGTAGATGGCGATATGGTGGGTTTAGAATCGTTTAAGGTGTATGTCTTGGATACGGTAGGCGCTGGCGATGCGTGGAATGCCGCTGTTATATATGGTATTCTAAGGGGTTTACCTATAGATGAAATCGTATTGATGGCTAACGCTGTGGCAGCTATTAAATGTACTAGGGTGGGTGCTGTAGATGGGCTACCTACTCTAGAGGAGGTTATACGTTTCATATCATCCAGTGGTAAACCTAGGTATATAGAGCCTAGTATCTGATCGGGATGGCGGATGGAGACGGATACAGGCATCTGGAGGATTAAAGCTAAGGTAAGGGATCTATATGAATCTTCGAAACATTGCTATTTAGGGTTGTATAGAGAGGAGCAAACGGCTAAATATTATGTAATCACACATAGGGTTAAACACCTCAAGTTTAACGCTGTCTTGGATGCAGGCTGCGGCCCTGGATTCTACGTAGAAGCCATATCGAGTATAGCGGGACTCTACGTAGGCTTGGATATATGTAGGGATTTCGTCGAGCTAGCTAGAGATACGTATAAGCATCTAGGGAATGTAGAGTTTGTAGTAGGCGATATCGATAATCCCCCATTTAAAGATGGGTCTTTCGATCTTGTTGTAGCTGTCACACTTCTTCAGAATCAGCCGGATCCGCTATTAACCCTCCTTGAGCTTACGAGACTCGTGAAGGATAATGGTATCATAGCAGTTACATTCCTTAAAAAGATGTTTACGGTGAAGGATGTATTAAGCTTCATGGAATCTCTGAGACTGACCCCTATTTACATCGATGATAGCACCGCAGACTATATCGTCATATGTAGGAGGGGAAACTTGTCATCGAATCAGCTAAACCCATCGTAGAATCATGAAGGCGTCAAATATATTTAGCATCTCTCTATTAGGATTATTATGAAGTTATGCCTTTAGATCTTATGGTGGATAAGGCTTTCAGACTCGTAAGGGATGGTAAGATCGAAGAGATAGGCGGGGATCGTTTTAACGTTATAGGTGACCATGGAACGTACACCGTTCAGATGGACCCCACTGGTAAACTTACCTGCAGCTGTCCAGGATTCTCTAGGAGGAGGATGTGCAGTCATGTAGCTGCTGTCATAATCTATAGAGACTTAAAGCTTTCAAAGTCTACCCGCTAGATGACTGGTTACAGTTAGATGCATACCTTAGATAGCTGTCGTAGAACATAGCTCCTTATATCCGACGGCCGGGGTAGATCCACTATTATCTTCCCATCCTTCATAAGCGGTTCTAGTATATTCTCCATACCGATACCGCATGATGGACATGAAGGCCTGCTAGACCCTATAGGCTCGACATCGATCCTTAAACATTCAGGACATCTCCAAACATCCTTCCTACCAGAGAATTTCCCTCTTTTAGCTATAGGCTTACCTTCAACCTCGACTATATCCATAGCGAAGTCTACGGTAGGCGCATTGCTTATGGATGTTCCTACACCGAAACCGTCGGCTCCAGCCTCTACAAGCTCATCTATATTCTCATCATCTATACCGCCGGATACTATTATTTTCACATCATTATACCCCCTAAGGTTAAGCTCCCATCTAACCTCCCTGATTATCTCCCCGAAATCCCCTTTACGCGAGCCCGGCGTATCCAGCCTAACACCTACTAACCTACCATCTAAAGCTTCCGCAGCCATAAGCGCCTCCACCTTCTCATCGTAGAATGTATCTACGAGAGCTATCCTCGGAACATCCTGCGGCAGCGTCTCATCGAACGCCTTCCATGCCTTCACCTGATCACCGAAAACTATTATCAAGGCGTGGGGCATGGTACCGGTAGGCCTGATACCTGCAGCTTCAGCTCCTATTATGCTCGATACACCGTCGACCCCACCTATATAGCTAGCTCTATCTATCATAGGTGCTAAAGCTGGATGCATCCTCCTTATACCGAAACCTAATACCATACGATCGCCAGCCTTCTTCTTAATCCTCGCAGCCATGGTAGCCACCCCTGTAGACTGACATAGCAATCCTAGTAGAGGTGTTTCGAATAGGCAGAATCTACCGTATGATCCTTCAACCCTCATAACGGGTACACGTACACCTTTGATATCGTTCGATGTGAACAGCGTCCCCTCCCTTAAGCCGTAGACGTCAACCGGATACCCCTCTAAAAGTTTTAACGCTTCCTCAACACCGCATAAGATAGCCCAAGGCCAACCTCTAGGTAGCTTACCGCATGTCACCTCCATAGCAACCCTTACATCGCTCATACGATACTTCTCCAGTATCATCCTAGTTCTCTCGAAGTAGATATCTGTGGTTAAACCTTTCTTGATTTCCTCATCGGTAGCTATGTAGAAATGTCTACTCCACGGCAAACCCACTAGGTATTTCTCTTGCGACACTTTTAAGCTTTCACGTATACCTGGGTCTCCTCATAAGCACAGTATACCTTCGGGTTTCACCTCATCATATATTCTTCATAGCGTTTAACGTATTCGATAGATCTCGCTACATCCGAGAAGAGGTTGACCACATACTCTACATCATCCTTAGAAACTTTATCCTTCCCTTCAACCCTAGCCTTCTCGTATGCAGGTGTTAGTAGCTGTACGGCGTACCTTAGAGATTTACTAGTACCCACATCTACAAGGTATTCTAACGCATCGTCGCTTAGAGGCACCCCCTCCTCCCTAGCTCTTATCTTCAGAATCTCCCTCACTTCATCCCTACTATACATCTCGGTATTTATTATTAAGAGTCTATCTAGAAGATCTAGAGGCATGCCGTGCGGAGCTTCTACATCAGCCCCCCTCACCTTAGTTATACCTCTATTCGTAGCGAACACTATGATCGGAGAGAGCTCCGATTCTAACACTGTGCTCAGAAAGCTGAAGGCCTCTATATCAAGCATAGATACATCATCTATGAAGAGTACACCTGGTATAATCTCGGCCGTACCTTCTTCGACTCTCTCCTTAACATATTCATCCACCCTCCTCCTAGTTTCAGAATCTATCTCCCCGCCAGCTACTCCTCCGAATAGGATCGTGAAGAATCCTCCCCTACCCCTACTCTCCATCATATCCAGATCATGTAGAGTAACAAGGTATATGAATTCCTTCTCCTTCTCAACCGGGCCTCTAGGTCTAGGTATAGGCTTCTCCGTATAATCCGCTATCTCATAGCGTTCGGCGGCGTTCTCGGATCTACCAAGCCTTATAACCCTACCGGTCTCAGCGTCTATCTGTACGACATCACCAACCCTTATACCCTGCGCGAGCATATTAGAAGCTAAACTCCCGCTTACGGTGAAAGATCTAGATTCACTGCTTGTAGCTAAAGTAATCCTAGCTGATTCAGCTACCTCCTGGTATGGGTTATAAGGATGTTTAGCTGTTTTAAGCTCGAAGTGGGTTAGCTCACCTTCATAGACCTTCCTCCTCTCCCTAAGCCTTACACCTATAGCTTTCCTAACAGCCCTCATCAATACTTCTGTCTTCTTTAATTCGCTGGAGTATATTTCAGAGGCGTGGAGAGTTATAAACGGGACATCCTTCCCAAGCTCCCTAGCTATGCCCATAGCTATAGCAGTCTTCCCAGTCCCAGGAGGACCTGCTAGCAGAACAGCTCTACCAGCCATCTTCCCCTTCTTAATCATCTGAACGATTATACCGGCAGCCTCCCTGGCAGATATCTGGCCGACCATACCATCGGCTACGGGTAATGCCTTAAGCTTCTCATCTAAGCCTAAACCCTTTATATGGCTATGCGCACCCACCCTCTCGAATCTTGTTACGGGTGTTATGCTACTGCTCATAGTGCTTCACTCATCCATCAAGATTCAAAAACTGGAGCTAGATAAATTTATATCATGTACCGCTACCCGAAGTTATGGGATAACATGTGAAGGTGGAGTTATGGAGCCGACTGCTATCCTAACCACTCTAGCTATACTCTTAATAGCGGAGATGGGGGATAAGACTCAGCTTGCAGCTATAGCTATATCGCTATGCAACCCTAAGGCTAAAACTAGAATATTCATAGGCTGCATTTTAGGTTTCTCTATAGTAAATATGGCTACTATCGGTGTGGGAGGCTTCATATCATCCATACTACCGTATATTTTGATAAAGATCGTCTCAGCTTCAGCCTTCCTTATATTTGGGATCCTATTATTGAGGGGAGAGGACTTACTCCCGACGGTTGATGTGAGGTATGGACTACTCTCTTCCACGATTCTTATAGGATCCCTAGAATTTGGAGATAAAACGAACCTTGTAACCCTAGGTTTAGCTACATACTTTGGGTTAGAATCGATCTACGAGCTTATCATAGGCTTGATGCTTGCTTCGATCATCTTAATGGGGGTGGCTTTCATATCAGCATCGATCTTAACCAAATTCATATCTAGATCCAAGCTTAAATATATCTCGGCTTCCATACTCATTCTGATAGCCTTATACATGCTAGCTGAGGCTATAGTAGATGTCCTATCGTAGTAGGTTCCTCCTCTTAAGCTCATCGGCTACATCGCTTAATCCAAGCTTAACTAGAGTATCCTCTCTAGGTATACCTCTCTTATCCCATCCGAGAGATTCGAAGTATTCTCTACGAAGCTTTTCAAACTTCTCCCTATCCACTACTGCGCCAGCTTTAAACCCTGATGGGAGCGGATCGTAGAATCTAGGCGGGTTATCGTCATCCTCCACAGCCTTCCAGTAAGCATCAGGCCCGCCTATCAGTAGTAGAACCCTCTGTATAGAAAGCATCCTAGGTACGTATACGTTATACCAGTCATCCATAGTTATACCGAATCCTGTAACACTGTTAAGGAGGCGGAAGACTATATCACCCTCCACGGAGAAGCTATTAAACGCGCAGAGTACGGCTGAATCTGCGAATAACGCACCGGATTCCCTTAGATCCACCCTACCAGATCTTAAAGGTATATTCGCCACCGACGTATGGTCACCCCCCTGTGTCGAGCATGCGTAAGCCGTCTCCATAGTGTAATCTAGACCGCTCCTAACACCGTGAGCACCTACGGCTACACCCTTAACCTGAACAGCATACTTTAAGACATCCACACCCTTCCTAGCGCTTATGATCCTTGCAGCTCTATAGGTACCTTCAGCTAGTATATCTCCTATCCCCTCTCTATAGGCTATCATATGCATGAGCTTAGCGAAGGCTTCAACATCACCCCATCTAAGCGGGAAACCTATATCATTCTCATCGAGTATCCCTCTCTGGTAGAGTTCAGCTGCGAATCCTAGCACGTTACCCGTTTGTATACCACACAATCCTAGCTCATCTGCTAACGCGCATATATAGACGACGGATTCCGGATCGAATATACCAAGATTCGCTCCTAGGTATGCTTGCATCTCGTAATCCGGGTTATCGGTTATATACCCTTTAAATCTCCCAGATTTTATGCATGCTATCTTAAGGCATGTAATAGCACAGCCGAAATCACCCCAGAAGCGTTTAACCCAGAGTCTAGCCTCATAGTATGCGGTCGAAGTTTCAATCCTATCATGCCACTCCTCCTGCCAGTTCCTAACGGGTTCACTACTCGTAGCAGCGGCTACTGAGAGGAAGCCGGCTGCAGTTCCTCTAAACCTCATATTGTTGAATCCAAGGTGGAGCCTCCAGATCTCTCTGATCAGCTTCTCGGTTTCAACCATATCCTTAGCTTCGGGTAGCGGGTTTGTTCCTTTAACCACGATAGCTTTCAGGTTCTTAGACCCCATGACAGCCCCATACCCCCCATATCCAGCTGCATGAGTCCACTTAGACATAACGCTCGCAGTTCTAACCATCTTCTCCCCGGCTGGGCCTATATAGAGTACGCCAGGTTCCTTGAGGAGACCCCTCCCAGGCTTCCACCCATACCTATCCACCCATTCTTTGAGTAGAGAAGCTAACGTTTCTCTTCCCTTCTTACCCCAGATATGGGATGCATTCCTTATCTCCACATCATCATCGAATATCGATATATAGACAGGGTTCTCGGCTTTCCCTGATACGATTATACCATCATAGCCAGCGCATCTCAGCTCTACGGGGAATTCGCTTGAAACTGTTGAGCCGATTATACCATTACTTTGAGGGGATTTACCTGAAACGCAGATTCTAGCCCCTGGATAATAGCCTGTGAGTGGTCCTGCTAAGAATAGTAGGAGGTTCTCCTCTCCGAGAGGGTCTATGGAATCCCATCGTCTACCAAGCCTATCCCATAGGATCTTAGTAGCTAACCCCCTCCCACCTATATACATCCTCGCTATACTCTCATCCAGCTTCTCCTCTTTTACGGAGCCTCTCGATAGATCTACCTCAAGCACCCTACCGTTGTACCCGTAGATCACGCCTATATCACCTCCTCACCATATATGAGTATGGATAGATCCTTTGCGACATCTATAGGTTTACGAGCATAACCCTTCTTCAAAACATCGAAATCTGGACGCGGCTTATCCAGCTTAGCTAGAACTAAAGCGTTATAGCCAACCTCTTGACATACCTTAACGCATTCAGGATCCCCACCGCATAGATCGCATATAACAACATACCCATCCCTTGGATGGATGAACGGTACCGCTCCTGGGCATGCTTCGATGCATTTACCGCAACCGGTACATTTATCCCTATCCACCAGTACAGCGCCCGTAGACTCATCTACGGAGAGAGCTTGAAACGGGCATACGCTAACACATGGATAATCCATACACTGAGTACATAGATGCGGCACCTCCAACCCAGGGGTATACATGAATATCCTTATCCTAGATGCTTCAGGCCATATCCTACCTTCATGCTTCAAGCTACATACGATTTCGCATTTCCTACAACCTGTACATCGCGGATAATCCCTAGCTATCCAGATAGGCATGACACCACCTACGCTTTACTTATCCCCCGAATTAGTTATATATGTTTAACGCTAAACTCACTAGAACATTCATCCTATCTTAATCTAGCTGAATATGTATCGTAGCATCTGTAGCGTTATAGTGCTTAAAACTTAAGGGCTGAGCAAACCGAATATAATCGAATATGGGTATTGAGGTTATTTTACATGCATGTTTAAACAGAGTGCGGTATGAAGCGTAAGATTTAACAGTAGATAACATAGAGTATAATTCTAGCCATCCACCGTCTGGGGGGTTACTATGGCTAAGATGAGCCATATCCAAGATCTTAAATTCAGATTGATGACGGTAGATCTTCTCAGGTTAGCTAAGAAGAGATTTACATATAGGGATCTATCGAAGATGGTTAATCTGCAGATAACAGTTCTAAGCCGCTATGTTAAGGGACATGTACTTCCCAGTACTGATAGAGCTCTGAAGATATGGAGTACTCTCAACCCTATAGTAGGTCTTGAAAGCGAGCTTTGGCGTAGAGTAGTATTCAACGAGGATGGATACTTCGATAATACGGGTATAATCGGCAACTCTACGATACTACAGCTGGTAGCTCAAGATGCACTCTCAAGGTTTGCGGGTGTTCGTATAAATAAGGTTCTAACAGCAGCCGTAGACGGTATCCCTATCGCTACGGCCGTAGCTCAAGCTATGGATGTAGATCTAGTTATAGCTAAGAAGAGTAAGGAGGTAGGCGTCTCAGAGTTCATAGAGGAGAGCTACATCCTGAAGGATACGGGTATGGTTGTACCCTTATACATACCTAAGAATGCTATAAAGAGGAGGGAGAGCGTACTGATAGTAGATGATATCATAAGAACAGGGGAAACCCAGAAAGCTTTGATAGGCTTAGTTCATAAATGTAAGGCTGAAGTCGCAGGTATCTACGCGTTGGTAGCTATCGGTGAGAATATAGAGGCGAAGATCTCCCCGCCTCCAGGTTGTAAAATAGAGATAGTGTTGAGGATAAAACCTGAGCAAGTATCCAAGAGGAGCGTAGAAAGTATCGGGAAGCAGAGAAGAAGGGATAGCGAAACAGCATACCTAGAATATTAACGCTATGCCGATATTCAGATACTTGTTATCTTCGATAGAAACTCTTCCAATTCGGTGCGTCTAGGTAAACCCTCTTGAGCTCCGATCTTCGTTATTTTTAACGCTGCAGCAGCGTTCGCTATGAAAACAGCCTCCTTCAACGACTTCCCCTCGGCTAACGCTACGGCTAGAGCGGCGTTGAACGCATCTCCGGCACCGGTAGTATCTACGGCTTCAACCCTTATAGCCTTCACATGGGTAGACGATGAGGGATCGACGATTAGAGCCCCCTCCTCGCCTAATGTTACTACGATATTCTCTACACCTAGATCAAGTATGCTTCTAGCAGCTTCCTCTATCTCCTTCAAACTCCTTGTAGGCATACCTGTAAGCATGGATAATTCAACCCTGTTAGGTGTTATTACGGATATCTTACGGTACAGATCCTTGGGGAGGGGTCTACATGGCGCAGGATTCAACACCGTCCTTACACCTGCTTCATAGGCTTTCTCCAACGCGTATACGGTGGTCTCGATCGGTATTTCAAGCTGAGCTAGCACCATATCCGATCTACGGATACAATCCATAGCCAAATCGACATCCTCCTTAGAAACTTTAGCATCAGTACCTGAAGCTACGGCTATCATATTCCTACCTTGAGCATCAACCATTATAAGAGCGATACCCGTATAGCTGGTTGGATCGATCTTCACGTATTCTGTATGCACACCATTCCTACGTAGATTATCTAGAAGCATCTGTCCATCCTCATCTGCTCCAACCCTACTCACTATATAAGTCTCCGCATTCAATCTAGCCGCTGCTACAGCTTGATTAGCCCCCTTACCGCCTGGGGATTTCTTAAAATCCACTCCTATCACGGTTTCACCCACAGACGGTAGTCTTGGAAGCTTAACGGTGTAATCAACATGTATACTTCCGACTACGGTTATAACAGGCCTCCGCATCCCGATACATAATTCTAAACCGATAGAGTTTAAATAGTTTCAGTATCCAGACTGATGCGAGCAGATCTACATATCCTTCCTCGATACTATCATCCTAGCTTCCCCAACCCATGTAGATGCGAGCCGCTCCGATATACCGAGCTTGATAGCTAGATCCTTAGGATCCGCCTTGGCTAACTCTTCGATCGTACGTATTCCTATACTCATAAGCTTCCCCTCCCTCTTCTCACCTATCCCATGAATCATCCTTAATCCTTCCCTCCTCCTAGCTCTACCTCTACTAGCTTCGATAGCAGCTGTCTTCATCCTTTCCCCTGATCCGCTTGTACGAGGCTCCACATCCACTTGACCGCTTTTAGCCTCCGTTATGCTATTTACATCGATCGAAGTTAAGCGGCTGCTAGCCTCGTTTATAGGTAGATGCGTAACGGTATATTCGCCGCCTTCATCGATACCGCCTACTTGAGTATATCCTGGATTGCTCGTAGAGGTTTGTTTATTATCCCTTCTGAAGCGATGCAACACTATTACAAAGAGCGCCACTACCATAGATGCTAACACCATTACCGTTATGATCTCGACTATCATATTCTTCCATCCACTTCTACTTAGGGGGGAAAGGTATTCTTCTATAGGTTTTCTACATGGGCATTTAAAGTTCGGTTAGTATAGGTAAATGTTTAATCTACCTGGCTAACCTATAACCGTATACATGTGAATATACTGCTGGAAAGGTTTGAATGGAAGGTTAAGGTTCAAAGATATTTAAAAGATGCCTTAGAGAAGGATTACTCTGATGCCTTAAACGACCACCATGCTAGACGTAGACCTAGACCATGCGGTATAACAATCCATCCGGCTACAGGCTGTCCATATAGATGCCTATACTGCTATGTACCCGATATGGGGTTTAAAGATTTCAAACCCTACCCTTTAACAGGTTTAAAGCTAGCTTTAGCATTAGCATCGAATCCATGTATAGCTCCTGGACCTAACGGCTCCTTCGCGGCTTTCGGATCTGTGACTGAGCCACTTCTCAAACCTATAAGAGGTAAGACTTTGGAGTACCTTGATAATATCGCAAGGTTCCTAAGCCTATCATGCCAGATATCTACTAAGGAGTATGTATCTAGAGAGCTAGCTTTAAAGTTGAAGAGACTTGAACGGGGGTTAAGCATTCTCGTAACTATAGTAACCATAGATCGATCCGATCAGCTTGAACCGGCAGCTCCATCTCCCTTTCAAAGATTCGAATCTATAAGTAACCTTTCATCCGAGGGGGTGCATACCGTTCTCTTCCTCAGACCAGCTATCCCAGGGATTTCCGAGAGGGAAGCTCATAGGATAATATCTACAGCTTTAGATCACGGTGCTAAAGGGGTTATCATAGGATCGTTGAGGGTGACCAGCGGTATAGCTGATAGGCTTAAGACGGCGGGTGTGAGTGTACACGTCGATCGTAGCAGGCTTAGGAAACGTTCTCAAACCCCTATAGGTATCGATGTGAAGAATAGGATAATGGAGATAGCTAGGGAGCTTAACGTTAGGATCTATCCTTCGGCATGCTCCGCTAACGTGGATGCACACGGTGAGGCTTGTATAGCCTGTTCCTACGGTCCCTGCGGCGACCTGGATAGGATGCCAGATGTGGATTGTTCAGATGTGGATGAATTCCTAGAGGAGATTAGCTTCAACGGCAGATGCTTAAACGTGGATGATCGTAGCATAGTGTTAGGCGTCAGTAGGGGTAAGAAGACGCTAGATTGGATAAGATACTTCATAGAAGCTACGACTAGACGGAGGGTTTTCATCCATAGAGTCAGCTAGATACAATCGTAAAAATCCTTCAGCTTAACCCATAGCTCGTAGAATCTATCCCTCCTCGCTCTATATACTTTTGTAAGCATCGAGTTGGGATCGACTACATCGACTACTCTGAGGAAACGCTTCATAGCTTCCTCCGGGGTTTCGCATAATCCTGTTTTGATTACGACAGGTATCAACGCACCTACGCATACCCTCTCCTCCATAACCTTCACCCTCCTCTCATATACCGATGCACGTATCATATTCCAGAATCTACTCCTACTACCACCACCAGTTATACGCACCTCCTCTATCGTCGAACCGAAAAGCATCTCCATAAGGTTTATGTAGAAGTATTCGAGGAAAGTTATGGATAAAAGCATCGATCGTACGATCCTCCCGACTATGATCTCCCTAGATTCAGATGTAGGCCATAATCCGAGTATGGATGCAGCCAGCTTAGGGTCATCGAATGGGCTTCTATCACCCTGCGGGAAGAATAGGTATTCGGATCCCGCTTCAGATACCTCGGCTAAACGGTATGCTTCACCTATATCTAAACCTATAATCTTCTCTATGAACCAATCTATGAAGCCGCCTGTCACAGGTGCAGCTCCGGCTAGATAGCCTTCTACCGGATGCTTATGATAGTATAGCGCCGGGTGCATCTTCATGGTTTTAGTAACATATTTCGGAACAGTAGTAGATCCGCAGCCTATCGAGAAATCACCTGGCGATATGCATCCGGAAGCTAGAGCTGAAGCATTCCCATCGGTTATTCCATGATAAACCTTCGCGCCATATAAGCCCAGCTCATCTGCAAGCCTACTCTCAGCTCTACCAGCATACTCACCGCATCCGACTATCCTAGGCATTAGATCAAGATCAACCCCGGCTTCATCGAATAGAGGTTTAAACCAGCATGGGGGATCTACGGTTATATCCTCCCCGAATTTCAGAGCGTTAGTATGATCGATCTCCAGATCTTCCCATATAGAGTTTTCAGGTATGATTAGCCTATAGGTTAGCCAGGTTGCAGGTGGAAGTATCCACCTAGCTTTACGGAGTATATCCGGCTCCCTCCTCATAAGCTTAATAATCCTCGGAAGAGGAGAGGTAGCCGAGATAGTTACACCCCTCCGCTCCATCTCGATCGTAGAAGGCTTGGATCGGATTTCCTCATACTCTTCGACAGCTTTCTCGTAGTACATCGATGGAGGGGATAACGGTCTACCATAGCTATCTACTATGATGAAACTACCAGAGGTGCTATCTACGACTACAGCTTTCTCCTCCGTGGATTCCCTAACGTTAGGCATAGCTTTCTTTAAAGCGTTAATCCATTCCGCAGTATCCTGAACTTTTATCTTCGCAGATCCATAAGCCTTGACGGATCCATCCTCACCGTAGACCTCAATCCTCACACCAGTGGTACCTAGATCCACGGAAACTAAGAGCATCCCGATGATTTATATTAAGAGGAGCTATGACTATTATAGTTTTACCGTTATCAAACGTTTAAGCTGGTACAGGTATCTGAGTTAATGCGACTGCTCTACATATAGCGTAGTCGGAGGGGCCGGTTCTGATCGCGTACTACCATTCACGATGCTAATCCTTATTTACCTCAGACGCTTATCATCTTTAGCTAGGTACTAGATCGATGTCTATAACGGATCTCGGGAGAAGCTTATTCGAAGCTTTAAGGAAGATCACTGGGCGGCCATCCGTAGATAGAGAAGCGGTCAAGGAGCTGTGCAACGATCTGGTTAGAGCTCTTCTGAAAGCAGATGTTAACCTGAAGCTAGTATTAGATCTCGCTAAGAGGGTTGAACATAGAGCTTTAAACGAAGATCTACCTGTGGGTTTCACGCGTAGGGAGCATATAATCAAGATAGTCTATGAAGAGATAGTGAAGCTGTTAGGCGGGGAGAAGCCCTTCATACCGATACCTAAACCAGGACGTTTAAATGTGATGATGCTAGTAGGTATCCAAGGATCTGGTAAGACTACTACAGCGGCGAAACTTGCTAGATTCTATCTGCAGAGAGGGGTTAGGGTAGGCCTTATATGCGCGGATACATACAGACCTGGAGCCTACCATCAGCTTATGCAGCTAGCTAGACATGTAGGCGTCCCCTTCTACGGGGAGATCGATTCAAATGATCCTATAGGAATAGTCGAGAATGGTCTACGCGAATTTAGACAGAGGAATCTAGATCTGATCATAGTGGATACCGCTGGTAGGCATAAGGATGAGAACATGCTGATGGAGGAAGCTAGGCTTCTATACGAGAGGATTAAGCCGGATTTCGTAGGTCTCATCCTAGATGGTACTATAGGTCAGCAGGCAGCTGTTCAAGCTGAAGCTTTCAAAAAGGTTTGCGATGTAGGCTTCGTTATAGTGACTAAGCTCGATGGATCCAGTAAGGGTGGAGGTGCACTTTCAGCTGTAGCTGCGACAGGCGCTCCGATAGCCTTCATAGGCTTAGGCGAGAAGATAGAAGATCTAGAAGAGTTCGATCCAACTAGATTCGTCGCTAGACTTCTCGGACTCGGGGATATCAGAGGGTTGATAGAGAAGGCTAGAGAGGCTGAGCTGGAGGTATCTAAACGTAAGGCTTCGGCGATGCTGTATGGGAGATTCACCTTAAAGGATTTCTACGAGCAGATTGAAGCTTCTCGGAAGCTTGGACCACTTAGTAAGCTTCTATCCCTTATACCCGGGCTAGCGTATCGTATTCCGGAGGAGGAGATGGAGGAGATGGAGAGGAATCTAGATAAGTGGAGAGCTATACTTCAATCGATGAGGAAGGAGGAAATGGAGAATCCTAAGATAATAAACATATCTAGGATTAGACGGATTGCTAGAGGAGCTGGGGTAAGGGAAAACGATGTGAAGGAGCTGTTGAAGAGGTATGAGGATGCTAGGAGGATCCTTAAAGCGATGAGAGGTAGACGCCTACCCATCCATAAGCTTAGAGGCCTAGGATCTTAGGTAGGTTCTCGATGTATGGTTGCGTTACCAAGCCCTTCTCGGTTATTATAGCCGTTATAAGCTCGTTAGGGGTGATGTCGAAAGCCGGGTTTAACGCTTCGACACCATCAGGGGCGATCCTTACCCCACCGATCTCTAGAACCTCATTCTGACTCCTATACTCTATCGGTATTTCATCTCCGCTTCTAATACTCGGATCTATGGTAGATGTAGGTGCCGCTACATAAAAGGGTATGCCATGCCTTTTAGCTAGTACGGCTATGGTATATGTTCCGATCTTATTCGCGGTATCTCCATTCAAAGCTATTCTATCGGCACCTACTATAACCTTATCGATATAGCCTTTAGACATGACGAAACCGACCATACCATCCGTGATAAGGGTTACAGGTATACCTTCGCTTACAAGCTCGAAAGCTGTAAGCCTAGCTCCCTGTAGTTTGGGTCTAGTCTCCGTAGCGTATACCCTAACCCTCTTACCGGCGGCTACAGCGCTCCTTATCACGCCTAACGCCGTACCCCAGCCAGCCGTAGCTAGAGCACCTGCATTACAATGCGTTAATATTCGATCTCCATCCTCGATAAGCTCCCTACCATAGAATCCTATACGCATATTAGCTTCGACATCCTCCTCCTCTATCCTTCTAGCTTCATCTAAAGCTAGCTTCCTAGCTTCATCTACGCTCTCAGCTTCAAGGATACGCCTCCTAACCCTATCCAGAGCCCAGAATAGATTGTATGCAGTAGGCCTAGCACCCCGTAGAAGCTTATAAGCTCTCTCAAGCTCGCATCTAACCCCTTCTAGATCCTCCGCTCGACAGCTGGCGATCGATAGAGCTAAACCGTAAGCTGCGGCAACACCTATAGCCGGAGCTCCACGGATCTTCATCTCCCTTATACACTCCTCCACATCTTCAGCCGATCTACATTCGATATACTCCACCCTGTGGGGTAGGAGGCTTTGATCTAGTATGTAGAGGAAGCCATCTTTCAGTACAAGCGTCTTTATAGCGGTCATAGGAGATCTAATATACAACCTTAAAGGATAATTACTCTTAACAGTTTTGGATGGGGAACGATGTTATGGTTAAAGCTAGGTTGAAGGGCTTAGAGGTAGTAATCGAAGACGGACAAGAGTTTGTAAGATTCTTCGTAGATAGAGGGTACGGTAGACTCGAGGATAGCCGACTTATACTATCATCTGTGGAAGCTCTGTATCTAGCTTCTGAGGGTAAAATCGAGGTATGCGATGAGGATGGCTCCACTCTAACGGTAGATCAGCTTCTCTCGAAGCTTCTACCATACGATCCGGATGTTTGGATTAAGTATCTAGTGTATAGGGATCTTAGGAGTAGAGGATATGTCGTTAAGGAGGGGATTGGTCTTGGATGCGATTTCAGGGTTTACAGGAAGGGGGGATATGGTAAGGAGGCTGCTAAATACCTCATCTTCATGTTACCGGAGGGTAGGAGCTATAGGCTTAGCGAGCTTGAGGATATAGCTTCCAAATCTAAAAGGCTTGGTAAAGATCTTATACTTGCTATAATAGATAGGAGGGGGGATATCGTATACTATAGCTTAAACCTTATACCTTCAAGGTTTAAGGCTGATAAGGAGGTTGAAGAGGAGCTGTGAGGATCAATCCCCCGAGGGGTATGAAGGATCTCCTACCTGAAGATCTAGCTAAGAGGCGTTACGTCGAGGATTGTATAAGGAGGCTGTTCAAGCTCTACGGGTACGATGAGGTTGAAACACCAACCCTCGAAAGCTACGAGCTACTAGCCGCTAAGGTTGGAGAGGAAACTAGACGCGCGATGTATATAGTCGAGGATCTTAAGGGTAGGAAGTATGCTCTTAGACCTGAGGGGACCTCCCCGATAGCGAGGCTGGTGGTATCCAGGTTTAAAGCTCATCCTAAACCGATAAGGCTCGGATATATATGGGACTTCTATAGATACGATGAACCCCAATTCGGTAGGTATAGACGCTTCTATCAAGGAGGATTCGAGCTTATAGGCTCTCCGACGATCGAGGCGGATGTAGAGATACTGAGTATAGCCGTGCATCTATTCCGTATGCTTGGGATACCCAGCTTCTACATGAAGATGAACCATGTAGGTATACTTAGATCCCTCCTATCGCACTATGGATTCGGAGAAAGTGTACAGAACCATATCCTATTCCTAGCCGATAAGAGGCGGTACGATGAGCTGGTAGAGTTCCTCGTAGATCTTAAAGCACCGGATAAGCTCGTAGATACGGTTTCAGAGGTCATAAAGCTTAGAGGATTCGATATACACTCCGTGATAGATAAAGCTAGGATCGTATTGAAGGATTACAGTGAAGCTTTACGATCCTTGGAGAGGCTGGAATCTATATTGAATCTTATGTTGAAGCTGAACAGTGATGTTAAGATACTAGTAGATCTAGGATTCGGTAGGGGTCTCGAATACTATACGGGGATGATATTCGAGGTATTCGTAGAGGGGGTTGATATAGCTTTAGCAGGGGGTGGACGCTACGATAAGCTTATCGAATTCTACGGCGGTGAACCTACACCCGCTGTAGGATTCTCACCTGGAATCGATAGGATAGTATCTGTCATGGAGAAGCTGGGGATAATACCTGAGATCCATCATGAGAGGCTACTCCTAGTTGTACCAGCTTCCGATCGGTATAGCAGCGATGCTTTAACCGTATCGCATCAGATTAGATCGAAAGGCGTACCCGCCGTAACAGAGGTGAATATGCGTAAGTTGAAGGATTCGCTATCGTACGCAGATAAGATGAGGTTTAGGTATGTAGCGATAATAGGTGAGGAGTATAAGGATGGGTTAATAGTTTTGAGGGATATGAAGGCTAGGAGTCAGGCATCGATCACCCTGGATAGACTGATCGAAATCTTAGAAGAGTCTAATCCATGTAGAGGTTGAGTATAGAGCTGCGGTATGATAACTGCATCCGGATTCGGATGGTGCGCTAGATTTGGATATAGCTAGGTTCGCCTCAGGTTTGAATCCTACCAGTCTGATATTCCTAGATGACTCCTACATGAGTAGGTTTGAAGCTACCGTTCTAAGAAGCTTTAGAGAGAAGCGTAGATCGTATATCTGCCTCGATAGAACTATATTCCATCCTAAGATGGGCGGTCAGCCGAACGATGAGGGGTTCATAGAATCTGCAAGCGGTAGAATCCAGATCGATAAAGTTTTCATCAGCAGCGGGGTGATAGTCCACGTAGGCCTTATAGTAGAGGGTGATACACCTAAGACTGAGGAGGTAGTATATGGATGGATAGATTGGTCTAGACGTTATAGAATCATGCGTAGACATACAGCTGGGCATCTACTAGACTACTGTATCTCGAAGATTCTCTGTAAAGCGGTCCGTACGGTAGATGTATGGATGGGTGATCGATGTTACACGGAATACGATACATACATACCTGTAGATAAGCTTAGAGAGATCGAGCTGGAAGCTAATAGGATGATTGAGATCGATAGAGATGTATACGCGTTATACCTCGACTTCGAAGAGCTCCAACGATTATACCCGGATGCTCCGAATCTCTACAGGATCCCGAAAGGTCTGGATAAATATAGAGTTATAGTTATAGATGGATGTAACGGTATCCCCTGCACTGGTACGCATGTACGTAGATTATCCGAGATAGGGGTTATCAAGCTTGATGGTGTAGAGTATATAGAGAACCATTCTAAGATATACTATGATGTCTACCCTTAGGATGCTAGCTGTGAATCCTGATCTAGAAATATGAGATGGACTCTATACAATTATATTTTTGATCGAATATAGATTGTTCTGCTGATCTTGCTTTATATTGAATATGGTATGTAGGTTTGATACCTATTTCTTCGACGAATCTTTCAGGTTGCCTGCCCACGGAGTCTATATACTTCGAGTTTCGTTTTTTCTTCCAACATCCATTTTCCTGCATATAAATAATATTTACTCCAGCGTTTTAAACTCATAAATTCTTAGCATAGTTTGGCGTATTTTCTCAGTTTATATTCGGCTGTTTTAGTTCAAATTCGACTTTTTGTAGGATTTATCTTATGATATTCGAAGAAATCTTCAAACTTGTTGTAGAAGCCCAGAATATATTTATGCTGCTGATTTTGAAAAGGCGTTATGTAAAGGAGCTTATAGTCGACATTGACCAAGGAAAGCGAAGAGCGCCGACGCTCTGGAAGAGTTATTTAACTTGCACCTTATACTAAAACCTATACAAGATTGATGCAAAAAGTCGCCTACTTAGGTTTCGAAAAGCCGCTTTCCAGTATCGGCATGAGCCCTCTCCCTGAATAAAGTGAGAATTGATGTACATTTTTGTTCATAAATGCTTAAATAGTCCCTTCTATGGATTAAGTGGAGGTAGGGTGTACAAAGCATGAGAACATCTAACCCATCAACTTCCGATAAACCCTACCTCGTCAAACTCAACTTTAAACTGTCGCCTATCGAATTCTTCTGCAAAATTGTAGAATACTTTGAATACGCTTATCTTCTAGAGTCCGTTGAAGGCCCTGAAAAGCTGACTGAATACTCCTTTCTAGGCTTTGACCCATGCATCGTGGTAGCTGTGAAGGATGGGCTGGCTGAAGTTCAAGACAGGGTGAAAGACTGCAAAAACATGTATAAGACGCAGGACCCTCTCCAGTTGATCAGGAGCCTTGTTGGGGAGCGACGTGAAGTTCCTCCTTTAAGGTTTGTAGGCGGGGCTGTAGGCTACATTTCCTACGACGCCATCAGGTACTGGGAGTGTTTGCCCGTGAAAGCATCCGACGACTTCAAGTTTCCAGATTTGGAGTTGGCTGTTTACAGCGATGGACTGCTTTTCGATCATAGGAAGAGAGAAATCTACTACTACCATTACGGGATCGACAGAGCTAGCATGGTTGAGGAGCTTGTCGAGATTGAGCCGCAGTATGAATCCTTAAGCTTCTCAGGTTTAAGAGTGAACGTCGGAAAGGAGCAATTTGAGGAGGTTATCGCTAAATCCAAGGAATACATCGCTTCAGGAGATGTTTTCCAAGTTGTGCTTTCAAGACGTTTCGAATTCAACTTTAACGGAAGCTTAACACCCTTCTACATGGCTTTAAGGAAGATCAATCCTTCACCTTACATGTATTTTCTGAAGATGGGAGAACGTCAGATTGTCGGATCAAGCCCTGAAACGCTTGTGAGGGTAGAAGATGGGGTTGTTGAGACTTTCCCAATAGCTGGGACGAGACCACGGGTTCCTGAAGACCCTGCAGCAGACTTGGCTTTAGCCGAGGAGCTTTTGAGGGATCCTAAAGAGCTGGCTGAGCACGTCATGCTTGTCGATCTAGCTAGAAACGATGTTGGAAGAATATGCGAGTATGGCTCAGTGTATGTTCCAGAATTCATGAAGATATACAGGTATAGCCACGTCCAACACATAGTTTCAAGGGTTGTAGGCAGGCTTAGGAGGAATTTAAGTTGCTACGATGCTTTAAGAGCTGTTTTCCCAGCTGGAACCGTTACGGGGGCTCCTAAGGTTAGGGCTATGGAGATCATCGAGGAGCTTGAGCCTGTTCGGAGGGGGCCTTATGCTGGTGCTGTAGGCTATTTCTCGTTTAACGGCAACGCTGACTTCGCTATAACCATCAGGACGCTTGTAGCTTCAGGGAGGAAGGCTTACATCCAAGTTGGAGCTGGTATCGTTGCAGACTCGATTCCTGAAAGGGAGTGGCTTGAAACAGAGCATAAGGCTTTAGCTCTTCTCGAAGCGCTTCGAATGGCTTCGGAGGGAGAGTATTGAAAGTCCTTATAATAGACAATTATGATTCCTTCGTTTATAACCTAGCCCAGTACGTTGGAGGACTTGGAGCTGAACCGTTAGTTTACAGAAGTAGCCAGATTACACTCAGAAGAGCTGTTAGGCTTAATCCCGATAGAATTATCATCTCACCCGGACCTGGCGACCCCTCCCAATCTAGATATTTCGGGATTTGCCCGCAGATCATTAAGCATTTAAGCCCAAAGATCCCAACACTAGGGGTCTGCTTAGGTCACCAAGGAATTGTATGGGTTTTCGGAGGTAGGATCGTTAAGGCTAATAGAATCATGCATGGGAAAACAAGCCCCATATGGCACGACGGCAGAGGAATCTTTAAGGGTATTGAAAACCCACTACAAGCCGTCAGGTATCATTCACTTGTGGCGGAAAAAGCCAGCCTGCCAAAGTGCCTCACTGTAACTGCGTTTTCTCTCGATGACGGCGAAATTATGGGGGTACGCCACGTGGAATATCCCATCGAAGGGGTGCAGTTTCACCCAGAATCCATCCTGACGTATTGCGGCAAACAAATCATTAAGAACTTCCTAGACGGGGGGTGAGAAGGTTGATTCGTGAAGCCATAGCTAAGCTTGTGGATGGAAAGAATCTTTCCCAGGAAGAGGCTTTCGAATCTATGGTTGAGATCATGACGGGGCAAGCCTCTCCAGCGCAGATAGCAGCCTTCCTAGTAGCCTTGAGGATGAAAGGCGAAACCGTAGAGGAGATTACGGCCTTCGCTAAGGCCATGAAAAGCTTATGCTATAGCATAAGGCCAGACGTAAACGGAAGGCTTGTGGATACTTGTGGGACAGGAGGGGATAAGGTTAAAACGTTCAATGTTAGTACCGCAGCAGCCTTTATCGCTGCAGGAGCCGGAGTGTATGTGGCGAAGCATGGAAACCGTTCGGTGACGGGTAAAAGTGGGAGCGCCGACGTACTCGAGCGTTTAGGGTTGAACTTAGAGATGCCTCCTGAAGTCGTGAAGACGGCTATAGAGCGGGTGGGTATAGGCTTCATGTTTGCCCCATCCTTCCATCCAGCCATGAAATATGCAGCAGCTCCTAGGAGAGAGATAGGTATAAGAACGGTGTTCAACCTTCTAGGCCCCTTAACGAACCCTACTTCTGTAGATGCTCAAGTTCTAGGGGTATGTGAGGCTGAGCTTGTGGAAAAGATAGCCCAGGTTTTGAAGGGGCTTGGTTTAAGGGAAGCTATGGTTGTCCATGGTTTAGATGGGCTTGATGAAATTTCAACGGTGGGCAGAACCCTCATAGCGTGGCTTAGGAACGGGGAAGTTAAAACCTTTGAGGTTTCCCCCGAAGACTTAGGCGTGGAAAGATCCAGTCTAGCGAATATACTCTGTGGAAGTATCGAGGAAAGCGCTGAGACGATCTTTCAGGTGCTTTATGGATGTCTTGAAAAGAAAAATCCGAAAAGGTGTCTTGCAGCAGTGAACGCAGCCGCAGCTCTTATCGTCGGTGGGAGGGCTGACGACTTCCTCTACGGCCTTGAACTCGCGCAGGAGTCTATCGAGAACGGTTCAGCTTACAAAAAGCTCAAACAACTCATTAACTTCTACGGCGGAAACAAACCCGAAAGACTTGAGGAGTTGGAGGCTAAATATGGCTGACTTCATGGAAACCCTCGTTAAAGAAGCTCTTGAGAGAGTAAAATCCGGATATTATAGGACGAAGCGATACTCGAATTTTCCGAAGCTAAGCCTTAAAGAGGCGATAGTCAACTGTCAGCATGCCCCAGTGATAGCAGAAATAAAACCCTTCTCACCTTCTCGTGGCCTTCTTAGACACGTAACAAACCCAGGAGTATTGGCAAGGGCTATGGAGCGCGGCGGGGCCGTGGGTATTTCGGTTCTAACCGAACCTAAAAGGTTTGGAGGATTAATTCAAGCCTTATCCCAAGTAAAGAAGAGCGTAAATATACCTGTGTTAATGAAGGATATTATCGTCGATGGTGTTCAAATCGAAGCGGCTGCCAACATAGGAGCTGACAGCGTGCTCCTGATATATAGCGTTGTTGCAGATAGGGTTGACGAATTCATAAAACTCGCTCATACCCTAGGCCTCGAAGTCCTCCTTGAAACTCACACTATCGAGGAGTTTAAGGTGGCTCTGGAAACAGAAGCCGATATGGTTGGCGTGAATAATAGGGATCTCAGAACCATGAATGTAGACTTACATGTTACGGCTAGGATACTAGCTGAGGCAAGTCCAGCCAGCAAGATAGTAGTGAGCGAGAGCGGTATAGAAACAGTTGACCACATCAGGTTTCTCAGAAAATGCGGTGCTCACGCGTTTCTAGTCGGGTCATCCATAATGCTCGCCGATGATGTTGAGGAGAGGGTTAGGGAGCTCGTGATGGCTTTATGAGAGAGATTGAAGTGGAAATCTGCAGGGTGGCCTGTATGGAGTATTTGGAGAGTGTCTATGGCGGGGCAAGCATAGTTCATAACTGGGATATTAGTAGAAAGTTGAGGGACATCGTTTACCTCAAGCCTATCATATTGGCTGGAGGTTTAAACCATCGGAACGTTAGGGGAGCCATAGAAACTACAATACCTTATGCTGTTAATGCTTCAAGCAGGGTTGAAGCTGCGTTAAACATAAGAAAACCTCAGCTTATGGAGTCCTTCGTTGAAGTAGCCTAGGAAATTGTCCTCGAAAATAACGATTATGAAGGATGGTGAATTAGGTTTGAAGGGAAGGTTCGGCATTTTTGGAGGAATGTACGTCAGTGAGGTTTTAATGCACGCGCTTCTCGAGCTTGAAGAGGCTTTCGAGCGGATATATCCGACTCAAGAATTCCAGAAAGAGTTCCATGAACTGCTCAGGGATTACGGAGGCAGACCTACGCCTCTTTATTATGCTAGAAACTTTAGCAAGCATGTAGGGTTTAAAGTTTATCTCAAGAGGGAGGATTTGCTCTGTGGTGGATCTCATAAACTCAACAATGCCATAGGCCAGGCGCTCTTAGCAAAGAAAATGGGTAAGAAACGACTGATAACCGAAACGGCTGCAGGTCAACACGGCCTCGCTACAGCCATGGCTGGTAATATCTGCGGCTTAAAAACTGAAATATTCATGGGCGTTAAGGATATCGAAAGGCAAGCTTCCAACGTGAAGAAAATGCAACTCTTGGGGGCGAAGATTAGGCCAGTTAAAACTGGGGCAGGGGTTCTCAAAGATGCCGTTTCAGAAACTCTTCGAGAATGGGCTGCCTGCTCCAGGACGACCCACTACCTAATGGGTTCAACGGTTGGACCTCACCCCTTCCCGACTATAGTGGCTACTTTCCAAAGCGTCATAGGGATGGAGCTTAAAAAGCAAATTTTAGAGAAGGAGGGGAGGCTACCGGACGCCATAGTTGCATGCGGAAGCGGGGGAAGTAACGCTCTCGGCGCCTTTAGACCATTCATAGAGGAGGAAAGCGTCAGGCTTTACTTTGTAGAGGGAGGTGGAGAAAACCTAAATGCAGATAACTGCGCCGCAGCCTTTCAGCTTGGAAGCCCAGGTGTCCTCCATGGAGGCCTCATGCAGGTTATACAGGATGAAAACGGTCAAATAAGACCTTCAAAAACTCGGGCGGCAGGCTTAAATTATCCAGGCAGGGGCCCTGAAATCTCCTGGCTTTGCAAGATCGGCAGGGTTAAACCTTGCTACGCCTTCGACTACGAGGTTTTCGAGGCTGTGAGGATTATAGCGAAAACTGAGGGTCTCATACCTGCGCTTGAAACTGCCCACGCTATAGCCTATGTCTTAAACCATAGAGAAGAGTTCACGAGAGATGACATCGTGGTGATAAACTTTTCGGGGAGAGGCGATAAGGATTTAGATATAATCTTGAGGTATCTCTATGGACCTCGAATGTAAGTTTCAGGATTTAAAGAAGCGTAGAGAAGGAGCGCATATGGCTCACGTTTACTATGGCGACCCCAGCGAGGAGTTTTCACTTAAGCTTATCGAAACCCTTGCAGAGAATGGAGCCGATATAATTGAACTTGGAATACCCTTCTCCGATCCCATAGCTGATGGAGCCGTGTTCCAGGAGGCGTGTCGAAGGGCTTTAGACGGCGGTACAACTCCTGCGAAATGTATCGAGGGGATTAGAAGGCTTAGGGATAAAGGCTTAGAAGCACCCATAGTAGTAACTACGTACTTTAACATCCCCTATGTCATGGGGTTTGAAAGGTTTTTGAACAAGATTAGAGATGCAGGAGCTCAAGGAGTTTTATTCCCAGATCTTCCATTGGAGGAGGCTAAGCCTTTGAAGGAACTTGTATCCAAATCAGGCTTAAAACTAATCCTCCAAGCGGCTCCTACAACATCCCCTGAAAGGCTTAAACAAATTCTGGCGGAGGCTTCAGGCTTCATCTACCTTATAAGTGTTGAAGGCGTAACCGGTGCGAAGCTAAAAACTCAAAGTTCCACTTTTAGGCTTATAAAAACCGTTAGGAGACTGAGTACCATCCCCATAATGGTTGGCTTCGGAGTTTCAAGAAGGGAGCACGCCGAAGCCTTAGTAGCTATGGGGGCGGATGGCGTTGCTGTTGGAAGTGCTTATGCGCGAATATATTCGGAAAACCTTAAAAACCCGTTTCAAAAGCTGGACGAGGTAGCTAAGCTTGCCCGGGAAATAAAAAATGGCTGCGTAGAGGGCTATAGAAGAAGAACATACTACCGTGAAGTTTCCAATAAAAGCATATAAGCTTCAGCGTGCAGTAAACTTTACGCGCGCTGAAATGAATAGCGAACGAAATTTTTAAAAGCCTATGAAGTTCCCATCGACTAGAGGATTTACAAAGCCTTAAAGGATAAAATGATTAGTGTGATCGAGACTTTCCCGGTGTACCTTGAAGACTGTATATTAGCGAAAGAGTACTGAGGAAGCCATCAAATACTATAGCATCAGTCTTAAGAATAGCTTTAGGACTAGTTCCATCAAGCTCACAATGTATATGGCCCCAAATCTTTAGATATACCATAGCAGTCACGGTAAACTTAACAGTTAGATAATCGAATTACCATCGGGTATCCGCATCCTTGAGCATATGCATATACTTGACATGTATATTCCATCGATAGATAGAAAGAATACCGTTACTTACCGGTTTGCTTTGAAAATTTTGATGGGCCGGCCCGGATTCGAACCGGGGATCTCCACCTCGTAAGGGTGGCATCTTACCAGGCTAGACCACCGGCCCACGCTACTAGTGATTCTAGCTTTGAATCCTTAAAAAACCTTGCCGACTTAATAACTATTTCTGGTGATATATGTCGGCTGGGCAGATCGATGAGATCGATAGGAAGATACTAGAGATTCTAGCAGAGAATTCGAGGGTAAGCTTCGTATCCATAGCAAAAGAGTTAGGTATCTCGGAGGCTTCTGTTAGAAGGAGGGTTAAAACTCTGATCGATAGCGGTGTGATAAGAAAGTTTACCATAGATATCGGCGTAGAGACTGGTGTGCAAGCATTCATATTCGTTTCTATAGATCCTTCTAAGCTTACGAGCGAGGTAGCTCGCGATACGTTGAATCTTAGAGGTGTTAAAGCTGTATACGAGGTTACCGGGGAGTATGATGTAGCTATATTAGTTCGAGCGGATTCCATTCAGGAGTTGAACGACTGTATAGAAGATATACGTAGGATTGAAGGTGTGAAGAGGACGAATACCGTTATGATTTTACGAGTTATGCAAAAGTAGGCCTACAAGTATTGGCGAAAATTTTTTATTTATGACGTATTCCTTCTATCAAGTAATCTATGAGCGGTATAAAGCTTGAGGGTATACTGGATTCGACGCTTAGGGAGGGGGAGCAGACACCTACGGTATACTTCACTCCTGAGGAGAAGTGTAAGATAGCTGAGATGATATATCTAACCCTAGGTTCCAGATCTGTGATGGAGATAGGTGCACCATACAGCCCAGAGTATACCGAGGGAGTTAAAGCCGTCGTAAAGTATTTCGATGAGAGAGGGTATAAAGCACTCCTCGCAAGCCATTGCAGGACTCTGAGAAGCGATGTGGATATAGCTTGGAAGTGCGGTACTAGATGCATAACCGTGTTCATGGCTGCATCTGATAAGCACCTCCTCTACAAGTTTGATGGGTTAAGCTATGAAGCAGCTCTGGATAGGATAAGAGATGTGATAAGGTATGCTAAGGATACCATCGGCTTCGATAGGGTTGAGTATACGTTGGAGGATGCTACCAGTATGCCTATAGAGAGAATAATAGAGGTAGCTAAGGTCGCCGAGGAAGCAGGTGTAGATGTTGTTAAGATACCGGATACTAAGGGTCAAGCTGACCCGTGGAGCTTCTACGAGATCATATCTAAGCTCGTAGAGTCTATATCGATACCTGTGGATGTTCACTGCCATAACGATAGAGGACTCGCGATAGCTAATAGTATCGCTGCTCTTAAGGCTGGTGCACGCTACGTTAACGTAGCCGTGATGGGTTTAGGCGAGAGATGCGGTATAGCGGATATGGCGGCGCTCGTAGAGAACCTGGAGACACTCTACGGAGTCGATACAGGTGTAGATTTCAAGATGATACCTAAATTGTATAGGTATGTATCGGCTATAACAGGTATACCTATACACCCGCAGCATCCGATCGTAGGTAGGTTTGCGAGGATACATAAAGCTGGTACGCATCAGAAGACCGTTCTGAAAGCTCCAGATGCATATGAAACAATAGATTGGAGTAAATACGGGTTGCAGAGGGAATACGAGTTTGGAGCTATGCAATCTAAAGAGCTTGTAAGCTATCTACTAGAGGGATTCGATATACCGGATGATAGGAAGTTAGCCGTCGTCGAAGAGATAAGGCATCGCTCTATGCGTTTCAAACGTTCGTTAAGGATAAGCGAGGTATGGCGTATAATAGAGGAGAAGATAGGTATATCGATGAAAATCCGCGATGAATACTTCGACGCTATAATCTTTGTTAAAACTAAGCCTTCAGCCGATGAGGAGTCATTCCTCAGGATGCTCAGAGAGTATTTGTTGGAGGCGGATCTAACATGGACTATATACGAGGTGACAGGCCTATGGGACTACATAGTATACCTTAAGGATGTTAAAGGTAACCCGCAGCTAGATGAGGTTACCTCTAAAATTAGGAGGATGCCTGCCGTAATCGATACGAGCACATCTATAGTTTTTGAGGAATACCGCTGAGGGGGGCTCCTAGAACCCTTCTCAAACCATTATACCTATTTCTAATCGTTACCTCTGTTACCTCGGCGGCTTCAGCTATCTCCTTCTGCGTAATCTTCCCTCCCTCATCTACGCAAGCCATGTATAATGCAGCAGCAGCTAAACCTACCGGATCCTTACCTGAACATGCCTTAAGCTCCTGACACTTCCTCAATATCTCTATAGCCCTCCTCTGGATACTCTCACTTAAACCAAGCTTAGAGGATATCTTAGCTACATACTTCACGGGATCTGCTACAGGCATCTTAAGGTTAAGCTCCTTTATCAGAAGTCTGTAGCACCTAGCGATATCCTTCTTCTTAACTATACTAGCTTCAGCCAGCTCCTTTAGAGTCCTAGGTATACTGGATGATCTACATGCGGCATACAGCGACGCGGCGGCTATAGCCGCTATCGAGCGGCCCCTGACAAGCCCAGCCTCCAAAGCCTTCCTATAGATTATAGCAGCCTTCTCCTTCACAGGCGACGGCAGACCAAGCCTATCGGATAACCTATCTAGCTCAGCCATAGCCTGACTTAAATTCCTATCGATAGATGAATGCACCCTAGAACGTATCTGCCAATGTCTAAGCCTAAGCATCTGAAGCCTAGCCTCCACCGATAAACTCCTACCGAAAGCATCTTTACCTATATTTGTTATAGTCGTCGAGAGCCCCTTATCATGTATCGAGAAGCTTAACGGGATGCCTGTACGGCTTCTCTCCTCCTTCTCCTCCTGCGTGAAGGCACGCCATTCAGGTCCTTGATCCATTAGCTTACTCTGAACGACACCTCCACACTCACTACAGACAACCTCACCCCTCTCATAATCGTAGATTAGCTTCCTAGACCCGCAGATAGGACACCTATTCGCCTCCTCCTCTATCTTCTTTTCCTCCTCCAATTCAATCTCCATATATCTCTCACCCCCTAGAGCTGATCCCTAAAATGTAGGTCATTTCAACTCTTAGAGCAAAAGAAATCCCTCAACTCTAGTATATAAATCTTTCGTATGGATAGTAGACTACAGAAAACCTTAAACTCTTAGCCACTGTAATAATATTATCGGTGCGGGGGTGGCCGAGCTGGACAAAGGCGCAGGACTTAAGATCGTCTAAGCCCCACGATGTAGGGCTGGGAACGATGGGTTATCCTGTGGGGTAGCCCTTCGTGGGTTCGAATCCCACCCCCCGCACCATACCAAAGTCTTCTTTATCTTCAATCTTCTTTTCCGATAGCTTAGTAAGTAGGTTTAAGGATCGGATTAAGCTATGTGCAGCGTACAAATCATCTAAGCTAAAGCTATCTGGGATATTTCTGAGATGTTAAACTAGAGTGGTTGTATATCGTAGCCTATCCATATTAGGATGCAGATTTAAATATCAGCTGATTTTAACCGATGTTGATCGGTGTTAAAGTTTGATTAAACCTGTAATATTCAGGAATGAGGGGCAAAACCTAGTTGGGATCCTACATATACCTGACGGTTTAAGCTATGAGGGGAGAGCTCCCGGGATAGTGATGTTTCACGGTTTTACCGGGAATAAGAGTGAGGCGCATAGACTTTTCGTTCATGTAGCTAGAAGTCTCTGCGATTCTGGATTTATAGTTCTTAGATTCGATTTCAGAGGATCGGGCGATAGCGATGGAGATTTCGAGGATACGACTCTGCCTAGGGAGGTGAGTGACGCAGAGAGAGCTTTATCGCTACTCATGAGGCAGAGGTATATCGATAGAGCTAGGGTGGGTGTTCTAGGTTTAAGTATGGGTGGCAGGGTGGCTGCGATACTAGCATCCATGGATGCGAGGATACGATTCGCTATACTCTACTCCCCAGCTTTAGGCCCATTAAAGGAGAGGATGTTATCCAGGATATCTAGAGAGGAGGTGGATAAACTGGATAGAGGTGAAGCAGCAGAGGTTTCACCAGGCTTCTATCTGAAGAAGCAGTTCTTCGAAACCGTAGACTACATAATCCCATCCAGTATTATGAGTAGGGTTAATATCCCGATCCTAATAGTTCATGGAGATAGGGATCAGGTTATACCTGTAGATGAGGTTAGGAAATGTTTCGATTCGATCAAAGGGGTAAACGATAGGAGTGAGCTCTACATAGTGAGGGGTGGGGATCATACATTCTCGAAGAGGGAGCATACAAGGGAGGTTATAGGTAAAACTTTGGAGTGGATACATAAAGTCGTCCAATAGCTACACGGTAACCTCAGGTATCTAAATCAGCATCCTTCGCCTATCTATGCTCCACGATCGATTTTCTATGCTACTAGCTTGAATCCACTTATCGCTCTAGCATTTGGTAAGTTCTTCGATGCTTACTCCCAGTTCTTTAGCTTTTTTGAGAAGCTCTGATAGAGCAGTCTTTAGCTTTTCAATTTCTTCTAATTTAGTCTCTTCGATAAAGTATGTTTTGAATGTTTCAACGGGTTTAAGCTCTAGAACTTCTATCGTAGCGGATATAGGCTTGAATAACCCCTTCTGATCTACTTCATATTCTAGGAGTATCCTAGTCGGTTTATCAGCTGCATTCCTCTTATTTATCTCATCGATGAGCCTTTTAGATATTTCAAGCCATACTTTCCTATTAGATTCTCTAACATCCTTATCGGGAATATTGCTATAGAATGTGGCGTAGAACCATCTCTTTACTCTGAATATCGCACCCCTACCTGATGGTGATATCCTAAACCTCTGCTGCCGAGCTGCACCTACGGACATATCCGCATCACCTAGGCTACATAATGTATTCTCAGTATATATTATATGTGTGGGGAGATATATATTTTAGTATTATCGAAGCCCTACATAGTATAGGTGTTGCAAATCTAGCATCGATAGAGATGCGGTGTATTTGAAACAATACGTTTAAACGTATAATCGACGATATTCTATAGCCTATACCCTAGGTAATCGAGGCTTGGATATCGCCACTCGGTATAGGGATACTCTAGGTAACTGTTAAATCGTTAGGATGGGTATCTATATCATAGATGCTATCCCCCCTAGGTGTCGGGTATGGCTAAACTCGCTTTGAAAGGAGGTAAGCCTATAAGGGAGAAGCCGTTCCCTAGATGGCCTATCTTCGACGATAGAGAGCTTGAAGCTTTAAGGAGCGTCCTCGAAAGCGGGTTATGGGGGATAGGAGGGAGGTATAAAAGGGAGTTTGAGGAGAAGTTTGCGGCTTACCAGCATGCAAGGTATGGTGTAGCCGTAACCAGCGGGACTGCAGCTCTAGAGATATCCCTTAGAGCTTTAGGCGTGGGATGCGGTGACGAGGTTATAGTCCCACCCTACACCTTCATGGCTACTGTCACTGCTGTATTCTACGTGAACGCTATACCCATATTCGCAGATATAGATCCTGAAACATACACGATCGATCCTAAGAGCGTAGAATCCATGATATCTGAGAAGACTAAAGCTATACTTCCGGTTCATATAGGCGGTAGACCAGCGGATATGGATTCAATCATATCTATAGCTAGGAAGTACGACTTGCATGTGGTGGAGGATGCATGCCAAGCATGGGGATCAGAGTGGAAGGGTCGTAGGGTTGGAGCTATAGGTGATGCAGGAGCGTTCAGCTTCCAATCTAGTAAGAATATAACCAGCGGGGAAGGCGGTATCATTGTAACCAACGATGAAGATCTATACGTGAAGGCTTGGTCTTTGCATAACTGTGGAAGGCTTCCTCATGGATCCTGGTATGAGCATCACATGCCAGGATGGAATTACCGTATGACCGAGTTCCAAGCGGCTATACTTCTAGTTCAGCTGGATAGGCTTGATGAGCATACTAGGAGGCGTATGGATAATGCGTCCTACCTAGATTCCAAGTTATCCAAGATAGATGGGTTGAAGCCTCTTAAGAGGGATGAACGTATCACTAGGAATGCATACCATCTATACATATTCAGGTATGACCCTGAAGCTTTCAATGGGATACCTAAAACGCTATTCGCTAAAGCCTTACAAGCCGAGGGAATACCTGTAAGTGTAGGTTACTCTAAACCCCTATACAGGGAGGATTACCTGAAGTATTTTGAGAGATGCCCGCTATCATGCCCATACTATGGTAGACATATCGACTATTCAAGCGTAAACCTACCCGTAGCCGAGAGAGCATGCTACGTAGAAGGATTATGGCTACCGCAGTACGTCCTACTAGGCTCCAGGGAGGATATGGATGATATAATAGCTGGTATCGAGAAGGTTAAAGAGAATATAGATGAGCTTACCGAGGCTAAGACCACTGTATAGACGAGATGCTAAACAGATTGTTTATATTCAATATAGTTGAATGATATCCTTCGGATCGTCTATGACCGTTATATCCTACGAATACCTGGATCAGCTATCATGGGATGAAGCCTACGATACGATCGTTAGGAATAGGCGTAAACTCATCGAGAATGCCTTCGAGCATGCTAGAAGGGTTTTATGCATACAACCACACCCAGACGATACGGATATAGCCGCTGGGGGCACTATAGCTTGGATGAGGGAGCGAGGGGTTGAGGTAGCATATGTAACTATGACGGATGGTTGTATGGGTACATCGGATCCTACGCTATATCCTGAGAAGCTAGCCGAGGTTAGGAGGGGGGAGCAGGAGGAGGCTGCGAGGATACTAGGCGTAAACCAGCTCATATGGATGAATTATAGGGATAGCGAGCTTAGGGTTTCCCTAGAGGCTAGGAGTAGACTTATAACCATAGTTAGGAGGTTTAAACCGGATATCGTCGTTACGGTTGATCCGTGGCTTACCTATGAAGCTCACCCGGATCACGTAGCTACAGGTATACTAGCCGCTGAAGCATCTATGTTCTCCGGGCTCGTACATATCAACCCTCAGGATCTGTTGGAGGGGTTAACACTACATCGCGTAAAATTCATAGCGTTCTACTGGAGTAGAAAGCCTAACACGTATATAGATGTATCTAGGTATCTGGATACCAAGTTTAAAGCTATCTCAGCTCATAGAAGCCAGTTTCCAAGTGGAAATCTAGATAGATTCCTAGAGACTCTCAGGATGTATATGAGGCTTATGGGTAAGAAAGCTGGTGTAGAGTATGCCGAACCCTTCAAGGTGCTACCGGTTGGAAGCCTACACTGCGATATATTCGCCGAAGATATCTAGGATGAGTATAGCTTCCTAAGCAATTCTACGGATGCTTCTACGAGCTTCCCCCCGCTTCCTTTTTCCACAAGGCATACGGGTATCGAGACCTCGTATCCACCTTCATCGTATGCTTCATCTGTAGGTATATATCCAATCTCACCGGTGGAGCATCCAGCTATCATCGTGTAGCCGAAGGGTGATAACTTCTTAATCGATAAACCAAGCTCTACGAACAGCTCCCCAGGTAACGCTACTAATCCGAGATCACCTAATCTAAACCCTCTGATAGATACTTCAGCTTCGCCATGTGGGAATAGCTTCTCGATCGTTCGACGTATACGGAGCGCTAATCTATCTAAGCTTCCGCTACTACTCGTAGCCGGTATGGGTCTAAGCTTTAATTTAACGGTGGTTGATGCATGGGAGAAGCTAGCTTCCCCCACAGAATCTGATAACTCCATAATCTTCGCAGCTTCGCATCCTAAAGCTTTCCCCATACGTATAGCATCGCTGAAGCTACCCATACTCCTATCGTATACTCTCTCGAGGATCGTACCAGGTGTATACGGGTTTATATCCCCGAAGGCTCCGTTTAGGAATAGGCATACACCCCCCTCTATAGATTCGACTGTTCTGGATAGATAGCCTGGATAATCCCCTGTTATCAGTAGGTTGTTGGAGCCTAATACTACGGCGTGGCATGCGAAGTTCACTATTGATGCAATTATACGGCCATACTCATCCTCAGCTTTGAAGACTATAAGCTCATCATCTAGAGGCCCTGATATAGGCTTCCTCCTATTAACGATCCACTTATCGAATCTACCCCTACCGTAGGCTATCCTTACCTTACGCCTACGATTATAGGCTTCGATTATCGATGAAGATATAGCTCCTGGTAGGAATCCCAGGTATTCATCTAGGAATCTATATCGTTCAACCGAGTGGAAGCCTGTAACCGATGGCCCTGAGTGATTGTGGACGGCGGATATGATTATGGAATCCCTAGATATACCTAGCTCGCTTTCTACGACCTCCTCTACACTGGATGCGATATCCCTAGTTACGTAGAGTAGCTCCAGCGAGGATAGAGCTACGTAGTTTACACCATCACCGAGGACTATGCTTCTCGCATATATATGATCGTGTATACCTATGGATGGCATCCTTCTAGATAGGTATCCATCCATAGGCACACCTACGGGAGGGGTTATCCTAACTTTAGATACGCCTAACTCGATCATCCCAGTTATACTCTACGCTAGGATATATTAACGCTTAAATCCGGGTATACCGATCGTATCAGCGGTATGGCTAGATGTATACCGGTTGTAGATCTACACGAGGATGTAGCATACCACTACGTAACCGGGGGGAATGGGGTATCCAGGCCTCTCCCGTTCGATATAGACGTAGAGGGTAGGGATGCAGATATACCTAAATACCTGAGGGGATGCGTTAAACTCGTATTTTCATCGATATTCCCGCTTATGCCTACGTTCAACCCTGAGCTAGCATCCAAGGTTTGGGGCGGGTATAGAGGTGTAGAATCCATATGCGTTAATACACCTAGAGCTGTTAAGCTGAACGTGATCGAACAGATTAAGGTTTACGGTAGGATAGCTAGATTCTACCCTCAGATAAAGCTCGTCGCTACACGGAGGGATATCGAAGATATACTCAGCTCAGACGGTATAGGCTTCCTAGTAACGCTCGAAGGCACAGAGGCTCTAGACGATGCGGAGGATGTAGAGCTATTCTATAGGCTGGGCGTCAGAGGTGTACAGCTTACATGGAACTACGATTGTAGGGTTGGAGCTTCATGTATGAGTAGAAGGGATTACGGGCTTACAGGTTTCGGTGAGGAGGTTATCGAGGAAGCTAACCGTCTTGGGGTGATAGTGGATCTAGCTCATGCAAGCGAGCGTACATGCATAGAAGCTATCGAAGCATCGAAGCTACCGGTTATAGTTAGCCATGCAAACGTAGCTAGCGTTAATCCTCATCCTAGAAATCTAAGCGATAGGGTTCTAGAGAGTCTAGCATCTAGGAGGGGTGTGGTAGGGTTCACGCTTATACCATCGACTATAGCCGATGATCCGTCGATCGATCGGCTAGCAGACCATATACTCTACGTCTACGAGCGTTACGGTGAAGATATACTCGCGCTGGGTACAGACTACTTCGGCTTAATATACTCTAGACCCCCACCCGGGTTGGAGGATATATCTAAGGTGGGAGCGATCTGGGATAAGCTACTCGAGAGGGGTTTACCTGAATCCGCTTTGGAGAAGCTAGCGTATAGGAATGCTCTAAGGATACTGGATATACATTCGAATCTATGGATGTAGAAGCATCTGGGACGAATACTTAACTATCACCGAATCATGATATCTCGGTTGAGGAGGAAAGGATCGGGAGGATGACTATCGTCAACCTACCGGCGGAGCGTGATGAAGGGAACGTAGAGTATAAGCTTAGGGTTACAGGTGTAGGTTGGAGGGAGATCGAGAGGATAGCCTCCCAGATGAAGTATAGGTTGGAGGAGGGGGGAGGGGAGGCTTTCTACGAGATAGGCGTAACAGATGATGGGGAGCCTATCGGTCTATCTAAGGAGCAGCTCGATGAGAGTATAGAGAATCTGAATAAAGCAGCGGGTATCATAGGAGCTAAACTTAAGATTCTAAGGATAGAGAAGGGGCGTAGAGGGCTTGTAGCAGAGGTTCATGTAAGGTATAGTAGGGAGGATAGGTATCCGGTATTCGTAACCATACCTCTCCTCGGGAACGTGGATTCAGGTAAATCTAGCTTGATAGGTGTGTTGACGACGGGGCTGCTCGACGATGGGAACGGGTTAGCTATGAAGAGGGTTGCTAGATTCCTCCACGAAGTTAAGAGTGGGAGGACTTCATCCATATCCACGCATCTACTAGGCTTCGATGATGGAGGTGAACCCGTCAACTATAAGCTACTCTCACCCCTAGATGAGGCACAGGTTTTCATGAAGAGCGCTAAGATAGTATGCTTCGTAGATCTAGCAGGTCATGAAAGGTATCTTAGGACTACGCTTAAAGGCGTTCTAGGACGTAGACCGGATTACGCTATACTAACCGTAGCCGCTAACTCTGGTATAGTAGGTATGGCTAAGGAGCATCTAGGTGTAGCCGTAGCCCTAAAGCTACCGGTGATAGTAGTCGTCACCAAGATAGACCTCGTAGATAGATCCAGGGTCGATGAGACTGTATCGGATATATGTAGGCTTCTGAAGATGCCTGGGGTGAACCGTATACCGTTCATAATCCGGGGTAGGGATGACGCCGTAGTAGCTGCGAGGACCATATCGAGCGAGAGGATAGCGCCTATATTCAAGGTTTCGAATACAACCGGTGATGGGCTGGATATACTGAGATTCTTCCTCGATATAATACCTCCACGCCTCAGATGGGATGAGTATGCTAAGATGCCGTTCCTAATGTATGTAGATGATAAATTCGATGTCAGGGGGGTGGGATTAGTCGTAAGCGGATTAATCCTACAGGGCGTCGTTAAGGTAGGGGATATACTTCAACTCGGCCCATTCAGCGACGGATCCTTCAGGCTTGTCAGGGTTAAATCGATACATGTTTGTAGGATACCTGTAGATGAAGCTTACTCAGGGCAGGATGCATGCTTAGCTATAACCAACGTCGAATACGATGAGGTGGAGAAGGGTATGACCCTAGCCGGTGAGGGTATAAACCTTAAACCTGTAAGGCTATTCGAAGCTAAGATAACAGTCCTACACCATCCTACGACTATAAGGAGGGGGTATAACGCGACGATCCACTTGCATACGATAAGGGAGGCAGTCGAGTTCCTAGATATGGATAGGGAGCCTCTAAGGACGGGGGATACGGCTAACGTTAAACTTAGATTCAAGTATAGGCCTAGGTTCGTAAGGGATGGTGATAACTTCGTATTCCGTGAAGGTAGGACTAGGGGTATAGGCTACATAACATCCATACTCTAGATAGATTTAACTATTCATACGATCTATAGAGTTCATGCGAGGGTGATACGTATTTGAAGGTGTATATTATGGTGGATATGGAGGGGGCATCCTGCGTAGTTAGACCTGAGCAGGCTGGATGGGATGGCTACACAGGGGTTGAGTATCAGGAGGCTCGTAGACTACTCACCGGGGATGTGAACGCAGCGGTGGAGGGTGCTATACAGGGTGGGGCTGATGAGGTATACGTAGACGATCTGCATGGAGGGGGAGGTGCGTGGAATATAATACCGGATTTAATGCATCCCAGAGCTATCTATATACGTACGGATCACGAATCTAGGCTAAGACTATCCATCCTCGACGATACCTTCGATTGCGTATTCCTAGTAGCATACCATGCTATGGCAGGTAATCCTAGAGCTATCCTCTCCCATACATTCTCTTCGAGATCGATATACAGAGCTTCCGTCAACGGGGTTGAAGTCGGGGAGATAGCCGTAGATTCCGCTATAGCCGGATCCCTAGGCGTACCAGTCGCCTTGGTAACCGGCTGCAGCGAAGCCGTAGAGGAGGCTAGGAGATTCCTAGGAAGCGTAGAAGCCGTAACGGTTAAGTATGGTTTAGCTCGTACATCGGCATACTGCCTACCCCCGGGTAGGACTTCAGATCTTATAAGGGAAGCCTCTAGGAGAGCCGTGGAGAACGTAGCTAGAAGTAAAGAATCACTCAATATCTTCAAGTTCGGGGAGCCTGTAGAGGTTATGGTGGAGTATATGCATCCTAATTACGCGGATAGGATGAGGGGTATGCGAGGCGTCGAGAGGGTAGGGTCTAGAACCATAATCTGTAGAGCGGATAGATTCATAGATGCTGCTAGGATGATCGGATGGGCTGGGTATAGGATCTAAACTATATGAAGCCCTTGATACGCATAGCTTCGATTATAAGATCTACGCATCTCCCCGGATCGTTTAGAGCCGTATTAAGTTTTAGATCAGGAGTTAGAGGTTCTTCGTATGGTACCTGTAATCCGGGTAGCGTTTTCACAGATCCCTCAGAAGCCATCCTATACAACCCCTTCCTATCCCTAGCTATACATACCTCTATAGGACATTCCAAGTATACCTCCATGAACTTCTGGATCATCCTCCTAGCCTCCTCCCTATACCTCCTCCTATTAGCTGTAGCATCGAAGATAACGTTAACACCATTCCTAACTAGAAGCCAACCTATATACGCCATAGCCCTATAGAATGTATCCCTCTCCTCCTCAGTATACCTAGGGTTGGGTGTAAGGATCTTTCTAAGCTCATCCGATTCAAGTATCTGCACGCGGATCCCGATCGACTCCAACCTCTCTGATAGTAGCTTAGCTATCGTAGATTTACCGCTGGAAGGTAATCCTGTAATCCATATAGCCCATCCCTCGCTCAAACCTCCTGCACCTAAACTATACTTGTAGTCGGAAGCTGTATTAAGTATACCGTACCCTCCTAGGATCGAATAGTATAAGTAGGCTGACTATAGGTTTATCGTTTGAGAGGAGGCTATGCCGTATATTAAGCCTGAGAGGAGGCCTCGCCTAGATAGGATAGTCGATGAGGTTTTAGAAGTTCTAGGAGAGACTCCTAGCGAAGAGTGGGATGGGCAGTTGAACTACCTTATAACGAAGATATTGAAGAATCTGTATAAACCCTCCTATCTAAACTATGAGAGGATTATAGGTCTACTAGAGTGTATCCAGCATGAATTCTATAGGAGGTTCATAGCATCCTACGAGGATAGGAAGATACTGGAGTATGGCGATATAGCTTAAACATAGCCTTAGATCCGCTTCGATGTACACCGCTTCGAGAGTTTAGGCTAGCTCAAGCTATCTATCCTTCCAGGTATTCCCGAACCCCGCCTGGATCAAACTCCTCCACCGATAATACATTCTCTACGAACCTCAGTATAGACTGCCTCTTCCAATCCTCCATCTCAGGATAGTATAGTGGATGAACTACTACGAGTCCTCTGAAGCAGTAGAATGGTTGTATAACCCTTAGGATCTCTGTATCACCAGTCTCATCCATGTAGGATTCGAATAGCTCCTCGAATAATGTTTCGAAGGGCTGCGTATACGATCCGCACCTCCATATAGATATGAATAGGTAGTTTATAGTTAGAGCTGAGAGATCATCCGCAGGCTCGCCATACTCCTCCCTAGAATACTCTAGGATCACAGGTTGATCATCGCTCGTAAACCTTATATTACCGAATGGATGGAAATCCCCGTGTATCCTCGATAATCTATGCGTATATCGTCTAAGCTTATACCTCCATTCAACCATCCTCTTCTCAAGCTCCATAACCCTACGCTCATCTATCCATCCGAGTCTATCGAGATCTGGATAAGAATCTACGACACCCATAAACATCTCACCATGACCTACAAGATCCCTAATATGCCTAAGATACAGGTTTCGATTAGACGATTTCACGCTATGCAATCTAGATAGGTAGGATGCTAGAATCCTACACCTACGTATATCCCTATCCATGAGGCTACCCCTAGAAGCTATATCGAATAGATCGTATACGTATGGACGGCCATGACTCTCGGAAACCTCATCCATAACATGTATAAACTCCACGGCATCACCTATAGATTCAACACTACCATCAGGTAGGAGGCATAGGACATCTATAGATGATACAGGAGAAGGTATCGGAGAACCCCTATACAGGTTATGCTGCAGTAGTAGCGAAGCAGCTCGATCAGATACATAGTCGTGACCCCAACCAGTATCACCACGCATAACCCTGAGAACAACACTACCCTCAACACCATCGATCCTCAACCTAACCCTATAAGCTACAGCATGGAAACCCTCACCAAGCCTATCCAAACCGATAAACCCTACAGACTTCGAAAACCTCCTAGAGAGAATCGAACATAGAGAATCCTCATCGACGAATAAATCCCTAGAACCAACCCTCAAATACATAAA
>CAZBGY010000008.1:0-63242 GCA_964491605.1 uncultured Candidatus Bathyarchaeia archaeon
TTCTATTCTTCTCTAAGGTTGAAGGGGTTGGTGACGCTCTTATAGGCTATGGAGTCGTAGAATCCTTCCATAGAAGGAGGGATCTACCTGGGGATGTAGCTTCGAGGTTCAGGGAGCATCCGTGGGTATGGCTTATAAAGCTATCATCGCTAGTAAAGCTTAGCGAACCTATACCTTGGGGTAGGCTTGTAGAGTTTGGGGTTATACCTAGGAATGCTAAGGGTAAGTACCTGCATGGATATAGGTTGAAGGATAGCGAGGTTGAAGCTTTAGATCGTATATGTAAGATATAATATTCGAGTTTATATCCTTAGACGGCATATATGATTTACGATCTATCCGGAGGGTGGTATGCATTGGTTAAGGTTAAGGTGGATCAGGATCTCTGTATAGGTTGTGGTCTATGCGAATCGCTATGCCCTGAAGTATTCAGGCTATCGGCTGAAGGTAAATCCGAGGTAGTTAACCCCGATGGATGCGATGGATGCGATTGTAGAAGCGTAGCTGATCAATGCCCGGTATCCGCTATAATAGTGGAGGAATAGAATCTAAGCATATCTACTACACCGTAGCTTGATCCCCCATACTTTATCTCCTACCCTGAGTTATACATCTAAGTATGGCTCGATGGGAGTATTTTAAGCCTGAGAGGAGAAGCTTCCATCTATCCATACTCATACCTGGAAGCCTTGTAGATGAGGTGGATCACCTTAGAGATAAAACTCTCGTCGTAGGGTTGATAGGTAGGGCTGCAGCCGTATTCAGGGTTGATGAGATATGCATATACAGGGATCTATACGGTGTGAAGGATCAGAGCAGATCCATAGATCTAATCTCATCTATCCTACGCTACATGGAGACACCACCTCATCTTAAACGTAAGCTTGTAGGTTTAAAGCCTGAGCTTAAGTATGCTGGGGTGCTCCCACCTCTAAGACTGCCAAGCCATACGCCTCCTAGGAGGATGGAGGAAGCAGTCTCAGGTGAAGTTAGAGAAGCTGTAGTCGAGAAGAGCGGAGCTGAACCCTATGTAGATGCCGGCTTCGATAAGCTTGTGAAGCTTATAGGTGTATCACCTCCACGCGGATCTAGGATTACCGTTAGGATAGTAGCGGATAGAGGGGAGGTATACTGTAAACCTGTAGACCCCTCTAAGCTTAGGATATACTGGAGCTTCCAAGTATCCACACCAGATAAACCGCTCAAGGATATCCTAGAAGATTACCGCAGCAGAGGGCTGGTTATAGCTACATCCAGGTATGGCGACCCC
Source organism: uncultured Candidatus Bathyarchaeia archaeon (assembly GCA_964491605.1). Classification (GTDB taxonomy): domain Archaea; phylum Thermoproteota; class CALKCG01; order B24; family DRYS01; genus DRYS01. Next base: position 1,271 of record CAZBGY010000008.1, read on the forward strand.
ATCGAACTATTGATAGACGAGCTTTCACGTAAACTAGCATCTACGAGGAGTTTAGCTATACTATTCGGTTCACCTAGGGAGGGGTTGAGGGAGATAGCTGGTAGACAAGGATTCAAGCTTGGAGACTACGTGGACTATATCGTTAACACTATACCGGAGCAGGGCTCATACACCGTTAGGACAGAGGAAGCTGTATACGCAACCCTAGCTATAATAAACCTTGTATCGTCGAGTAGGTATATCCGTTAACCTTTATATCTAGGGTTAGCCGCCTAACTAGGCTAGCGAAGGGTAGGAAGGATTATGGGTAGAAGGAAGAAGAGAGCTCCTAGGCGTGGTAGCTTAGCATTCATACCTAGGGGTAGGGCTGAATCTATAAAGCCTAGCATAAAGTATTGGCCTGATCCACCCCTAGCTAAACCATCGCTACTAGGATTCCCAGGATATAAAGCAGGTATGACCCATGTATTCATGGTGGAGGATGAGCCTACAATCTATAAGGGTAGGGAGGTATGCCATCCAGCTACCATAGTAGCTACACCGCCGGTTAAGGTTATGGCTGTAAGACTGTACGCCGATACGATCGATGGATTAAAAACTCTGACAGAGGTTTGGCATCCAAACCTGATAAAGGATGTATGGCGAAACTTCAACGTTCCCAAGGAATACGATTTCCAATCCAAGCTTAGAGAAGTCGAGGAAGCTAGAAGCTTCGCAGGAGAGGTTAGGGTTATACTCGGAGCTTCACCGAAGCTCGCAGGGTTATCTAAGAAGAAGCTCGATCTAATAGAGGTTAGAGTGGGTGGTGGAGGCTTATCTGAGAGGATAGATTACGCTCTATCGATCCTAGGTAGCGAGGTTAGGGTAGGCGAAGTCTTCAAGCCTGGTCTATACGTAGATGTCTCGGCTGTTACTAAGGGTAAAGGATTCCAGGGAGAGATTAAACGTTGGCATGTACATAGGCTCCCTCACAAAACTAGGGAGGGTGTTAGGGGTGTGGGTACTCTAGGTCCGTGGACGCCTGCTAGGGTTATGTATACGGTACCTAGACCTGGACAGCTAGGCTTCCACCTTAGATGCGAATACAATAAACGTATACTCATGATAGGTAGCGATGGAAGTCAAGTCACGCCTCCAGGTGGAATCACTGGTTTCGGCATAATATCCACCGACTATATCCTACTGAAAGGTAGCATCCCAGGATCTAGGAAGCGTCTCGTAATCCTAAGATACCCTGCTAGGCCTCCAAGCATGATAACTACCGAGCCTCCCAAGATAACGTACATCTATAGGGGAGGGTAGATGGTCGTGAGCGTAGATCTTATACCAGTATTCGATCTTGGAGGCGTTCAGGTGGACTCCGTAGAGAAGCCTAGGGTATTCTCCTATCCAATCCATACATTCCTGATAAGGAGGGTTGTAGATATACTGCAGACGCATAGGAGGCAGAAGCAGGGTAGGGATCCTATGGCTGGTAAACGTACATCGGCTGAATCCCTAGGTACAGGCTACGGTCTAGCTAGGGTTCCTAGAGTGAAGGGTACGTATAGAGCTGCGTTCGTTACTATGGCGGTTAAAGGTAGATCAGCTCATGCACCTACATCTATGAAGATAGTATACAAAAGGGTGAATAAGAAGGAGAAGCGTCTAGCTCTAGTATCGGCTATATCATCCACAGGTATACCTGAATTCGTAGCTAAACGCGGACATGTAATCGAAGGTGTTAAGCATATACCCCTAGTAGTCGTGGATGATATAGAAGCTGTGAAATCTGCTAAGGAGGCTAAAGACGTATTGAGGAAGCTTGGTTTATGGAGCGATGTAGAGAGGGTGTATAGAGGTTTGAAAGCTAGGAGTGGGAAGCCTAGACGTAGAGGTAGGGTTAAACGTGTAGGTAGGGGTCCGTTGATAGTAGTATACGAGGATAGAGGTGTAGGTTTAGCTATGCGCAACATCCCAGGTGTAGATGTAGTAGAGCTTAGATCCCTAAACCCTGAACATCTAGCTCCAGGAGGATACCCGGGTAGACTCACCGTATGGAGCCTCTCAGCCTTCAGAAAGCTAGATGAGATAGCTGGGAAGGTGTATATGGCTTATGTCTAGTATCGAAGAGCAGCTGAAAGCTAGGAGGATAATACTCTACCCGATAGCATCGGAGAAAGCTATGACGTTGATAGAGAGGGAGAATACGATAGCGTTCGCCGTGGATATCAAAGCATCGAAGAAGGATATCCGAAAAGCCGTGGAGATCCTATACGAAGTCGAAGTCGAAGATGTACGTACGGTTATAACCCATAAAGGATATAAGAAAGCTTACGTTAGACTCGCCGAAGGCTACTCAGCTTCAGACCTAGCTATAAGGCTAGGTCTGATATAGGGGTGCTAAGCTTATGGGTAGGCGTATACGTGCGCAGAAGATAGGTAGAGGTTCGCCGCCGTGGAAGGCTCCGACGCATAGGAGGATAGCTCCTGTAAGATACCCTCAGATAGATAAGCCTCTCAGAGGATTGGTAGAGGAGCTACTCCACGAACCTGGACGCGGAGCCCCTATAGCTAAGATAAGACTCGAAGATGGGACGGTATTCTACAACGTAGCCGTCGAATCATTGAAGGTAGGCGATACGATCTACGTCGGCGGCGGAGAGTTGAACATAGGATCGATAATCCCTCTCAAATACATCCCAGACGGATCCACGGTATGCAACATAGAATGTAGACCTGGATCCGGTGGCAATCTCGCTAGATCATCTGGAGCATACGCTACGGTTTTAAGCCATGCAGGCGGGTATGTAACGCTTCAACTACCATCAGGTAAAATCGCTGTGGTATCCGAGGAGTGTAGAGCGACGATAGGGGTTGTAGCCGGGGGTGGACGTGTAGAGAAACCCTTCCTCAAAGCTGGGACGAAGATGAGGTGGATGAGGGTTAAAGGTAGGAAGTGGCCTAGGGTTAGAGGTGTAGCTATGGCTGCGGTGCATCACCCGCACGGTGGTGGTAGGCATCAGAGTGAGGGTCATCCTACGACTGTCTCTAGGAATCTACCACCGGGAGCGAAGGTCGGGCATATATCGGCTAAGAGGACTGGTAGGAAGTAGCTGGGAAACCCTTATATCCAGCCTAATATTCTAGATCGGTTAGCGATACGTTATGCCGCGTGAATTCGTGTATAGGGGCTATACATGGAGTCAGATTAAAGATATGTCTAGCGATGAGTTTATCAAGCTCCTTCCATCTAGGCAGAGACGCAGCCTCCTAAGAGGTCTTAAACCAGAGCAGGTGAAGCTACTGGAGAAGATAAACCTAGCGATAAAAGGAGAGTATAATAAGCCTATAAAGACTCATTGTAGGGATATGGTGATACTTCCAAAAATGGTTGGTTTAACCATACACGTACACGATGGACATAAATTCGTCCCAGTAACTATAACCGAGAAGATGATAGGCCACTACCTAGGAGAATTCGTACCTACGAATAAACCTGTGAAGCATGGAGCACCGGGTGTAGGTGCTAGTAGAGGATCTATGTACGTACCGCTTAAGTAGCATAGTATCCGGATATAATATTTTTAACCTCTGATCGTAGGCATTAGTTTAGCTCAATGATCTATAGAGGTTTATTCGTAGGTAGATTCCAGCCCTTCCATATAGGTCATCTTAAAGCTGTAAGCTGGATACTGGATAAGGTGGATGAGCTTATAATAGCTATAGGTAGCGCGCAGTATAGTCATACACTTCAGAATCCGTTCACAGCAGGTGAGAGACTTGAGATGATTAGAGCATCCCTTATAGATGAAGGTATAGATCTATCGCGGATAATAACCGTGACTATACCCGATATACATGTACACAGCTTATGGGTTAGACTCGTAGTCTCCCTATCCCCTAGATTCCACGTAGTCTACTCCAACGAGCCTCTAACCCGTAGATTATTCGAAGAGGAGGGTTTCAACGTGGAGAGTATACCCTTCTTCGATAGGGAGACATATAGTGCTACAGAGGTTAGGAGACGTATACTCGAAGATAGCGATTGGAGGAGCCTAGTACCAGGCGCCGTAGCTAAGCTTATAGATGAATTCAAAGGCGTGGAGCGTATCAGGAATCTAGCTAGAACAGATAGGGTTGAGGAGTCTAAACCTGGAAATATGCTCGGGATATAGAGATCCGCCATCCTACATTCTACTAGAAGCTTTAGGCATGATTATGATAGACTCCTCCGGATCACCTAAAGCCGTATAATCGCCCCTCACATACATTAAACCCGTGTAAGCCGCGGTGGCGGCGTCAAGCTCGTGAACAGTCGGATCAACACCATGAATCTTAAGACCCAGCTTCTCTAAACCTGATCTAAGATTATACCGATCCTTCTTAGCTCTAGGTAGGCCTAAGATATCCTGTGCTCCACCAGGATAGACTTCTATAACCTCGAAGCCTAACCCCTCGATTATAGATTTAAGCTTCATACCCCTCTCGGTTAGCATACGCATAGCTCCAAGCGTCACGGGTAGGAACCTTATACCTGCCCTTCTAAGCATGATATCGCATAATCTTAGATGTGGTCCATGCTCCTCCATGCTCCTCCTACCCTTAGGAAGACCTAGGGGTGCATCGATAGCTACAACCCTAGGCTTGCATCCGGCTATAGCTTCTACTATTTCTTCATCCGTGTAGATTACCGATGTATAGGCATCCAGCGACGGATGGTAGAGTATACAGAAGCCTGTAGGTCTCCTAGGTGATCCGGCTAGATCCAGCCCGATCACTACGATAGATTCGATAGACATCTAGAATACCGGTACGAACTCCTCTTTAACATCGTTCTCAGATATGAGTAGGAGATCAACCCCGTCGCCGCTGGTAGCATCACGCATAGAAGCAGCCTTAATACTCTTAACGGCTAGCTCCCTAGCATCCATCATCCCGATATCCCTCCTATATCCTGATTCTATAATGCCTATAGCTACCTCCGCGCCTGATCCTAGAGCCGTATAGTTATCCGGTAGAACTACTCCGAGTGGATCTAATACGTAAAGGCTGTATCCCTCATCCCGATCGTATCCGCCTACGATTATCTCTGTGAGTAGCGGGTACATCCTATGATATATGAGTATATTCGATGTAAGCTTAGCAGCCGATCTAACTGAAGCCGGTCTATTAAGCTCAAGCTCCAATATCCTAATCTCCGCCCTTATAAGATCGGCTAGAGACTGCATATCGGATACCAGCCCTGCACATGCGAAACCTATGCGATCAGCTATACGGAAAACCTTCTTAGCCCTACGACTCAATATATACCCTCCATAGCTTAGCCTCTTCTCTGAAGCTAGGATAACACCATCCTTTGCTACTATACCTACAGCTGTAGCTCCTGGAAGATACTGGAAAGCCATACCTAATCAAATCTAGTCATGGGCTACAGCTATATATTAGAGTTTCCCTAAGCATTCATAGAAGGTTTTCACGGGGATATAGCTGAAGCGATAGCTAAAAGTATTAATCACTCAGCGGTAGATAGTCTCCAAACGGCTACCAGACGTCCTTTCTAAGCTAGTCAGGATAAGCTACTCGATAAATCTATCTAATCTAGGAGCCGTTATCCCCCCATCTCTGCGGTGGATAACTGCTCCTCCTCTTATCTACTGGATCGCTATATAGCCTCCAGAACCCACGTCTAAAATCCATCCCTAGGAAATACTTATCTACTACTCCAACACATGTCTTCAAAGGATAAGTTGATATATACCCCGGTATGCTACTTCGATCTTAAATCGGGTATACTCTGCCCTAGGTGTGAAGCTAAACTTCGCAGCGGAGAGATAACAGAGCTAGATATAGAGGTGGCTAAGCTTCTCGTAAATCTCGAATCTAGACTTACCCTTCTTCAAAAGGCATCGTTCATCAAAGCTGTAGATGCAGAGGGGTATGTATTCGTAGTGGTCGGACGTGGGGATCTAGCTAGGCTTAGCCCTATAATCGGTGAGCTTCGTAGGATCCTATCGGATAAGCTCGGTAAACATGCTATACTATTAGAGAATCAGAGCGATCCTAGACCGTTGCTAGAAGATCTTCTAAGCCCGTTAAGGATAGTCGGTATGAATACTGTCTGGATACCTGATGGTACACGTGAGCTTCACATCATAGTTAGCGGTAGTAGGCGTAATCTACCGGTTTCGGAGAAAATCCTACATTCTATCGTGGAGAAGCTATACGGTATATCTCTACGCCTCACATTCGAATCTCCTATCGTAAATCGTAGAAGCAGTAAGCGTAGGTCTCCTAAGACTGATAGGACGCGTTAATCTCCATAACTTTTCTCATGAAACGTTTATATCTAAGCCGGGTATCCTCTCATCCTAGTAGTAGATATGACGGCCGAAGTTATACCTGCTGTAACGGAGAGCGGTCAGCCTATCCTTATACTCAAGGAGGGTACCTCTAGGGTTAGGGGTAGGGATGCTCAGATAAACAATATAACGGCGGCTAGGATAATAGCGGAGATGATTAAAACATCGTTAGGGCCATCCGGTATGGATAAGATGCTTGTCGATACGCTTGGTGACGTTACGATAACGAACGATGGAGCTACGATACTTAAGGAGATGGATGTACAGCATCCTGCAGCTAAGATGATGGTCGAGATAGCTAAAGCTACAGATAGCGAGGTAGGTGATGGTACGACTAGCGTAGTAGTTTTAGCAGGAGAGCTCCTAGCTAAAGCTTTGGAGCTACTAGAGCTTAACGTACATCCATCCATCATAGTCGACGGATATAAGAAGGCTTTAGATGAAGCTTTAACCGTTCTAAGATCTATAGCCGTGAAGGTGGATCCGCTGGATAGGGAGACTCTGATAAAGGTTGCTATGACAGCTATGGGTACTAAAGCCGTTAAGGAGGGTAGGGATCATCTAGCTAAGCTCGTCGTAGATGCTGCGTTACAGGTCGTCAGGAAGGTTGGGGATAGGTACCTAGTGGATCTAGATGACATCAAGGTGGAGAAGAAAGCTGGCGGTACGATACTAGATACACAGCTTATCAAAGGTGTGGTTTTAGATAAGGAAGTTGTACATGCAAGTATGCCTAAGATCGTTAGGAACGCTAAGATCGCTCTACTCAATTGTCCTCTAGAGATAGAGAAGACGGAGTTCGATGCTAAGATAAACATAGAGACTCCAGAGCAGATGAAGGCTTTCCTCGATGAGGAGTCTAGGATGCTTAAGGGTATGGTTGATAATATCGCTGCTACTGGTGCTAACGTAGTATTCTGTCAGAAGGGTATAGATGATATGGCTCAATACTTCCTAGCAAAGAAAGGAATACTAGCAGTAAGAAGAGTTAAGAAGTCTGATATGGAGAAGCTTTCAAGAGCTACGGGAGCGAGAATAGTAACAAACATAGACGATCTAAAGCCTGAAGATCTAGGATCAGCAGAACTAGTAGAGGAGAGGAAGATCGGTGAAGATAGGTGGGTGTTCGTAGAGGGTTGCGTCAACCCGAGAGCTGTATCGATACTGATAAGAGGTGGAGCTGATAAAGTTGTAGAGGAAGCTGAACGCTCCATCCACGATGCTCTATGCGTCGTTAAAGATGTCATAGAGTATCCATACCTAGTATTCGGAGGCGGAGCACCTGAGACCGAGGTTGCGTTAAAGATTAGGAAGTGGGCTGAGAAGCTTTCTGGTAGAGAGCAGCTTGCTGTATTAAAGTTTGCGGATGCGTTGGAGGTTATTCCCTCAGCTTTAGCTGAAAACTCAGGTCTAGATGCTATAGATATAATGGTAGAGCTTAGAGCTAGACACGAGAAGGGGCAGATATGGGATGGAGTTAACGTAATCGGAGGAGGTATCGGTGACATGAGAGCTTTAGATGTATGCGAGCCTCTAGCGGTTAAAGAGCAGATCCTTAAATCCGCCGTAGAAGCTGCTACATCGCTACTAAGAATAGACGATGTGATAGCAGCCGGTAAACTTAAGGAGGAAGGGAAGAAGGAGAAGAAAGAGGAGGAAGGCGAGGAGGAGAAATCTAAGCCAGAGCTAGATTAAGTATAGCTTGCAGGATCTATAACCCGCCACTCTACCCTATACTCTTCGATTCTACAATCCATCCATAGTTTTTCTCTCCTATCCCTATTCCTCCTATCTAAGCGATCGGATCAACTATATTTACGAATGACCTATTTATATCTAGGTCGAAGCATTCTTCTAGAATTTGTAGGATTCGTTAGGGAGGGATCGTATGCTCGAATTCAGATGGCATGGTAGAGCTGGGCAGGGTATAATCACAGCTATAAGGCTTCTAGCATCATCCGCTATATTGGAGGGTAAATATGTTCAAGCATTCCCGCAGTTCGGACCTGAACGTATAGGCGCGCCTATCGTAGGCTACTGTAGGATATCTGAAACACCGATAACGCTTCACGGACCTATAGAATCGCCGGATGTAGTAGCTGTTCTAGATCCCACGATTATAGGCTTAGTAGACGTAGTAGGAGGGTTGAAGCATGATGGTGTAATAGTCGTTAATAGTAAGGATGATCCTGGGAGGCTGGCTGCGAAGCTCGGGGTAACTAGAACCTACACGATCGATGCTACCGGTATATCCCTGGATATTATGGGTTCAGGTAGAGCTGTGAATATAGCCGTCATGGGTGCTGTAACCAGGGTTACAGGTATAGTTTCCCGTGAATCCCTCGTCAAGGTTCTATCAGAGAGGTTTACCGGTAGGATACTTGACATGAACTTGAAGGTGTTGGATAGAAGCTTGAAAGAGGTGAAGGGGGTTGAAGGTTAAAGGGTGGCGTGAGATACCTATCGGAGGTATACTAGTGGAGCCAGGGTCATCTATCGAATATAGAACGGGTGATTGGAGGCTTTTCAAACCGATTATAGACTACTCTAAATGTATAAAGTGCCTACTCTGCTGGATATACTGCCCTGAACCCGCTGTATCGAGGAAGGATGATGATAGCGTAGAAATCGATTACTACCACTGTAAAGGATGCGGTATCTGCGCATCCGAATGCCCTGTTAAAGCTATATCTATGGTGGAGGAGGCGAAGTAAGATGGCTGCATGGGCTCCTGGACGTACACTAGCTATGAACGGCAACGAGGTTGTAGCATACGCAGCTAAACAGTGCAACGTAGATGTTGTAGCGGCATACCCTATAACACCTCAAACGATCATAGTTGAAGCATTCAGTACATATGTCGCAGATGGACTTGTAGATACGCGATTCATATGCGTGGAATCTGAGCATTCAGCTATGTCTGCATGTATAGGTGCAAGCCTTATGGGTGCTAGAGTGTTCACAGCTACCTCGAGTCAAGGTTTAGCTCTTATGCATGAAGCTCTGTACGCAGCTTCAGGTCTTAGATGCCCGATAGTCATGGCTGTCGTTAATAGAGCTTTATCGGCTCCGATAAACATACACTGCGATCACTCGGATATGATGGGTTCGAGAGATTGCGGATGGGTGCAGATATTCGTAGAGAACGTTCAGGAAGCATACGATTTCACCATACAGAGTTTCAGGATAGCTGAGCATCCGGATGTACTATTACCTGTCGCCGTAAATCTGGATGGATTCACTATATCCCACTGCGTAGAGAATTTCGTATCTCTTACAGATGAGGAGGTTCTAAGATTCGTACAGCCTAAACGTACACCTGTCTACTGGCTTAATCCTGATAAACCTATAACCGTAGGAGCCCTCACGCTTCCAGATTACTACTACGAGGTTAAGAGACAGCAGGTTGAAGCTATGGAGAACGCTTACAGAGTCTTCCTAGACACGGTTAAAGAATTCGGAGACTTGACGGGTAGAAGGTATAATCCGATAGAAGTTTGGGGTAGCGATGACGCCGATGTAGCTATAATACTACTAGGCAGCACCGTAGGGTTGATGAGGAGTATAGCTTCGAAGTACGATGGTAGGGTTAAAGTCGTATTCCCCAGATTATTCAGACCGTTCCCATCGAGGGATCTTAAAAGGATTCTCGAGGATGTGAAAGTCGCGGCCGTTATGGATAGAGCTATAGCCTTCGGAGCCCCACTTAACCCGTTAGCTTCAAGCGTAGCTTCAACCATACTCCTAGAAGGCTTAGATACTAAGTTAGTAAACTTCGTCTACGGATTAGGTGGTAGGGATTTAAAGCTATCGGAAGCCGAGTATATAGTGGAGTATGCGTTGAAAGCCGCTGAAACCGGGGTTATCGATAAGCCTGTAAACTTCATAGGGGTGAGGGAGTAGGTATGTCGATACCCATTAAAGCCGTAACTAGGGAGGAGTATCTGAGTCCAGGTCACCGTCTCTGTGCAGGATGCGGCTCCGCTATAGCTATAAGGTTAGCTCTCAAAGCTATCAGAGGTCCTACGGTAATAGCTCAAGCTACAGGATGCGTCGAAGTATCTACGACGATATATCCGCATACAGCTTGGAGGATACCTTGGGCTCATATACTTTTCGAGAACGCTGCAGCCGTAGCCTCAGGTATGGAGGAAGCTGTAAAGATCCTGAGGAAGAAGGGTGTAATAGATAAGGATATAGATGTTATAGCGATCGCAGGTGATGGTGGGACGTTCGATATAGGTATACAAGCGCTATCAGGTGCTCTGGAGAGGGGTCATGACTTCGTATACATATGCTACGATAACGAAGCATACATGAATACGGGTATACAGAGATCCGGAGCTACTCCTAGAGGAGCTTCGACTACAACATCCCCAGCTGGTAAGGTTATACCTGGGAAGAGAGAGGTTAAGAAGGATCTTATAGGTATAGCCGTAGCTCACGGTATACCTTACGCCGCTACGGCTTCGATAGCCTACCCTGGGGACTATATAGCTAAGGTTAGGAAGGCTATAGAAGTTGAAGGCCCAGCTGTTATACACGTGCTAACTCCATGCCCGTTGGGATGGGGTAGCGAACCCTCTGATACTATCAAGCTAGCTAGATTAGCCGTTCAAACGAGGATATTCCCGGTATACGAGGTCGTGGAGGGACGCTATAAATTGAACGTTAAGGTATCGAAGCCTCTACCGATCGAAGAATATCTTAAGCTCCAGAGGAGGTTCCAGCATCTATTCAGACCGGAATTCAAGGATGAGCTTGAAGAAGTTAGACGGATAGTGGAGGAGCGTTGGAATAGGATACTAGAATTATGCGGTGAGAAACCCAGCTAGATCGATAGATTCATGGAGACATACGATGTAGCGGTAATCGGAGGTGGGCCTGCAGGTTTATCTACAGCTATCTCCGCATCTAAACTCTATGTAGATACGATTCTTTTCGAGGAGCATGAAAGTATAGGTCTACCATGGCATTGTGCGGGTATAGTTAGCTCGAGCAGGTTGAGATCCCTCCGTATAGATGGTGTCGAGGAGGCTATTCTAGCTAGATTCGATACAGTAGACGTATACTTATCCCTACGACATGCATTTAGTATAAGGAGTATTACACCTCAACTAGTTTTAGATAGGGTTGCGTTCGATAGGCTTCTAGCCGAGAAAGCTTCATCGCTCGATGTAGAGTTGAAGCTCGGGAGTAGGGTTAAGAGCTTAACGTATACACCCGACGGCTTGATAGATGTGAACACTGGTAGCGATAAGTGTAGATGTAGGGTAGCAGTATTAGCGGAAGGCCTCCCCGGGATTTTAGCTGGGAAATTAGGCTTCAATGTACGTAGACTCAAACCGCTTCCATCCATTCAATATCTAGTCCATGTGGATCCGAGTTCAACCCTTGGAGCTGTCGAAGTACATCTGCTCCCCGCTATATCGCCGCCATTCTTCCTATGGGTTATACCGATCGATGAAAGTCTATGTAGGGTAGGTTTAGCTTCCGGTGATGCTAAGAAGCTGAAGCTTCTGATAGAAGGATTCTTATCCAAGAGATTTAAGAGTTGGAGGATGCTATCTGAAAGTAGATGGGCTATATCTGTTGGAGGCCCTCTGCATAGGACGGTTAGAAAGCGTATACTCCTCGTAGGTGATGTCGCAGGGCAGGTTAAACCTACTACAGGTGGAGGCATAATCTCTAGTATGGTATGCGGTATGATAGCGGGTAGAGTATCCGCTATAGCATCGATAGAAGACGATTATACGCTATTAGATAGATATGAAGCGTTGTGGAGGAGATTCTTCGGTTTCAACTTTAAGATACAGAAGATGGTTAGAGGTATAGTTGATAGAACATCGTGGAGGATTCTATCATCGATAGTAGAATCCATCTCCAGGGAGTATGGGGATCTCGAGGTAGCTGATCTCGATATGCAGATAGATCTAATATTTAAGCTTGCATCATCACCGAATCTAATATCGAGGATAGCTAGAAACCTCGCCTCAGCTTTAGCGTAGGATGCTGATCTATCTTCGTCTCCGAAAGATTTGATCCACGGTATAAAAACCGGTTTTAAACACTTCTAGATTATCTAGGGTTTCATACAGTTCGCATTCACCTTTATCCTCGAGCTAAGATTACGATGTGGAAGTAGATCTCAGTAGGTAGAGTATAGAGTTACCGAATAAATGTGTCTCGGTCAAAACTTTATTAATCTATGAAGCTTCATTATCTACGTCGGAGTATCAGGGGTCAACTGTATGGTTGTTAGGGAACTTAGACTTCAAGTTGCTGAGATGCGGAATCAACGCGATATAGGTCGATGTAAAGCTAGGATCGACTCCTATCTTCTAGAGAAGATAGGCGTAGCGATAGGCGATATCATCGAGATCGTAGGTAACAGGTCTACCGCTGCTATAGCTTGGCCTGCATACCCTGAAGATGCCGGTAAACCTATAATAAGGATGGATGGTATAACTCGTAAGAACGCTGAGGTATCGATAGGCGAGTATGTAACCGTTAGGAAGGCTAGGGTTAAGGTTGCCCGCGCCGTATCGCTTGCACCTGTGAGCGTTAAGCTGCATGTCCAGGATGAGAACCTCTACGAGTTTCTAAAGAATAGGCTTATAGATCTACCTGTAGTTCAAGGCGATATAATCCAGCTATCCCTATTCGGTAACCCTGTTAACTTCATGGTAGTAAGATCGTCTCCTAAAGGCGTAGTTAAGATAGATTATGATACCCAGATTAAGCTCCTCAAAGAACCTGCTCCAGAACGTACAAGGATAGCGTACATAACGTACGATGATATAGGTGGGTTAAAGGAGCAGGTGCAGAGGATTCGTGAGCTCGTAGAGCTTCCCTTAAAGCATCCAGAGTTATTTAAGCGTCTAGGTATAGAGCCTCCTAAAGGTATACTTCTCTATGGTCCTCCCGGATGCGGTAAAACGTTGTTAGCTAAAGCCGTAGCTAACGAGAGTGATGCATATTTCATAAGCATAAACGGGCCTGAGATTATGAGTAAGTTTTACGGTGAGTCTGAAGCTAGGCTTAGAGAAATATTCAAGAAGGCTGAGGAGAATGCTCCTGCTATAATATTCATAGATGAACTAGATTCCATAGCCCCTAAGAGGGAGGAGGTAACAGGAGAAGTAGAAAGAAGGGTTGTAGCACAACTACTAGCACTAATGGATGGATTGACGACTCGTGGTAACGTCATCGTTATAGGTGCTACCAATAGACCTAACGCTCTAGATCCAGCTCTACGTAGACCTGGAAGATTCGATAGGGAGATAGAGATAGGTATCCCGGATAAGCAGGATCGGCTTGAAATACTAGAGATACATACTAGGGGTATGCCTCTAGCTGACGATGTAGATCTAAGAAAGCTTGCGGAGATAACTCACGGATATACGGGGGCTGATCTAGCCGCTCTAGCTAGAGAAGCCGCTATGAAAGCCCTCCGTAGATATCTACCGGAGATAGATTTGGATGCAGATTCTATCCCGATGGAGGTTTTAGATAAGATGGAGGTTAGAATGGATGATTTCATGCAAGCATATCAGGAGATAACACCCTCAGCTTTAAGAGAGGTTGAGATAGAGATACCTGATGTAAGATGGGATGATGTAGGCGGATTACAGGATGTTAAACAGCTTCTGAGGGAGAGTATAGAGTGGCCCCTCAAATATCCGGATAAGTTTAAAGGATTAGGATTGAAGCCTCCTAAAGGTATACTTCTCTATGGTCCTCCCGGATGCGGTAAAACGTTGTTAGCTAAAGCCGTAGCTAACGAGAGCGGTGCGAATTTCATAGGTGTTAAGGGGCCTGAAATCTTCAGTAAATGGGTTGGGGAATCCGAGAAAGCAATAAGGGAGATATTCAGGAAGGCTCGTATGGCTGCTCCATGCATAGTATTCTTCGACGAAGTGGATTCCATAAGCCCGGCTAGGGGTGTCGGTTACGCAGATTCAGGTGTTACCGAGAGGGTTGTGAGTCAGCTATTAACAGAGATGGATGGACTGACAAGTATAGCGAATGTCATCGTTATAGGTGCTACCAACCGTCCAGATCTGGTAGATCCAGCTCTACTCAGACCCGGCAGATTCGATCGTCTAATCTACGTATCCCCGCCCGGTGAGATGGATCGCCTCGAGATACTGAGAGTTCATACTAGGGGTATGCCTTTAGCCGACGATGTAGATCTAGAGAAACTCGCTAAGCTGACGGTAGGATTCTCTGGAGCTGATTTAGAGATGCTCTGTAGGGAAGCCGGGTTTAATGCTTTAAGGAAATGTATCGATAGCGAATCTAAGATACGTGTTACACTCGACGACTTTATGAAGGCATTGGAGGTTGTTAAGCCGTCGATAATACCTGAGATTGAGGAGTGGTATCAGAGCTTCATCTCAAGGTTTAAACGTAGGATGATACGTAGTTCTACACCTATAGCATAGAATCTAGGTGTATCTCTGTATGGTTAAATCCAGCCCTATCTACATGGTAGTAGAAGCTTTGAAGCGTAGAGGTGGATCTGCCGAGGATGAAGAGCTCTATCTAGATGTATCTAAGGTATCGGAGTTAACTCGTAACACCTTCATGAAGCTTCTGATGAAGCTGGAGATATCCGGTATAGTTAGGGTCTACAGGCTATCTAAGGATAGGTTTAAAGTCGAGCTTGTATCCACCGGTTAACGGAACCACCCCTCTAGAGTTCTACTCTTACCTATCATCTTCAGATTATCGGCTATAATCTTAACAGCTTTAGTAACTCTATCTTCACTGAAATCTCTCTCTCCGCATAGGAAGTCTACCGTTCCATCGATATCCGGCTGCCTCCATTCAAGCTTATAATCGCTGCATACCTTAGGTTCTAGGAATATCCTTCTAATCTCATCGACCGGGATCTGCTGCTTTATATCTAAGATTCTAAGCACCGATTTAGCATCTCCATACCTCCTCACATAATCCAAAGCCTTCTTAGGCCCTACACCTTTAACACCATCTGGATAGTAGTCTGTCCCAACTAGTATAGCTATATCTATAAGCTGCTCTCTAGTCACCTTCAAAGTGGATAAGACTTCGTCTAATACTATAAGTTCAGGCTCCACCTCGACGTATACATCCCTTCCTGGAAGCTTCCTCCTACCGACTACGCTTAAATTCCTAACAACCCTCACAGCTCCGAATAGTAGTGCATCATGATCCTGGCTTACAGCAGCCCATGCATCACCCCTTATAGTCATCCAAGCTGCTTGAGCCTCACCCTCCGATGGAGCCTCTACGTATGGTATACCTAGAAGTCTGAGAAGCCTTTTAGCATCTTCAGCCATATAGTCTTTAAGAGTAGCTGAAGCTTGAGCATACTTCCTCGCAGCTTCGTAATCACCTCTACTCAAAGCTTCCTCATACTTAACTATAGCCTCCTCTCTAGCGGTTTTCCTCCTCTTAATCTCAGCTTCCTTCAACGCTGGCGGTACGCCGTCGAATACATATACAGGCTTTATACCTACTTCTACGAATCTAGCAGTTCTATAGAGGAGACCTGAGAGGTGGCTTGTTACCCTCCCCTCGCTATCTTTTAGAGGTTCACCCCTAGGTCCACGGATAGTTGCTAGGAATTGATATAAAGCGTTATACGCATCTATCGCTAGAATCTTACCTTTAAGAGCATCCCATCCCAGCGTCCTCCTAGGTACTATATCACCTAGATTTACACCCATCCCTAACTATGATTCTTCATCAACCTTGAATTAAACGCTTTCGGGGATTATCCGCTCTACGGCTATACCACGGTTAAATTTATCTAGCCTCCCTCTTATAACCGTATTATTAACTACTAGGTGAATATTGGAAGTGCATGAGGGTTAAAGGTTTTGCATGCCATCGAAGTTAGGAATCTCAGAAAGATCTACAGGACTAGGAAACGTAGAGGCTTCCTTAGATCCGAGCCTGAAGTGGTAGAAGCTTTGAAGGGTATAAGCTTCTCCGTTAGATACGGGGAAGTTGTAGGCCTCCTCGGACCTAACGGTGCAGGTAAAACTACTACTATAAAGATAGTATCGACTCTCCTCCTACCGGATGAAGGAGAAGTCTATGTGGATGGATTTAACGTCGTCGATGAAGCTACCGAGGTTCGTAGGAGGATAGGCCTCCTACTAACCGTAGAGAGAGGATTTTACGGTAAGCTAACTGGATTAGAGAATCTACAATATTTCGGAGCGCTCTACGGATTCACCGGTAGAGATCTAGAAGCTAGGTTAGAATACCTGTTCAAGCTTCTAGAGCTCGATAAGCTTGGAGGGGTAGATAGACTTTTCGAAGAATTTAGTTTAGGTATGAAGGCTCGCCTCGGTCTCGCTAGAGCGCTCCTTAAGGATCCGCCTATACTCCTGCTAGATGAGCCTACGCTGGGGCTTGATCCTCCAAGCGCTATTAAGATACGAAGCTTAGTAAAAGATCTAGCTAGGAGTGGTAAAGCTATACTCTATACTACGCATAATATGTTCGAAGCTGAGATCGTATGCGACCGCGTACTGCTTATAGATAAGGGGGTCATCGTAGCGGAGGGATCCCCCTCCGATCTTAAGGATCGGATACCTAAGCTTAAAAGCTTGAAGATTACGGTGAGAGGTGGGGATCCATCATCGATCCTATCCGATCGAAACTTAGACTACTCGGTTAACCGTATCGATCTAGACCTATTCGAATTAGAGATTAGAACACGTGATCCGAGCGAGGTATTAAATTCTATACTACCCGTTTTTACCGAAGAAGGTTATAGAATAATCTCGTTTAAGATCGAAGAACCGACTCTAGAAGATGTATTCCTATACTTCTCTAGGGGGGTCCGCTAAGTTCCATGGGGTTCGTAGATCTCCTTATAGCGGAAGCTAAGTTTATGTATGCAGATACTCTTAGGAGGAGATCCCTACTCCTAGCTATCCTAGCTTATCCATACATACTGATGATATTCATACTCTTAGTAGGTTCATCCATAGGCTCGCCTATATTCTTCGAAGAAAAAATAGGATCGACACCTATCGTATTCCTAGTTACGAACGGTTTCATCTTGATGTCTATGCTAAGCATCGTAGATGATATTCTCTGGAGGCCTATCCTAGATGAGTTCATAGGGACTTTACCGTACGTTATATCTTCTCCTACATCTAGGTTGAAGCATTACCTAGCGATACCTATACCTAGACTCCTACTAGTATTTTTAAGCTGGGCTACGAGTATAATGCCTATCTACACATACCACTACGGATTTACAGGATTGGTGGAAGCATCGATAACACTGCTTATGACGGTTTCAGCCTCCCTCTCCACGATACCCGTGGTAATGCTACTAATAGGCATAGTATACGGTTTAGGTGGTGGTATCTGGAGGATAGTAAGCGTAATCCGCCCACTCCTGCTACTATTCACAGGCGTATACTATCCTAGGAGGTTTATGCCTTTCATAGGGCGTTTAATCTGCTACGCTCTACCTCAATCGCATATAGTGGAGGCAATCCAGATAATGCTCGCAGCCCCACAGCTAGACTATATCCTCACAGATGTATTCACACTTCTAGGTATAGCTACTATCCTCCTCATAGTATACTCGCCTCTAAGCGGTAGGAGCATATACTTCTGGGAGCATACTAGGGTTAGGGAGGGTGTAAAATCTTGATAGAACTCGTTAAAACACTTCTTAAACTGTATATCGCTAGAGATCTTGTCAGAGGACGTGGTTTAATCATAAGTTTACTCAGTATATCTATATGGATAATACTATTCACCGCTCCGATAAACTTATTCAAACCACCTGATACACCTATCGAAGATGTATCTACCAATATATTCGTAAGTATTCTCGTCTTCCTATCATACTCGATGGCAGCATGGGATTGGGCTTCAGAGCTAATGAGTATAGCCGTCACAGGTGTGTTCGAGTATATGCTAGCATCCGGTAGGAGTATACTCATCCTCTACATAGGATTAGTACCTGTCTCGTTTCTATGGCTATCGGTATCTCTGGTAACCGTATACTTTATGCTATCGCTCCTCTCTTCACCCCCTATACTAGCTATATATTCGCCGTTAGTTTTAGCGATAGGAGTATTATCCTTCCTACAGGTCTTAGTAGCTCACGCTATAATACTGGGTGGTACAATACTCTCGACTGGTATGAGCGGCCCCATCATAGAGACTTTAGGCTGGTTCATACCTATAGCTACAGGAGGCTTAACACCGATATCGCGTATGCCTCAACCTCTACGGATCGTAGCTCTCTCGACACCATACAGCTACCCGGTAGAACTGCTAAGATATTCTATCATGAACGTAGAGACAGCATTACCCCTAAGCTATATGATCCCCATAAGCTTAGCTTACAGCTCCCTATTCCTCCTAGCTGGTATAACATATTTTAGGTGTCAGATTCGAAGGATAATGGTTGAGGGTAGTAAATCGATAGGTATGCGTTAGCGAGTACGCGATTATAGGGTAAAGGTAATATCGCGATTCTGATCGAGTATATGAGTTTAGGTGGTGGTATATGTCCATTAGAATAGAAGTTATCGATGTAGAGGTACCTGAAGGCTGCAACGTTATAATAGGTATAACACACTTCATAAAATCTGTTGAGGATATATACGAAGCTATAAAATCATCGGCCCCAGATGTAGAGTTCGCCGTAGGCTTCTGTGAAGCTTCAGGTCCATGCCTAGTAAGGGTTGAGGGTAACAGCGAAGATCTTAAACGTAAGGTTGCGGAGCAAGCTCTTAAACTTGGTGTAGGTCATAGCTTCATAGTATATCTTAGGAAAGCCTATCCGATAAATGTTCTAAACGAGCTTAAAACCGTTCCAGAGGTATGCTCAATCCTATGTGCTACAGGCAACCCTGTCCAAGCGATAGTAGCTGAAACCGAGCAGGGTAGAGCGATATTAGGTATAGTCGACGGATTCAAATCTAAGGGTATAGAAACAGATCAGGATAGGGAGTCTAGGAAAGCCTTCCTAAGGAGGATAGGGTATAAGCTTTAAATTCTAATTCGATCTAAAAATTATGTAAGGTGAGATTCGGTTGGCTAAAGTACCAAACCTCAAGGTTCAATGTCCATGCGGGCGTGAGATAAATCATCCATCGGAATATAAGCTCCTACTATTGAAGCTTGAGATGAAGGAGATAGATATACTATGCCCGAACGATGTATGCTATCTAAGGGAGCTGGGCTACGTGAAGTTTGATGTTAAGGATTCTAGGCTAGTATTCAAGGAAGCTGTCTTCTACCCGCCGTTCGTCACGTGGAATGCAAGCCAGCTTGGAAGCGAGAAAGCTGAGGAGCTCCTAAAACTCCATCTGAGGATCCTAGTATCAGAGGTTATGGATTGGCCTAGGATTAAGGAGACATACTTCCGCTACTACACAGCAGCAGGTGAAAGGAGAGAGGAGGTATCCCCCGAAGGATCCGAGATATAGAAGGATTGAAACCTATGCTTCTCCTATAGAAATCTTTAGCATCTATATTATTCTAGCCTTTCCGTCTACTCCTTTACTATAAAATCTTCTGCTTTAGGTGGCTCTGGAGATAGGCCCTTCCTAGTCCTTATCTCCGCTATTATAGCTTTCTGCATAGATGCCGGTACAGGCGCCCACTTCGAAAAGCTTAGAGACCAGAATGCTTTACCGCTAGTAGTGGATCTCATAACCTCTGCTAGATCGAAGGTTTCAGCCGCAGGTATCTCGCCTATAATCCTAGCTAGGTAGGCATCCTGCGATAAGCTGATTATCTGCCCTCGTCTACCCGTTATGATTCTGATAACGTTGCCAACCATATCTAGGGGTGTTTTAACTTCGATACGCATAATAGGCTCTAGTAGCGTCGGGTTTGCTGAGAGCATAGCTGCATATATAGCCTGCCTTACAGCCGGTATTATCTGTGCTGGTCCTCTGTGAGCTGGATCAGAGTGTAGCTCCGCATGATTCAAGATAACTTTAACGCCTCTCACATACTCCCTGCAAAGGGGTCCGTCATCCATAGCTGATATGAAACCAGAGATCACATAATCTAGAGCCTCGTTTAGATACTGTACACCCTTCGTCCTATCTATCAATACGCATCCATGCGGATCTATGGCTAGAATATTCCTTGCATCCTCAGGACTCCATCCAGCATCTCTTAAGATCTTCACTTTCATCCTCCTATCGAGTTCATCATGCAGCTCTCCGCTCATAATCTTATCTACGATTTCGGGTTCAAGCGGCTCTACGCTTATGAATACCCTGTTATGCTTATTAGGAGATTTACCCATAAACGGACCTGCAGCACCCCTAATATTCTCCCTATATATGATCGTAGGCTTCGATACCAGTATCTCTATACCTGTTTTCTGTATGAGCGTTAACGCTATTTCTATATGAACCTGACCTAAACCTGATATCAGGTATTCGCCGCTCTCCTGATCTATATGCGTTACAAGGTTCGGATCCTCTATCGATAGCCTCCTAAGGATATCTACGAGTCTAGGTAGATCCCTACTATACTTGGGCTCTATAGCTACCGTTATCACAGGCTCGGTTACATACCTCACGGTTTCGAATGGTACGACATCCTGTATGCTAGCTATAGTCTCACCAGCTCTAGCATCATCTAAACCTAGAAGCGCCGGTATATTACCTGAAGATAAGCTTCCCACTATCTCCCTCCTAGGACCCATATATATGCATACCTGCTGTACACGGCTCTTCCTCCTAGCTCCTATCAGATATACTTCGCTACCTTCGCTGATTGTTCCGGAGAATAGCCTACCGGTAGCTACTATACCCGCATGCGGATCGACCGTTATGTTGGAGACGCACATAACGACGGGCCCATCATCATCGCATGTAATCATGGCTCTACCTACAGGGCTATCGAGATCACCTCTCCATATCTTAGGTATCCTCACCTTCTGTGCATCCACAGGGTTTGGGATATGCTTAATAACCATCTCTAATATGGCTTCGTGGAGCGGTATATCCTTGGCGAGTTCATCAACCCTCCCCCTCCTATACGCCTCCACTATATCGGAGAATTTAATCCCTTTCTTCATAGCTATATCCAATGTGAACCCCCATCTATCCCTAGCGGAGCCGAAAGCAACCTGGTTCAATGCTGGGTTAACCTTCCAGCTAGACCTGAATTCGGGTTCGGCATAGATCTCGATAAGGTTGTTGAAATCCTTTATTATGTTCATCAGTGTCTCCTGCATAGCTTGCGGTTCTAGCTTAAGCTCGTTTATCAATCTATCAATCTTATTTATGTAGAGGAGCGGTCTAACCCTCTCTTCGAGCGCCTGCCTAGTAACAGTCTCAGTCTGCGTCATAACACCTTCGACTGCGTCTACGACCACTATAGCTCCATCTATCGCTCTTAGACTCCTTGTAACCTTGCCTGTGAAGTCGATATGTCCAGGTGTATCTATCAAGTTTATGATGTATGGTTTACCCTCAAGCTCGTAGTATAAGCTTATGTTAGCCGCTTTAATCGTCATCTGCCTCTTCTGTTCCTCCTCCATATAGTCTAGGGCTAGAGCTTTACCTGCGACGGTTGGCGATAGCAACCCGGCTGCCGCTAATAGGCTATCGGTCATAGTAGTCTTGCCGTGATCTACATGAGCTATTATACCTATATCTTCCGGGGATAGAGGGCGTATAACCCTCTACTCCTTTCGGATCCGGCTCTTCTCCTTAACTATACTTAATACTTCCGCTACACTCTTGTATCTCCCAGGCATACGCATCTATCCTCCGTACCTAAATTTTCTTAGGCATTATAGAGGTAACCATCCTTCTATAAATATTTCTCTAGCCTAGCTCAGCGGAAAAGTTATAAAGGGTTCAGCTCTATCTCTGCTTCATGCTATGAGCAGCGAGAAGATACCTCCAGCTATCCAGGAGCAGCTCGTAAGGATTCAGCAGCTTCAACAAACGTTTCAAGCTGTAGTCGCTCAAAAGCAGCAGCTGGAAGCTGAGCTTATAGGTGTGGAGCAGGCTTTAGAGGAGTTGGAGAAGCTATCTGGGGAGGCTACCGTGTATAAGGCTGTAGGGCCCCTCCTCATAAAGGTTAGCCGTGACGCTATGATAGCTGAGCTTAAAGAGAGGAAGGATCTACTGGATATGCGTATCTCCGTGCTATCTAAGCAGGAGGAGAGGACTAGGGAGAAGCTTATCGAAGCTCAACGTAAACTGCAGGGGCAGATTCAAGGATTGACTTAAATGCTATCTGCTAAAACTTATATCGTGCATATCCATTATCGGGATAGGTATACGGGAATCCAGCTACCCCTTGGAGGATCCAAGTATTGTCTATAGTTAGCATCGAGAATTTATGGTTTAGGTATAGAGGGTCGGATAACTGGGTTCTCAGAGATGTATCGCTTAAAGTGGATAAGGGTGAATTCATCGTAATAACAGGTAGGAGTGGCTGCGGTAAGACTACTCTATGCCGCTGCCTCAACGGTTTAATCCCGCACTTCTATGAAGGCGAACTTAAAGGCTCCATCACCGTAGCAGGATTAGATGTAACCGAGACGCCTGTCTCCCGTATGGCGTCTATAGTAGGCATGGTTTTTCAGAATCCGTCGAGTCAGCTCTTCATGCTGACGGTTGAAAGGGATGTAGCATTCGGACCTGAGAACCTGGGGGTTCCTAGAGATGAGATTCTCAGGAGGATAGACTGGGCTTTAAATATGCTTGGTATATCTGATCTAAGGTTTAGAGCTCCCCACGAGCTTTCTGGTGGTCAGCAGCAGAGGGTAGCTATAGCTGCTATACTAGCTATGCAGCCGCAGATAATAGTCTTAGATGAACCTACAGCATATCTGGATCCGTATACATCGCTATCTATATTCAACCTACTTAAAGATCTTAATAGTAAGCTTGGGTTAACGGTTATACTAGTAGAGCATAAGCTCGAGCTTGCCTCTAGCTTAGCCGATAGGATCATCGTTATGGATGGTGGGCGTATAGTCGTGGAGGGCGATCCTCGCGAAGTATTCATGAAGGATCTATCAGTCTGCGGTGTTAAACCACCCTCCATACCTAGATTATTCCTTAAGCTTATGAATCATGGGTTTAGGTTTAAGAGGATACCTCTAACGGTCGAGGAGGCTGCAGAGATCTTCAGAGAGGTGCATCTAAAGGTTGATAGAAGCTAGGAATGTATACTTCACATATCCAGGTGGGGTTGAAGCGTTAAGAAACGTAAACCTAACGATAGATAGAGGAGAGTTTACCGCTATAATGGGTGAGAACGGTGCTGGTAAAACTACTTTGATAAAGATGTTTAACGGTTTGCTCAAACCTAGTAGGGGATGCGTATTAGTGGATGGCATAGATACCAGAGAGGCTTCGGTAGCGGAGCTATCACGGAAGGTAGGTATAGTCTTCCAGAATCCTGAACATCAGCTATTCGCTGAAACCATCGAAGAAGAGATAGCGTTCGCTCTTAGAAACTTCGGTTTCCCAGAAGATGAAGTAGCTAGGAGGATCGATTCTATACTCAGATTTACAGGTTTAGAGAGGTATAGGGGTTCATCCCCGTTCATGCTTAGCGGAGGTGAGAAGAAGAGGCTGGCTCTAGCCTCCATACTGGTATTCGATCCAGACTATCTAGTTCTAGATGAGCCTACTATAGGTCAGGATCCAGAACAGAAGGATAAACTTCTACAATTCCTTGTCGAGGTTAATCGTAGAGGTAAAACTGTGGTTATGGTGACGCATGATGTAGAGTTCGTCGCAGAATGTAGGCCTAGGGTTATACTTATGCGTAGAGGTGAGATTATAGCTGATGGATCTGCCGATAAGATACTTGCAGATGAAGATCTTATGAGATCTACATCGCTGCTTCCACCTCAGATATCGGCTTTCGCATCTAAACTCAACCTACATAGACCTGGCTACACGATACTCAATGTCGATGACGCATTTAGAATCCTAGTAGGCCTCTGTATAGGAGGATAGCTATGCTAAGCTTCCTAGAAGTATTCAGGTTTAGGAGGAGGGATTCACCGTTACATAGGTTGGATCCTAGGGTTAAGGCTCTATACCTACTCGTTATGAGTATCATCTCCATAGTATACTATAGTCTAGCGGCTATGTTTACGATATTCATCTCCACGATACCGCTTATAGCCGTAGCGAAGGTTTATAGAGAGTGGATAAGATCCCTTAGAGGAGCATTATTCCTAGCATCGATGATAGTGTTTGTTAATATGCTTGCGGGATACCTATCAGGAGGCTTCAGTTTAACCATGGAGGTAGTATCCTACGCCTTCTCCATGGGTTTAAGATTCTTAGCATTCACATCGGTATTCTCCATATTCTTCCTTACGACTACGCCTGAGGATCTGAGTCTAGCGTTGGAGAAGCTTGGCGTGCCATACGACTACTGCTTCGCTTTCACATCGGCTATAAGATTCGTACCGGATCTAGCTTTAGAGATACAGACTGTGATAGATGCTCAGAGATCTAGGGGGTTGGAGCTTGAGAAAGGTAACATTATACGTAGGATAAGGAACTATATACCCATACTCATCCCAGTATTCATAAGGAGTTTTACACGTAGCATAGAATTAGCGGAGGCTATGGAGGCTAGAGGCTACGGAGCATCGGAGAAAAGAACAAGTATCTACGAACTCTATATGAAACGCTCAGATTACGTTATAGCATCGATCCTTCTATGTATACTAGCTCTATCGATACTACTACGTATATATGCTAACTGGTATTAACCCTACGCTATCTCCCTACCTATAGCAACCTCCTTCCTAGTCTCTATACGCTCCACCTTTCCATCCCTTATCCAGAATATCCTATCAGATACATCTATCATCTTAAGGTCATGTGTAGCCGTAACTATCGTTACACCCTTCTCTTCGTTAAGTTTCCTTATTAGGTTTATGATATGTAGTCCTGTATGGAGATCCAGGTTTCCGGTAGGCTCGTCTGCGAGAACTATAACCGGGTCATTAGCTAGGGCTCTAGCTATAGCTACCCTCTGCTGTTGACCACCAGAAAGCTCCGTCGGTCTATGATTCAAACGATCACCTAAACCAACAGTTTCAAGAAGCTCCCTAGCCCTCCTCATTCTCTCATCCCTAGGAACCCCTGCGAATATCATAGGGAGCATAACGTTCTCCATAGCCGTTAGTACAGGTATCAGGTTGAAGGTCTGGAATATGTATCCTATCTTACGGCATCTAAGCCATGCAAGCTCGTATGCATCAAGCTTGGATATATCCACCTCATCTATGTAGACCTGCCCACGGGTAGGTCTATCGAGTCCCCCGATCATATTGAAGAATGTAGTCTTACCGGATCCGCTTGGACCCATAACAGATACATACTCGCCCCTCCTAATCTTAACCGATATGCCATCTAGAGCTTTAATCGTTATAGGTCCCATCTGATAATATTTAGCTAGATCCTCTGTCTCGACCGTATACTCGTATACGCTCATACATCCTCCCTAGGGAAACTTACTCTACTAAATAGATATTTAAGATTTTCCAAACCGCTCCGAAGATCCATCGATATACCGTGTATAATATTGTAGAATAAGCTAGCCTGTAAGCCTATTAGGTTGAAATCTAGCCGTTCCAGGCGTAGCTACCCTTCGAATGTTGCTAGATGAATCCTCCGCGTGATTATCCATCTAGCCGAGAGGTAAGCTAACTCCTATCGACTTCTAAATCTATGTAATCACCCTTCCTCAAGCTAAGCTTCTCAGATGCATTACCCATATTCAGAGATATCTCTATAAACCCTCCGCTTCCAGGTATCAATAGTAGTTCACCGGGGGCTGCATCTCCATAAGCCTTCAGTATCGGTATGTAAACCTCGGCTCCTCTATACGATAGTTTAACCGTATCGCCGAATGAAACCTTACCTTTAACTAGATCCCATCTAATATTGGTTACTATATTTCCATAGGAATCTACATATATCACCCTACTCTTTAACCTACCCCCATCGATCTGCGGGATATCAAGCTTAACCCTCTCCATACCCTTCACCCTTCTACCTAACGCCTCTAGAGGATAGCCTAACGCTATCCAGGCCGCTGCTGGAGCGAATATATCCCTACCATGAAACGTATAGCTAACATCACGTAGAGTAACTGTACCGCTCTCTATAGCGTATATATCCTCGATACCATCGTCTTCGGCTGCCATCGCGAGTACACCATTATCAGGACCTACGAATACGTATCTCTTAGTCCTCACGACTATAGGCTTCCTCTCAGTTCCTACACCTGGATCTACTACGCATACATGTATCGTCCCAGGGGGGAAGAAGCTATACGCCCT
Source organism: uncultured Candidatus Bathyarchaeia archaeon (assembly GCA_964491605.1). Classification (GTDB taxonomy): domain Archaea; phylum Thermoproteota; class CALKCG01; order B24; family DRYS01; genus DRYS01. The sequence continues at coordinate 27,944 of CAZBGY010000008.1, forward strand.
ATAGAGTATATACGCAGCCTCCTCTACATCGAACTTCGATACATCATGCGTTATATCGACTAGCACGACTTCAGAGCATATCGAGAGTATAACGCCTTTCATACAAGCTACATACGGATCCCTATACCCGAAATCCGTCGTTAAGGTTATAACCGTTCTTACCATACCCTCCATACAGGATTAGCAGATACCCTCTACATTAAGATTTAGCCATGCTGAGTGATGGGATAATCTCCAGCTTCTCTATAATGGCTGGTAACCCATCCATTTGCAAAGCTACATCGTATCATCTACTCTCGTCGACCTCTGGTTTTAGCTACGCTAACTTCATCTATACTTCTAATAGCAAGTCCATACTCATCCATAGCCTGTCTTACAGCTTCATAATCTATATCGGGGCCTACTATACTAATCTTCACAGTCTCTGTCTCAGCGTCGACTTCTGTTACCATGACATCGACTCCATCTACTCCATCTATCTCGCATAACCTTTTCGATAGATCAACTATCGATATTTCATGAGGTTTCAAAGCATCTATAAGTATCCTCCTCACCGATACGTTCATACCTGTGTATCGCAGGGTCTATAGATGTAGATTCATATCAGTATAAAACTATCTCACCTTAATGCTCTTACACCGCCTAACATCATCGCTATCGTTATCGCTACCAAGCCTGCGGATAGCATCATTACACCATGTAGGAGTAGTCTACCCTTAGATATGTATCCGAGGATAACGCCAAGTATGAATAGTAGTGTTAAGTTGCATATTAACGATCCTATCAAGCATAGTTCTCTAGATACTTGGAGTATCATACCGGCTATCATCGGCGCTATCGAAGCTAAGCTGGCTAGGACAGGGCTGGATCCATCTACTAAGGCTACTATCATCGAAGCTACGATATGCGCTCTCTTAATAAGGCTTCCATCAAGATTTCTGAATAAGGCTTTCTCCAGCTTCCTCAGATACTTAGCTCTCTCGGCTCTCTCGATCAGGAAGACGCTCCAAACACCAGATACGAACATAGCTAAGCTCGCACCTAACACCGTATGGATGATATAACCTAAAGGTATATCATCGAAGACGGTTGATCCGATCAGTACTCCGAGGGTGGTCATAGCTCCGTCAAACCCGTTCATAACGGCATACCTTCTAAGAATACCTTCCGCATCAGCTATCCTCAAATACAGCTTGATATCTCTGAGTATCGATAACCGATTATTATCCTCATCCATCTCCTATTCCTTATCCTAATCTTCCATATATCCTAGAGGCTGTAAGTTAAATGTTATCCCTAGATCTATTTAACTCCAAGCTTATCTAAGGTGGGGAGTGGGGGTAAACGCTTATCTCAAAGCTCTAATCCAGATAGGATACGCTATGGTCGGCGGTGTACGCGGACGCATCTTGAAGGTGGATCTATCTGAGGATAGGTTCTCGATTGAACGGCTAGATGAGAGTTGGATATATAGATTTATCGGGGGAGCTGGCTATGCTGCTAGACTCCTACTAGATTATATCATTAGATATGATGCTCCAAACCCCCTATCGCCCTATAACCCTTTGATAGTTATGACCGGGCCTCTTACTGGTGTATCGGCTTTCGGATCTAAAACCGTGGTGGTATCTAGATCTCCATTAACATATGGTATCGGTAAATCCACGTTCGCAGGATCCTTCGGCTTATCTTTGAAGAAAGCCGGCTTCGATGGTGTAATCATCATAGGATCATCGGATGAACCAGTACATCTAGTCGTGGATGGTGATTATATCGATGCGAGATCTGCAGCTGATCTATGGGGTATGGATTCGCTCGAAGCCTGCTCGACTATAGCTAGATCCCTAGGCGGCGATTTTAGATCGATAGCTATAGGCCCGGCTGGTGAAAACCTCTCAAGGATATCGTGTATAGTTAGCTCTGAGAGGAGGGTTGCAGGTAGAACGGGTTTAGGTGCTGTGATGGGATCTAAGAAACTTAAAGCTATATCCGTAAGAGGATTCGGCGATATCGATGTATACGATCCTGTAGCGGTTCGAAGATTGAATTCTGAATGGCTTGCTAAGGCTCCGAAAACTAGTAGGGGGGAAGCTATGATGGAGTATGGGACCGCTGGGGGTGTATCCACATTCATACAGACCGGTAATCTGCCGATAAAGCATTGGATTAGAGGCGTATGGGATGATGCCTGGAGGATAAGCGGTGTAACTATCATGGAGAAGTATAAGAGTGGGAGTGGTAGGAAGATCTGCGGTTCAGGTATCCTATGTAGTATAGCATGCGAGAGGGTGGTCGAATTCGATGATCCTAGGTTCGGTAGATATAAGGGTAAAGGTCCTGAATACGAATCCGTAGCGGCTTTAGGCTCCATGATCCTCAACGGGGATCCGATAGCCCTCATAAAGCTTAACGAGCTATGCGATAAGCTCGGTATAGATACTATATCTACGGGCGAGGTTATCGCATGGGCTATGGAGGCATATGAAAAGGGGATTATCGATGAGAAGGATACAGGCGGCTTAGAGTTGAGATGGGGTGATATAGATACCATATTCAAGCTCGTAGAGATGATAGGTTTGAGGGATGGCTTCGGCTCCATACTATCTGATGGTGTTAGGAAAGCTTCAGAAGCCTTGGGTAGGAGTTCAAGCGATTTCGCTCTCCACGTTAAAGGGTTGGAGGTTCCATACCATAATCCTAGACTTTATAAGAGTATGGGGCTTGCATACGCTACATCAAATAGGGGTGCATGCCATCTACAAGGTATGGCTATGCTCGTCGAAAGGGGGGTACTACTACCAGAGTACGGTATATCCAAACCGCCCTCATCGCTAGAGGAATACGTCGATACAGTGATCATACAGCAAAATCTATGCTGCTTCCTAGATTCGGCTATACTATGCAAGTTCGGTGTATTCGGTATAGTAGACTTCGATTATGTAGCTAAGGTCTGGTCTTCCACTACGGGTATAGGATGCGATAGGATGAACCTTATAGCCGCCGGTGAGAGGATATGGTATCTAGAGAGGGTGATAAACTATCTATTAGGTATGAGTAATAGGGATGATCGCTTACCCAGGAGGTTCGTAGATGAGCCTGTCATGGAGGGTCCTGCTAAAGGATTGGTATGTAGCGATATCGATGAGATGCTGAACCTATTCTATGAACGTAGAAGTCTCAAATCCGTCGAAGGTTTGAAGGGTAAACTCTCCCTTCTCGGATTAGATGATCTAATACCGTTAACCGATAGGATTAAGCTCGATTAAATCTACCCTTAGAATCTTCTAGTATTCCATCCATATCTTAAAACAGTCTTGTACAGTGTCAATATATTGTCTATAGGTGTATCCGGCTGTATGCTATGAGTGGGGCCTAGGATTAAACCTGTAGGTCCTAGATTAGCTATCCTTTCCAAGACTTCTCTAGCTACATCCTCGCAGCTACCGAAGGGTAGTACACTCTGAACGCCTATAGTTCCTTCGAAGCATATTCTATCCCCATATAACTGTTTAAGCTTAACCGGATCCATGCATTCCGGTTGAATAGGATTCAATATATCCACACCTATCTCGATTAGATCAGGTATTATAGGTTCTATCCATCCATCACTATGGAAATTGAAGAAGACGCCATACCTATGGCATAGATCGATCAACTCCTTGTAGCGGGGTTTCAATAGACGCCTCCACATCCTAGGTGAGATCATCATACCCTTTTGCATACCTACATCATCCCCATCATACACTACATCGACACCAGCTTCGCAGAGAAGCTTCGCCTGCTCTAACCTTAACCTCTGAAGACTATCCAGAATCCTCTCCAGGTAATCGATCCTGGTATACGCCATCCTCATAGCCTCTTCGAACCCGGTAAGCTGCCACGCTATCTCCCACATATGCTCCACAGAGCCGTACAGACAGTAATCCTCGTAAATCTTGCGAACTCTCACAATCCTATCGAAACCATCCAAATCCACATCGGGCCATCTATACTCCTCAAGCTCAATGAATTGTAATGGATGCCTATAGTAGGTATAGGTATACGTCTTACCAGGACGCCATATACTCTCGACACCCCATATATCCCTCCTAACTTCGAAACCCATATATTCCCCGATCGTATATGCAGGTCCATAAGGCCCCTCCTTAACCTCCACGCCATCAGGAAGATATCCGCCTTTAACACCTATATGCACACCGATAATATCGATCCCTAGACACTTATATACATCCATACGATCGCTAACCCCTAATCGACGCTTCAACCTCTCGTAAGGTTCAGGTCTAATCCTAAGAATCAAAGGTATCCTATCAGGCTCCTCTAAGAGGATGCTCCGTATACAGCGATCCCTAGGGGTCAAGTCTAAGCATGTAATCGAAGCTAGCGATGATTTAAAAGTAGCTAAAGCACTGCTCTAGATCATCGAAATGCTAGCTATTACCCATCCTAGGTATTCGATTGCTAGTATAGTGTTAACCTAGCGAGTTTCCTAACACTCGCCTCTGAGGATTAGCCATTATCAAAGTTTCACCCCTGGGTTCTATCCCTCTGTTTCGTCAAGATGTTAAACTGGGAAGCTTACATCGAGGTGATTAATGTAGTAGTTCGAGTAATAATCGAAAGAGCTTTCCATCAAGGTTATCTGGAGGAATGGTCCACCCTATTCTCTGAGTATGGATAGAAGAGAAACTAAGTCTATCATCCTGGAAGTAAAGATCTCTAATCTCTAACTGTGGAGTTGCCAAACTTCGATTACTATGACATTATCGATAACGTTAGCTCTGTTTAAAGATAGCAAAACGTAGTGATATTCGAGGATTTATATCTAAAAATTAGTGGACCGGGCGGGATTCGAACCCGCGACCTCCCGGGTGCAAACCGGGTGCTCGTACCGCTGAGCTACCGGCCCTCGCGTTACCTAAGTATTCTCCCTGTTGTTGATAAGCCTTACTCCCCCCGTAGAAGGAGTAAAATTTATATAGCTTATAGGTGGGGTTTAATGGTTTTTCTGGTTTACCTATGTAGGGGTGTATATTCTGTATGGGGTTGAAGCTAGCTTCGAGTATGTTTAGGCTTGGTACCGAGACCGCCTTCGAAGTCTTAGCGTTAGCTAAGGAGATGGAGCATAAAGGGTTTAAGATTATACATTTCGAGATAGGTGAGCCTGATTTCGATACGCCTGAGCATATCAAGAATGCTGCTATCGATGCTTTGAAAGCAGGGTTTACGCATTATACACCTTCTCAGGGTATAAGAGAGCTTAGAGAAGCTATAGCCGATAAGATAGGTGAAGATTACGGTGTCGATATCGATCCTAATAGGAATATCGTGGTTATGCCTGGTGCTAAGCCTTGTATATTCGCAGCTATGTTAGCTCTGCTAGATCCAGGCGATGAGGTTATAATTCCTAGCCCAGCTTATCCTATATACGAATCTATAGCTAGATTCGTAGGCGCTAATCCTATACTTGTTCCTCTACGTGAGGAGGAGGAGTTCAGGCTTACCGTCGACGCGGTATTAGAGAATATAACTGATAGAACTAAGATGATTGTAGTTAACACTCCATGTAACCCTACGGGATCCATGCTATCCGCTAGCGATGTTAAGGGTATAGCCGAAGTGGCTAGGGAGCGGAACATCTACATACTAGCAGATGAGGTATATTCTAAGATAGTCTTCGAGACCCCCCACTACTCGTTCCTCGAAGAGTTTGATGACAACATAGTGGTCGTAGATGGATTCTCTAAGACTTACGCTATGACTGGTTGGAGGTTAGGTTACGCGGTTGCGAATAGTACACTTATAGAGTATATGACGAAGCTTCAGATAAACATAGTAAGCTGCCCTGTAGCGTTCGTACAGAAGGCGGCTATAGCTGCTTTGAAGGGTCCGCAGGACTGTGTGAAATCAATGGTTGAAGAGTATAGAAGCCGCAGGGATCTCATATACGATCTATTAAGGAGGATCGAAGGTGTTAGAGTTGTTAAACCTAAGGGTGCATTTTACATATTCCCGAATATCAGTAGCTACGGGTTAAAATCTAGAGATCTTATGGAATACTTGCTATCGGAAGCTAGGGTAGCTGTCCTTCACGGAACAGCTTTCGGTGAGTATGGGGAAGGCTATCTTAGATTCTCTTATGCTCTATCGAAGAACGACATAGTTGAAGGTTTGAAGAGGATTAGCGAAGCTTTAGAGAAGCTTAGAGGATAGACGTATCCATTGTAATACGCTGCGCTTCTCCCCTTATCTAGATCCTAAGTTTAGAAATGTATATGTATAACTCTACTATGCTGTACATAGTTTAGCTCCATAAGCTTTCAGATGGAGACTTATACTTCTTAAAGGTTATACCTCTAAGCTGCTAACTACATTTTTCTAGAGTAATAATGCTAAAGATTTATATAGCCTCCACCCCTTCTCCTCTAGAGTGAAGGCTATGCAGGAAAGTAGAGTTGATACCCTCCTCTTAAACGAGTATCTAGAAGGGGTATCATGGCTGATAAAAGAGAATGCTAACTTCAACTATTCCTACAGCGGTCTATTGAGCTATATAGCTAACACGTATCTTAGAGAATACGGTTTAAGAACGATGCCTCCTGAAGCTGCTAGAGCTCACATAGAAGGCTATATACATATACATAACCTCGATAGCGGTAACCTCATACCATACTGTCATGGAGGTGATCTCCTCTTACTGCTACGTATAGGTATAAGATCTCCGACTATAACCTCCCGGCCTGCGAAGCACTTCTCAGCTGTAGTAGACCATGTAGCTAATTACTTCCTTATGAGTCAGAACGAGTTTAGCGGTGCTCAAGCATTCTCAGATTTCGATACGATAGTAGCTCCATTTATAGCATACGATCATCTATCGTACAGAGAGGTTAAACAGAATCTCCAAAAGCTCGTGTACAATCTAAACTTCACTACTAGGCAGAGTTTTCAATCCCCCTTCACGAATCTCACGTTCAACCTATGCTGTCCAGCCCATCTAGAGGAACAGCATGTAATAATAGGCGGCGAAGAGAAGGAGGATACTTACGCAGACTTCCAGGATGAGATAGAGATGGTGAATATGGCTATGGCTGAGATATACATGGAGAGGGATGCAGCCGGTAGACCATTCACATTCCCTATACCTACGGTTAACCTTACGAGTAAGCTGGATTGGGATTCAGATGCTTTAGATGCAATATTCGAAGTCGATTCTAAGCTTGGAACCTACTACTTCATGAACTATCTGGGTTCAGGTATACCTGAGAATACTATGCGATCTATGTGCTGTAGGCTTCTTATAGATCTAAGCCAGTTATCCTCGCCTAAAGGGTTGTTCACATCCGAAGGTGGTACGGGTAGTATAGGTGTGGTAAGCTTGAATATGGCTAGGATAGGATATCTGGCGAAGGATGAGCATGACTTCTTCGATCGTCTGGATAACCTTCTAGAGATAGCTAGAGAGTATCTTATGTTTAAATCGGAGATGATAGAGCGATCTCTCGCTAAAGGCTTAATGCCCTTTGCTCAAGCGTACGGTTTTGATCCTGATAGATACTTCAGAACCATAGGAGTTATAGGTTTAAACGAGATGTGTATAAACTTCCTAGGTGAACCATTATCGAGATCTGTGGATTTCGTCGAAGAGGTGTTACTCCATATAGGCGATAGACTTAGAGAGTTCCAGGTGGAAACAGGTAAGCTATGGAATCTAGAGGAGACCCCGGGTGAAGGTGCTAGCTATAGGCTTGCTAAGATAGATAGGGAAAGATACCCAGGGATATACACTAAAGGTACGGCTTCGGCTCCATACTATACGACGGTATTGATACCTACAGATGAGGATATACCTCTCGCTGAGAGGCTTGATATAGAGAGTAGACTGCTCCCGCTCTTCTCAGGTGGAACAGTATTTAGGATACATCTAGGTGAACCTATAGATGCTACCGTAGCTAAGAAGCTTGTTAGGAGGATAGCTGAAAACTATCGTATACCATACATAGATTTAGCGGCTACATTCTCCGTCTGCCCTAGAGAGGCTTACATGTTGCACGGGGTTTACGATAAGTGTCCTAGATGCGGAGGCAGCATGGAGGTATACGCGAGGGTCGTAGGCTACTATAGACCGACATATAAATGGAATCCAGGTAAGCAAGCTGAATTTAACGATAGAATCCTAGCTAGCTCAAACTATCTATCCCTCTAGCACGCCCATATAGTTAGCTATCCTAGCTAACCCTTCATCAGGTATATCGAAGCTGAATAGTTTATTGAATATTTCGAGAAGCTTCTTAGATGCTTTAGGATCAGGGTACGTACCAGGTGTCTCGGCTAAAAGGCAGACTCCATCCATACCGTATAACGGAGCCATAGCCATCAGTATTCCTGCAACACCGTAAACCCTACCGATCATAGGCTTAACACCTACCTCTCTGAGCTTCCACATCCACTCCAGGTTAACCGATGTACCGTACACCTCTATACGCGGCTTCTGCTGCCCTACACCGTATCCACCCATACATACCACGAGCCTACACCCCATACGATTAGCTACCTCTAAGATACGGCTGCATAACTCATACTGACCGTATGGGGTGTAGGCTTGAGTATTTCCATAAAGTATTAGCAGCTTCCTACCTCTAGTATCAGCTAGATACAGCTGTACGATGGATGGCTTCACCAATCCATCAGATTCTACAAGGGATATATCCTGAAAGTACGGCGACCTTATATCGCAGATGAGCTTCGCTTTAAGAACTCTAATCATATGCAGTGCGAGTATATTCGAAACAAATCCTATACCTGGAAGCCCTTCTACGAGTATAGGCTCGCATCTCTCAAGCTCCTCGTATATCTTCACTAAGCTACGCATGACTCGATCCCCCCACAGAATCTCTAACCTTAACGGCTATACCCTTATTAACATCTCCCATCTCGATCCCTGAAAGCAGAGCCTCACCTACGGCTAACACCTTACCCCTACTACTAAGTACGACTGTGACCTCACCTGGGACTATAAGTGGATCTGCTTCGAGTATATACCATCCTAAGACGTCACCGCCCATAGCTACTCTCTCCTCCACCTTACTAGAGGGTATGAGTCTCACCTTATATCTTCTACCAGGTATAGCTTCGGCTAACCTTACAGCTGCAGGTATCTGGAGAAGTAGGAATCCATCCCTAGGTCTAACGGTTGCTAGAAGCTTCCCTTCAAGCCATATCCTACGTATACGTCCAGTTCTACGGCTCTTCTCCACCCTACAGTTATCTGGGAATAATCTGACGCCAACCCCGTATCCAAATTGATAGTCTGCTAGTATCCTCACGGTCTCCAGATCGTCATAATCCATATCGTCAAATCTGAATATCTCTACAGGTGATTCATGCTGTCCGAAAGGCCACATAACCCTTAAAGCTCTAGGCGCTATAGATGTTTTAAGCCTGGTTTCAAGTCTTCTAACAGCTCTACGGTAATCAGGTCTGAATACCGTCTCGCATCCAGTATAGAGTAATGCAGATCTTTTAGCTATAGGATCAAGCCTCTCATAGTATCTACCATATCTTACGAGAATACTGTATAACGCTTCTAGAAGCGCTGGATGGCTTCTCGCTCTAATCGCCGCTAGCTCCCATAACCTACCTTCATGTATAGCCTGCTTTGTAAGCTCTATCTCCCTCAATATAGCGTACAGGTTATGCTTAGCTAGTAGCTTAACCCTCTCGCCTCCATCCATACGTCTCAATTCTTCGATCGATAAATTCCTACAAATCGGGCAGCTGCAAGGGAGATATTCAAGTCTATCCAGCTTCTTAGTACCATACTCCGTTATATATCTATCGTCCTCAGCGTATAAGGCGTAGCTTGCTGAATCGAATATATCGTAGCCTATAGCTACGAGTAGGGGTATAGCTATAGGATGCCCTATTCCGAACGCATGCCGTGGCTTCCCTGCCGGTAGATTACGAACAGCTATAACCCCCTGAGATGCTATCTCCGTAAACCTATACTCTTTCCATAACCTAGGCGGCACCCCTACAGCATATACATCGAAAGGATATCTAGACATATATCTACATGAAAGCTCTACCAGATCTTCATATCCGCCGCCCTGTATAGCTCCCTCCCATGCTATACCGTTACTTCTCCGGATAGCATACCATTCCCTAGCCCTCCTAGCCGTAGCTAGGACGCTTTCGTAAACCTCGATCCTACCCTCATGCTTCGAAGGTACATCAAGCATAACACCTACATCTGAACCTATACTCTCCTGGAACCTCACTATCTCCTCCTGGCTTACATCCAACCTGCCTCTAAACATCTGATATGCTCCTGAATCCGTGAATACGATCCCCTCGAATCCTAGAAATCTATGTATACCCTCAGATACCGCTCTACGCCTCGACTCAAGATTTCTATACACTATGTAGGCATTCGTCATGATAGCTTCCAGCTTAAACTCCTCCTTAAACTCTTTAGGCGTGATGATCGGTTTACTTGGATTATAGACTGGAAGGAATAACGGTGTAGTCAACCTCCTATCCTTTACGTTTAAACGGCATATACGTCCGCCTGCATCCCTTTCCCTGATCTCCATCCAGATATCAGGCAATCTTAATCCTACCCTCTAATATCATAAGCTGAGGTAGATTAAGATGTTCAGAGATCGCTATGAAAGGGTTCGCCGATCTGCATGCTAATCCATCTCCTAACAGCCTTTGTAGCGTCTATCACCAGCTTATAGACTGCGCATACATCTCTAGAGAATTTAAGACCCATCCCGGTATACTTGCGAGCTAGTATAACTATACGATTCTCAGCTAACCCTGGGGTTGGATCTATGAGTAAAATCTCCGGTTTAGCTTCCTGAAGCTGCTTCGATAGAGAATCCGATATAAAGCTCTTCACTTCTTCATCTTCGCATTCAATCTCAAACCTCCTCTTCACACCTGGCGATAAGGATATCTTACAATATGTTCTTGAAGCTCTACATTTAGCGTCATCCGTATACTCTACCATCGTCGAGAATTCATGAAGCCTTTCATATCCTAAGAAGAAGCCCATATATACTGGTCGATAGTATACGGTGGCAGCGTCAGCATCACCGGTATAGAACGCTATCCTACCGCCACCCACTCTCTCATAACTCTTGAACAATCCCTCTAACGCTTTAACGACATCAGGTTTCAACTTAGACATGCGACATACGTTAATATCGAATATGTGTTAAATAAATCTGACTTGTACTTTGGCAACCGGGAAACCTAGGATAATAGTAGATGTGAGGGAGGAGCCTACCGGTGTAGTAGGTCTGCTGAGGAGGGAGGATGTAGAACCTATATTAGAGAAGCTTGAAGTAGCAGACTACATACTATCTGAGGAGGTTGCCATCGAACGTAAAGATGTAGAAGATTTCGTTAACTCTATATTCGACGGTAGGTTATTTGATCAGATCAAAGATCTCAGATCATCCTTCAGTAGACCGTTACTCGTAGTGGAGGGTGACCCTAGAAAGATCAGTAGAAGAGTTAGAAATATAAGGGTCTACTTCGGGGCATTATCCTCGCTCATACTAGATTACGGAGTAAACATAGTTCAAACGATGGATATAAGTGAAACAGCTATACTTATAGCATGTCTAGCTAAGAGGATGCATAGGGTTAAGCCCTCCAAACCTGTAACAGTTAAGCATCCTAGAATACCATCCTCCCTACCTCCCCAGATAGCCACACTAGCTACGCTTCCAGGAGTAGGCGTAACAATAGCGAGGAGGCTTCTAGATCGTTTCGGTAGTCTTGAATCTATTTTCAACGCATCAGCTATAGAGCTTAGCAGGGTGGATGGAGTGGGGTGGAGTAGAGCTTTAGCTATAAAGAACTATATAACGGAGGACACCCGTTCTAAGAAGGAGGAGGGTAAGCTGAGTAGGTTGGATTCGATAGATAGAGCTAAAGAATAGTTTTATCTTAGACGTTTTAAGTAGATCTAGATCCGTAGAAGTAAGCTTAGCCGTATACTCCACATATATTGATATCCCTCCTCGCGTATATTTCTATACGTGATGATCGAGCGCTATCTAGGCTTCAGACAGAAGCTCGAGGCAGTTTTAGAAGATTCACTTCACCAAGAGGTTAAGCTTATAGCGTTAGCCGATTTCCAAGGTTTAGATATCGAAGGATTCAGGATTCAAGGGTTTAAGAAAGATTCCGAGGTTAAACTACCCTTATGGATCGCCGCGGAGCTTATCAAAGCAGGTATCGTAAAGTTTAAGGAGGGGGAAGAAATCGATCTGAAGGTGCTATCCAAGCTTCATTGGATCGAGGTTGTGCAGCCTTCCAGAGTACTATCACCTCTACCTGAGAACTTCTATCTTAAACTTAAATTATACTTAGATGAGCTTAAGGCTAGAGCTCTACGTGAAATCGATAAGATCGAAGAATATAAGAAGGCTTTAATGATGGCTGGGGATATAGTTTCCAGTAGGTTGCGTAAAGTGATGGAGCTAACACTTACCAGGCAGACTACGCAAACGTTGTCAAATTTAACTCTCGAGGAGAGGATACTGTATGAGGGGTTAAGGGATGTCGTGGAAGCGTGGAGGAATCTATACTGGGTGGGGGGATAGATGGAGATAACGTTCAACGTAGCTGATAGATTTCAGGATTTCCTTAGGTCATTCAGATCCGAGGATGGAGCGTTCAAATACCGTGAACAGTTCCTTCAGATGGCTGCTCTAGGTTTGAAGAGTCTTAGGGTTAGTTTTCTCGATTTAAGACTATACGATGAAGAGCTAGCCGTATACATTCAGAGGGAGCCGAGTAGGATCCTACCTGAACTCGAGAAAGCGGCTTTCGATCAGCTTAAAGTCGAAGCAAGGGATTACGCTGAGAAGATTAAAAGGGTTAACGTAAGGTTTAAGGATCTGATCGAAACAACCCCTCTAAGGAGGATATGCGTAGATCATCTAGGGCGGCTAGTACAATTCGAGGGTCTCGTGGTTCGAGCTACGGCTGTATATCCCCTCTTAACTAGAGCTACGTTCGCCTGTAGGAGTTGCGGTCATATATCCGAACCTATACCTCAAGAAGAGAGTACAACCATAGTTACACCGACTATATGTCCCAATTGTAAGAAAAGTAGTTGGAAGCTTCTCGAAGATAGATCTGAATTCATAAACTACCAGGAGCTTAGAATTCAGGAGAGACCTGAAGATCTACCTCCAGGTCAGATACCTAGATGGATAGATATCGTAGCTACAGATGACCTCGTAGATACAGCTAGACCTGGAGATAACGTCGTAGTTACAGGTATCGTTAAAGCTAAACCTCAGACGATACCTGGTAAAGGTAAGCTCCGCATATTCAACTTAACGATAGAAGCTAACGATATAGAGGTTAAAGGAAAGGAGCCTGAACAGATAGAGATCACCATCGAGGAGGAGAATAGGATCAAGAAGATAGCTTCAGACCCCGGTATCTATGAGAGGCTTAAAGCATCCATAGCCCCTGCGATCTATGGATACGATGACGTTAAGGAGGCGATAGTATACCTATTATTCGGCGGTGTCCCCATAACAGTTGGTGGAAACCAGATTAGAGGTGATATAAATATATTGATTATAGGCGATCCAGGTACCGGGAAGAGTCAGCTACTACAGTACGTTCATAAGGTAGCTCCTAGAGGATTGTATACGCATGGAAGGGGAACTACGGCTGCAGGGTTAACAGCGGCTGTAGTTAGGGATAAAGGCGGAACTATGGCTCTCGAAGCTGGAGCTCTCGTACTTTCTGATAGAGGTGTATGCGCTATAGATGAGATAGATAAGATGAGACCTGAGGATAGGGTTGCTATGCATGAAGCTATGGAGCAGCAGACAGTATCCATAGCTAAGGGCGGTATAGTAGCTACGCTTAACGCAAGAGCATCCATAATAGCGGCGGCGAATCCTGCCTTCGGTAGATATGACCCGCTTAGAACAGTCGCAGATAATATAAACCTACCGGTATCGATACTTTCAAGATTTGATCTAATTTTCGTATTAAGGGATAAACCTGATAAATCTATGGATACGCGTATCGCAGAGCATGTACTTATGCTTCACAGTACACGAGAACTCCCCTCAGCTCCACCAATCGAACCCGAATTCATCAGGAAGTATATAGCCTACGCTAAGAGAATCAACCCTAAACTTTCCAAGGAGGCTATGGAGAGGATTAGGGATTTCTACTTGAAGATGAGAGCTTTATCCGAGAGTTCAGGTTCACCTGTAGCTATAACGGTTAGACAGCTTGAATCCGTTATAAGGCTAGCTGAAGCTAGAGCTAGAGCAGCTTTAAGAGATACTGTAACGGTTGAGGATGCCGAGGCTGCTATAAGGCTTATGGAGATAACCTTAGAGCAAGTCGGCTTCGATATAGCATCCGGTAAGATAGATATAGATATCATAATGACAGGGAAGCCTAAGAGTATGAGGGATAAACTTCAGCTAATACTCTCAGTAGTTTCCAAGCTTGAGAAGGAGAGCGGTATGGCTGGTAAAGATGATCTAGTAAAGATATTGGAAGAAGAGTATGGTATGGATAAAACAGAATCGGTCAGGCTTATAAACCAGATGCTTAGAGAGGGGACGCTATACGAGCATAAACCTGGATTCCTGAAGAAGACTATGTAACTCTACTATAAAGATCCTTGTCAGCCTCCATATAATGTTTAGGGTGGCTTAAATCTATGCGTATGAGAGATCTACCGATACCTAGAGAGATATCGAGTATACTTGAATGGAAGGGGGTTGATACCTTATACCCCCCTCAAGAAGATGCTTTAGTTAGAAGTAGTGTACTGAACGGTAGGAACCTTCTAATCGCTACTCCTACGGCTAGTGGTAAGACGCTCGTAGCCGAGATATGCGGCTTAAAGCATATATACGAGGGTAGGGGGAAGGTACTATACCTAACACCTCTCAGAGCTCTAGCATACGAGAAGTATCAAGAGTTCAAGGTAGATGAGGATTTAGCATCTAAGCTTGGATGGAGAGTGAAGGTAGCTTTAACTATGGGCGACTACGATAGCGAGGATCGATGGCTCTCAGATTACGATTGGATAATTACAACCAACGAGAAATGTGATTCTTTGATGAGGCATAAAGCTCCATGGCTTAAGGATGTATCCCTAGTGGTAGCCGATGAGGTGCATTACATAAGCGACCCGGATAGAGGTCCAACTCTAGAGATACTCTTAACGAAGATTCGATACTATAAGCCTGAAACTCAGATAATAGCGTTAAGCGCTACGGTTAGGAATGCCGAGGAGATAGCTAAGTGGCTTGATGCAGAGTATATCGTATCGGCTTGGAGGCCTGTAAAGCTTATGGAAGGTGTAGTTCATGGTGGGCGTATACTGTATTCAGATGGATTCGAGAAGATACTAGCAGATAAACTCGGCGATCCTATACTCGATATAGCTGTGGATACGGTGAGGGATGGAGGGCAGATACTTGTATTCACTAATACTAGGAGGGATGCCGTCTCCATGGCGAAGAAGCTATCCAAAGTGGTCTACGAACTGCTGGATAGTGAGGATAGGGTTAAGCTTAAATCGATATCTAAGATGATACTCGAAGCTGGGGAGGCTAGGATACCCCATTCAGATATACTCTCAGAGCTTATACGTAGAGGGGTAGCCTTCCATCATGCAGGGCTACATAACGTACATAGGACTCTTATCGAAGATTATTTCCGCGAAGGTTTGATTAAAGCTCTAGCAGCTACACCTACGCTAGCTGCAGGTGTAAACCTCCCTGCTAGAGTCGTAGTGGTCTCAAGCTACTATAGATTTGAACCTGATGTAGGATACTACGAGATACCCGTTATGGAGTATAAACAGATGGCTGGGCGAGCTGGTAGGCCTAAATATGATAAGGAGGGTTTCGCTCTACTGATAGCTAGGGATGAGGATGAAGTCGAATATCTCATGGATAGGTATATACATGCTGATGCTGAAAGCTTAAAGTCGAGGCTTAGCTCTGAAGGCGTACTAAGAAGCCATTTACTCGGAGTTATAGCTTCAGAGCCCTCTATCACTAAGGGTATGCTATACAACTTCTTCGGTAAATCCCTATTCGCGAAGCAGAGCCGTATCGAGAGTATTAAGCAGCATATCGATAGAACTCTTGAATCCCTATCCCAGTATCAGATGGTGAAGATCGAGCATGATACGCTATATGCGACGAAGCTGGGTAGGAGGGTATCTGAGCTCTATATAGATCCGCTCTCAGCAGTTATCCTTGATAAGAGTCTAAGTATGGTTGAGAATCCTACAGATCTCACCCTACTCTACATCGTAGCTTCTATGCCGGATCTAGAGCCTAAACTATACCCTTCAAAAACGGATATGAGAAAGCTTGAACCGATACTGGATAGTAGGTATAGCGAGCTACCGTTAGATAGTGGATGGTATATCGGTGTAGGTTACATCGAAGCTTTAGCATGCTTGAAAACCGCGCTAACCCTTGAAGCCTGGATAGAGGAGGAAAGCGAGGAGAGGATCTATGAGATATTCCATGTAGAACCCGGCGACTTATTCAGGTTAACTTCGACAGCTTCATGGCTGCTCTACGCATCTTCAGAGTTGAGCCCGCTACTAGGCTATAGCGAGCTGAGCAGTAGATTCAAGATACTCGAAGATAGGATGGAGACCGGTGTTAAACCAGAGCTACTACCCCTAGTAAAGCTTGAAGGTATAGGGAGGGTTAGAGCTAGGAACCTTTATATAGCCGGCTTTAAAAGCATAGAGGATATACGCCGTGCAAGTATAGAGGATCTGATGAAGGTTCCATCGATAGGCATGGCTATAGCTCAGAGGATATTAGAGCAGGCTAAGAGTACAGGTTGAACGTTAGCTCTCCTCCTCTCTTACCTCCTCTAGACTCTCAGCTTTCATGAACCTCTTAGCGTATGATGTTAGATAGCCTGCTATAGCGTTCCTGAGAAACTTGGATTCTATGTTTAGAACCTTAGCTACAAGCTCTTTATTCTTATCGAAATCTACGGATACCTGATCACCGTATTTCTCGAATATCAATCTAGCAGCTCTCTTTACGTATGCAGGCCTTATATTGCCTATACCTCAGTCACCCCTCTCAGCTTCTGAATCTATCTAGCTTAAAGGATACGAGTTCAATCCTAGATCGATTTAAATTTTTAGTTTCGCAGATGCTAGCTTCTACACAGCATTTAAAGAGGTATACAGCTTTAAACATCTCGATTATCTATAAGTAGAATGTTATGGTCCTATCCGCTAAGATATTCAACCTAATCGAAACTATACCCATGGATACTATAGCTAGGAAGCTTAGGGAGTATAGGGAGGAGAGGGTATACGAGAAGATGGGTGTTAAACTCGATCTGATAGTCGAAGTTAGGGATTTAGTAGCCTCTAGCGATAGGGTTAGAGCAATATTCTGTTTCGATAAACCGATGTTCGTGAAGCAGAGGGGGAGACTTGTACCTATCATAAGAACGTATGAAAGTACTATATTTTTCAAATCCCTCCCTGGGCGTACTATTCTAACGGTATTCGAGAAGAAGCATCGTGCAAACATGATAGCTAACAAGATAAGCGAGATACTATTCATAAAACGTGGGTTCATAACGGAAGCCTCTATCTCAGCTGAGAGTATGAGAAGGTTCCATGAGGAGAACCCTGAAGCTACCAAAGTTATATTCTTCGATGGGGTCGATATACCTGGGATTGATAAGCTCTCACTCTATGGAGATAATTTGAAAGATACAAACTTGTATGCAGAGTATCTTAGACGCGGTGGCATATGGTATATCGTAACAGCTTCTAGGAGTTATGGGATAACCATAGGTATAGCACGTAACGGTATAGTGGTCGCATTCGGGAATGTGAACGAAAGCGATTTCATAAGATTCATAGAGGATGAGGTGCTCCCTCTTATACAGAAGTAACGCTAATTAAGCCGCATCTATATCGTAGGGTTATAGCATATCGCGAGATGAGGAGGATTGTAGGTTGGCGAAGAGGCTTGCCGTACTTGATACCGATAGATGCGTAGGATGCCAGATGTGCATGTTTGCATGCAACCGCAGATTCTCATCAGGAGGATATAGTAAGTCGGCTATCCATGTGAGAAGTGTAGGAGGCGTCGAGAAAGGCTTCACGGTGGTGGTCTGTAGAGCATGCAAAGATCCGCCGTGTGCTAAAACCTGTCCTACCAACGCTCTAAGGAAGAGAATCGGCGGGGGAGTATTACTAGACCCGTCGAAGTGTATAGGATGCGGTAGATGTAGCGATGCATGTGTGATAGGAGCTGTATTCTGGGATGAAGAGAAGAATAAGCCCATTATATGCGTTCACTGTGGATATTGTACACGATACTGTCCATACAACGTTATAGGGTTGGAGGAGGTTTAGACCGATATGTGGAATGTACTCTACATCGATCTATCTAGAAGAGACTTCTGGGTTGAGGATAGAAGCGATCTATTCGATAGATGGCTTGGAGGTATCGGTGTAGCCATACAGCTCTTCAAAGAAGAGATTAAACCTGGTATAGATCCTTTAAGCCCCGATAACGTTGTAGTATTCGCGGTCGGTCCTCTAACATGCTTATACCCTATGGCATCTAAAACAGTAGCCGTATTCAAATCACCTCTAACAGGGAATCTAGGTGAGAGTCATGCTGGCGGTCGGAGCGCTGTAGCGATACGTATGGCTGGGTATGGCGCGATAGTCATCAAAGGCGTAAGTGATATGCCCGTATATCTAACGATAGGTGATGGGATCGTCCGGTTTAGGGATGCATCTACATTATGGGGTATACGCAGCACGGTAACCGTGGGACGTATACTCAGAGAGAAGGAGAGCGGTAGGGGTTTAAGGACTATAATGCGCATAGGTAGAGCGGGGGAGAACCTCGTAAGGTACGCATGTGTCGTAACAGAGACTTACAGGCATTTCGGTAGACTAGGATTAGGCGCTGTTTTCGGCTCTAAGAAGCTTAAAGCTCTAGTTATCTACGGTAGGAGTAGCATAGCTGTAAAGGATCCTAGACTCTACCGTAAGGTATATGATGAGATATACGATCTCGCCGTTAAGAGCGAGCTGATGAAGAAATACCATGATATAGGTACGTCGATGAACGTAAGTATGCTTAACGCGATTAAAGGCTTACCCACCATGAACCTCAGATACTCGAGCTTCGATAAAGCCGAATATATAAGTGGAGAATATCTGGCTGAGAATAGGCTTGGACGTAGAGTTGCATGCAGCCACTGCCCTGTTGCATGCATCCACCTAGCAGCTTTAAGGGAGACCTACGAGAAGGAGCCATACTTCTACAAGACGACGTATGTTTCATACGATTATGAGCCGATCTATGCTTTAGGATCTATGCTCGGTATAAGCGATACCGACGGTATGCTTAAACTCCTAGACTTAGTCGAAATCTATGGTTTAGATGCTATGAGTACCGGTGTAGCGTTAGCATGGGCTACAGAAGCCTATGAGAGGGGCCTCATAACCGTTAATGATACACTCGTAGAGCTTAGATGGGGGTATGTCGAAGGCTATATGCAAGCTGTACGATACCTTGCAGATCAAGTTAATCAGTTCTATAGAGATCTAGGTTTAGGTGTAGATTACGCGGCTAAGATCTATGGAGGCGGGGATTATGCTTTAGCCTTCGGCGGGAATGAGATGCCCGGATATTCAACCGGGGTTGGAGCATACTTAACCTACTTAATAGGTGCGAGGCACAGCCACCTGGACTCTGCCGGGTATAGCTTGGATGAGAAGCTTCTAGGTAGGGAGTATCCGCCTCCAGAGCAGCTCGTAGATAGGCTTGTGGAAGAGGAGGCTTGGAGGCAAGTTTTATCGAGCCTAGTGGTATGCTTCTTCGCCAGGGGTATATATACGGCTGACAGAGTTGCTGAAGCTTTGAAAGCTTTAGGTGTGGAATATAGCAGGGATACGCTGGTGGATCTCGGCTTCAAGATATATAAGGATAAGTATAGGGTTAAACTGGATCTGGGCTTCAAATTCGATTCTCTAAGGATACCGAAGAGGATAATCGAAACCGAAGCTAGCGATAGATCGATAGATGAAAACTACCTGAAAGCAGCGTTGAGATACTTTGAAGCGAAGATTAAGGGTATGCTAGCCGAAGCCTAACTATTAAATATGTTTCATGCGATTTTATCGATGGGATGAAACCAAACGGTCTTAGATCGTTTCTAGAAGAGATAGAGGTGGATAGAGTAAGCGAACCTGTATCGACCGAGCTATGTATAGCAGATTATCTTAAATGCCATAGGGGGCCGATACTATTCGAAAATATCAAAGGCTACCCTGGGTATAGGGGTATAGGTAACCTCTGCTATTCTAGGGAGATTATAGCTAGAGCTTTAAAGGTGGATCCAGATGGATTGGTGGAGAAACTTGCTTCTGCTTTAGATAAGCCTTTAAGCTACGATTATACAGATAACGCTCCATTCCTAGATAACCATGAGGATAATCCCAACCTCAAAGATATCGTACCTCTAGCTATCTTCCATGAGAAGTGCAGACGCTACTATACTACAGGTACTATAGTTCTCGCTAGGGAGCCGCCTGATGGTAGGATGAACGCTAGCTTCCATAGGTTGATGTGGGTGGAAGGGAATAGGTTCGCTATAAGGCTTGTACCGAGAGATCTCTATAGATTCTATACGTGGAATAAGGAGCATGGTATGGATACGAAAGTAGCGGTTATATGCGGCGTCCACCCAGCTATATGCCTAGCAGCAGCTACATCATACCCTGATCTAAACGAGCTATCTTATGCGAGAATCTTCTACGAATTTAAATGTATCAAGATAGATGGGCTGGATATACCTTCAGACGCCGAGTTCGTTATGATCGGGAGTATACTGCATGATGAGGAATGGGAGGAGGGTCCTTTCATCGATATAACAGGTACATGGGATAAAGTTAGGATGCAACCTATATTGGAGGTGGATCGTGTATACTGGCGTAGCGATCCGATATGGCACTTCATACTACCCGGCGGTGTCGAACATAAACTCCTCATGGGTTTACCTCAGGAGCCTAGGATATACAGGATAGTTAAGAATACGGTTCCAAGCATTAGGAAGGTATATCTCACACCTGGGGGATGCTCATGGCTTCACGCCGTTATATCTATAGATAAGAAGAATGAGGGGGAGGGTGTTAACGCTGGTCTAGCAGCTCTAGCAGCTCATCCAAGCTTAAAACTCGTAATCGTAGTAGATTCCGATATAGACGTATACAACTATGAGGAGGTAGAGTGGGCGTTAGCTACTAGACTACAACCCGATAAAGGTATACACATAGTGAGGGGTGCTCATGGATCGACCCTAGATCCGTCAACCGGGAAGACAGGTTTAACATCTAAATGGATTATAGACGCTACCCTTCCAGTGGAGGCTAATAAAGAGGATTATAGGAGAGAGTGGTAGCTTATACGCCAGTATACTATGGACGGTGGTCGATGCTTGTATCTATCCAAGTATGAGGAGCGTATACTCAAAGGTGAGTATGGATACGCTAAGCAGAAAGCTATGGAGATACTAGTAGCTCTAGGCGATCTATATGATGCCGAGAGGTTAATACCTATATCGTCGGCTCAGATAGCTGGTGTAAGCTATACTTCGCTAGGGGATGAAGGTCTAGAATGGCTTGAAACACTTACCGATGGTAGAGTTGATGTATTGTCAACACTAAACCCGTCTGGGATGGATCTTGATAAATGGCACTTCATGGGTATACCCGTAGAGTACGCCTCTAAACAGATTAAGATTATAGAAGCCTACATAAAGCTTGGAATACTACCTATATGCACCTGCACACCATACCTATCGGGAAATCTACCTACACCTGGAAGTCATATAGCATGGTCTGAATCATCGGCTGTAGCATTCGCTAACTCTGTATTGAAGGCTAAGACTAATAGGGAGGGTGGCCCCTCAGCTTTAGCAGCAGCTCTCGTAGGCAGAACGCCACTCTACGGGTTACATCTAGATGAGAATCGTAGATCTAACGTTACTGTTAAGGTTGAGATGGATTTAGAGGATGTTTGGGAGTATAGCGTACTAGGATTCTGGATGGGTAGAGTGTTGAAGGGAGGAGTAGTACCGTTCATTGAAGGATTGAAGCAGAACGATCTAGATAGGGTTAAAGCTATAGGTGCGGCTATGGCCTCCTCAAGTAGCTTAAACATGTTTACAGCCAGCATACTCGGCGATACGAAGCCGTATCCATGCGAGACGATATCCTTCGATAACTCTACGTTCAAGGATGTTCTCGAAACCCTACCGGATATATCCATAGATAAGGGTGAAATCGATATCGTATGTCTAGGCTGCCCTCATCTATCGCTAGAAGAGTTGAGGCGTATAGCTCACCTCCTCAAAGGTAGGAAGGTTAGAAGCGACGTGAAGCTCTGGCTATTCACATCTAGGGCTGTATATAGTGCAGCTGAGAGATGCGGCTTCGTAGAAGAGATAGAATCTTCAGGCGGTGAAGTTTATAGGGATGCATGCCCGGCTCTAGCTCCGCTATCAGCAATCGGATATACTGTTATGGCTACAGATTCGCTTAAAATGTGGTTCTACGGTAGGCATCTAGCTGGTGTGAAAACGTTATTCCTACCGATTACGGAATGCATAGAGGTTTCTACGAGGCGGTAATCCATGCGTATAAAGTGTAGGCGTCTCGTGGGAGGTTATGCTGAAGGATACTCGCTGGTATCACCCGAACCTATAAGCTTCTTCGGAGGAGTTGATCCATCAACTGGTATCATAATCGACTGCCTTAACCCCATCAGAGGTGAGTGTATAGCTGCAAAGATACTCATATTCCCCAGGGGTAAAGGCTCTACTGTAGGTTCCTACACGCTCTATAGGCTTGCGAAACATGGTTTAGCTCCAAAAGCTATGATATGTTTGGAGGCAGATCCTGTGGTAGCGGTAGGTGCAGTTCTAGCTGGGATACCTTTACTAGATAAGCCTGAATTTTATAGCTTCAGGACTGGCATGTACTTGAAGGTTTACGGTGATGAAGGCTTCGTAGAGATAGTATCCTAAGTAGGTTAGCCAGCGTGTATCTCTACTATATCTCCATCCCTAAGCTTATAGTTTAATCCAACCTTCATAGGTTTCATCTGATTGATTGCGCTCCACACCCTAGCATACCTAAACTTCTCTCTCAACTCGCTATGTATGATCGAAGCTACATCACCTACCGTAGCCTCCCCCCTCAATACTACGGGTTTAGGATTTGGAGGTTCCCTAGGCTTCTTAGTATACACTCTTATAATCTTCATAATCTTCAATATCGATGGAGCTATAAGATCGATTCCCTCACCCGTAACACAGGATATCCCGATCGTAGGTAGTCTATCGCCTATACTACTCCTCAGCTTCTCCATATTCTCCCTACTACCCGGTAGATCGATCTTGGATCCGACTACTATCGAAGGCTTATACTGGTACGAGCCGAATAGTGAATCTTCAACTTCATCGAGTGTAACCTCACCGTATATCTTCACTATAGCGGAATGTATCCTATAGCTCGCTAGTAGCTTCTTAAGATCATCAACCGTGGAATCTATAAGCCTCCCACCTACGATCCTAATACCGCCTGTATCAATCCTTTCTATTTCGACGTATCCTCTAGGCTCTTCTATAAGTATCCTAGACTCCTTGAGCTCAGAGCTTATCTCAGTGAAATCTCTAACAGGATCATCTGATAGATCGACTAGGATTATCAATCCGTCAGCGGCTCTTATCAAGCTTAAAATATCAAGCCTCTTAGGATAATCTTCAGAATATCTCCTAATGAATGGAGGTATCTCTATAAGCTGTATCTCGACACCACCATATGTTAGCATACCGGGTATAGGCTTTAAAGTCGTGAAGGGTCTATCCGAAATTTCGGGTTTAGCATTAGTTAGAGCTGATAGCAAGCTGCTTCTACCAGAATTCGTATAGCCTACGATCGCTAACTGTATATCGCCAGACTTCTCTATCAATAGGCTTCCATGCCTACTACGCGCTTTAGCTCTACGCGAATACTCTAGCTCATCCTCCAACTGGGCTATCCTACGTTTAACGTAAGCTATGAGCTTTTCGGTACCCTTATGCTTAGGACAGAGAGATAGAAACTCGCGCATAAGCTTTATCTTCTCCCTAGGATCCTTAGCAGCCGTCACCTCCGCCCATTTAACCTTCGCTCGTACAGGTAGATTCGTAACCATACCCTGTAAGCCTTCCCCGCTCAGAATAGTGTATAGAAGCTTCAAAAATATTTTAAAGGATCGTGAAAACCCTAAATAGGTACTCTCAAGATACATCTCGAAGGGATATATTTATGATAACGGCTCTAGCTGGAGGTGTAGGTGCAGCTAAATTCCTTCAAGGTCTCGTAAAGGTTGTAGATCCCAGGGATATCAAGGTTATAGTGAATACAGCCGATGATATAGATATCTACGGAGTGCATGTATCACCAGATGTGGATATAGTAACCTATACTCTAGCCGGTATCGTAGATGAAGATAAGGGGTGGGGTATCAAAGGCGATACGTTCAATTTCGTCGAAAGCTTAGCTAAATTCGGTATCGAAAACTGGTTTAACTTAGGCGATAGGGATCTAGCTACCTGCTTCTACCGTACTACTCTTCTGAATAGCGGTTTCAGTCTTACGGAAGCTACCCGAAGAATATGTAGAGCTTTAAATGTAGAGGTTGAAATTCTACCTATGAGCGATAATACTGTACAGACTTATGTAGAGACGGATATAGGTGTGATGCATATACAGGAGTATATGGTTAAATATAGGTGCGAGCCCAGCATATTGGGTGTCGAATTTAGAGGTGTAGAAGAAGCTAAAGCTACATCTGAGGTATTGGAAGCTATAGATGAATGTGATGGTGTGATAATATGTCCAAGTAATCCTGTGATCAGTATAGGTCCTATACTCTCGGTTAAAGGTGTTAGAGATAAGCTTAGAGAAGCAAATTGCCCTAAGGTAGCCGTCACTCCTATAATAGCCGGAGCGCCTGTTAAGGGTCCTGCAGATAAGTTTATGAAGTTTCTCGGAGTGGAAGTCTCCCCCTACGGCGTCGCTTGGCTCTATAGAGACTTCCTCGATGGATTAGTAGTAGATGTAAGGGATTCATTCCAAACCTTGAGGATCGAGGGTCTAGGTATAAAAACCTTAACTACAGATACGTTGATGAAATCTATCGAAGATAAGGTTAGAGTAGCGAAAGCAGCGTTAAACCTCATGGAGATTCTATGATGAGCTTAGCAGTGATACCTGTTAAGAATCTTAGAGATTCTAAGAGTAGGTTAGCTAGCTTTATGAGTAGTGAAGCTAGAGCGGATCTAACGGTAGCTATGCTTTTAGATGAGCTTAAAACCTTAGAGAAGACGTCTATCGATGAGATAGCTATCGTCTCATCCGATGGGAGGATAGAGAATCTAGCATATGAGTACGGATTGAATTTCATATACGATAACGGTCTATCCCTCAACGAATCTCTAAGCATAGCTTCATCTTGGGCTTTAGGGAAGGGTGTAGAAGCTATGATAATCCTACCCGTGGATATACCTTTGATAGAACCAGAGGATATCGAAGGAGTATTTGAGGTAATGGATATAGAGTCTCCTAGAGGTGTAGCTGTTATAGCACCGTGTAGAAGGTTTGATGGGACGAACTTACTCGCGTTAAAACCGTTTAAAGGCTTCGATTTCAGGTTCGGTAAAGATAGCTATAGGCGTCATCTACTCGAGGCGTCATCGATCGGCCTCGAAGTATATGTATACCTATCCGAAACAGTATCTCTAGACATAGATGTTATGGACGACCTACTACAACTCTACGGAAGAATAAGCCGTAGCCGCTATACGTTCAGGTTTCTCGAAAAGATTCTGAAAGGATCCACTTTCCAGATTTAAACTTGAATCTATTCTTAGGATCCATCCTAAGAATCATCGATAAACTCCTCTTCGAAGGTATATCGACTCCTCTCTCGGAGAGGAGGAAGTATAGTACTCCGATAGGTTGAGGTCCCTTTTCCGCTAAGATTTCGGATGCTGCAGCCCTTACATTCTCAGCTACGTTAAGATATCGAGGCCTACCCTCCATAGGCATATTCCGAAATTCTTTGATAAACTCATCGTATAGATCATCTTTAGCCTCTACCACATCATAACGACTGCATAGTGAAGCTATCCTCTGAGCTATAACATGGTAGCATAGCCTAGCTTTCCCATCCACCACGTTGAAGTAGAAATCTTCGCAACTACAGTAGCCTGAAGCTGGTAGTATGAAACGTCTCTTCTCCTTACCCTCGACAACCCATAGGATTCTACCACTAGG
The DNA here is from genome assembly GCA_964491605.1 of uncultured Candidatus Bathyarchaeia archaeon. GTDB lineage: Archaea > Thermoproteota > CALKCG01 > B24 > DRYS01 > DRYS01. The sequence goes on from CAZBGY010000008.1 coordinate 54,363, forward strand.
CTTGAATACATATAACTTAACCCTTCCATCCATAACGGTTCTGATAGCTTTCTCTACTCTGAATCTCCCAAACCTATATGATAACTTTTCTAGCAGCTTGGCATCTAATACACCTTTACTCTCCATAAGGATCTCTGTAAGTTCCTCCAACCCTCTCAACCTAACGTCACGATACGCTTAAACGCTCTGCTCACCTATTCATCTTAAGCTTGGTTAGCTTCTCTAGATTCTCTAAGGTTTGAGGGCTCGGCTCCCTTATAGCTATCAACCCTAATTCTGCAGCCTCCTCTAGTAGTTTAGCTGTATCCTTCTTCCTAGCTATAACGATATTCCATCCTTCAAGACCTAAACTGCCTACAGATATATCCGCTAACCTAGCTGAGAAATCCTTACAGGATAGACAGCAATCATACGGCTTCACAGCAGCTCTCCTTATAGGTATCTCTAGAATTCTGCCATCCCTAAGTTTAGCTATGAATTTACCATGTTTAATATTCAGCCTGTATAGGGATTGCTCCGGTAGGTTAAGCTTAGAAGCTAAGGTTGATCTAAGCTTATCGTAGGGGAATGCTTCGAAGCAGAATAAGCCGATTATAAGATTTAATCTAGATTCTACACCTTTAATTCTATACCCAGATATTCTTCTAGCAGCCGTAGCTATATGCGGCATACCGACACATGCTATACTTTTAACCCCCATCCTACCAGCTTCCCTGAACAGGTAGAAGATAGGCGCAAGACTATATCTTGAACCTGCACACCCTATAACTTCATCTACAGTCGTAGCGATCGATGGGATGGGCTTGAATGGATCATCTTCTGACGGTTTCGTAGCTAGTACGGCATCTACTAACCCTGATTTCAACGCGTAGCATAATATAGATGTGACAACCCCCCCATCCTGTGCTACGTTTAATATCCTCGGATCAAGACTTCTAGCCTCATAGATCTTCTCATAGTATCCGTATGATGCCTCTGAAGGCTTCTCCAATCCGAATATCTTCGCTTCAAGCTCATCTAAATTGGTGAGGGTTTGGGGACATACGTTATAGCAGAGACCGCATTTAACGCATTCACCTATAAGCCTAGGTTTAGGATCGGATATATCGAAGCCTATAACCTGTATAGGGCATATCGTATAGCAGGCAGCGCAAGATGTGCATAAACCAGTTGAGATAACGTCCCTATCTAGGTCCTCGTATCCGATCTTAACCCTAGCAGGCATCATCTCATGGAAGGTAATATTCTATTTAAAAATGTTTCCCCCAGTATCCGTATATCTGCATCAACTGGGAATCGTCTCGATCGAGATTACAAAAAGCTAAATAAGAAAGTTTGCGTCTCGACCGTAGGATGAGCCATCAATGGATCTAAGTATGGTATGTTAAGCGAATCCGTTTAATTACTTGAAAGTTGAGGTTGGTTTCAGTAAGAGCTGGAAGTAGGATATGAGCTGTATCCCCTATATAGATGTTGAATCGACATAACCTAGGTCCTCGTTGATCATGGATCAAAATGGATCGACGATGAATTCCTGGCTATAATCATGGAGGATACGAAATCCGATCCTAAGTTAGCTGTTTCATGAACTCGATTATATCGTATAAACTTCCCTCTAACAGCTTAATCAATCGACCCGATTTTACCATGTATACCGCTATATTTTCGATCCCTTCATGAGTTATGAATCGGCTGGAATAAGATATCAACTCTGTATACGGATCTAAAGGTCTCAAGCTGGATGGATATCCTGTGTAGTATCCTTCAGCTGGATCTACTATAGCTATCCTCCCTCCCTGCGCCGGTATAGCTACTGCCATATGCTTACATCCATCTCTCAAAGCTATATCTAGAAGCCATGCTACATACTCTCTTCCATATGTATAACGCTCATAGGATTTGATAAGTGCGTATAGGAGTATGGATTGATCTTTAGAGTTGCCATAACCACGTTCTAGGGTTTCTACGGGTGAAAGAATTACCTCGTTACAGGTTTCTAGCTTGAAGTCGCCTACTTCCAACATTGAAGCAGCTGGTGGGTATGGTATAGGCGGATCATCTGCATATCCTACATGGCTCCTAATATACATGTATATTTCCTTGATAGAGAACCAGTAGTCTGATGGATAGGTTACAAGAGCTTGTATAACCGGTGTAAGCCTATTTATCTCGTCGTCGTTTAAGACTCTAGATATGGAATCTGGGAACGATAAATATGATAGCATATATCTACGCCATAACTCGTAATTCCTCGAGAGATTCAGATATCGAGCTTTAAGGGCTTCAAACGATTCCTGAAGCTCGATATACGATGATTTAAGCTGAATATATTCAAATTGAATATCTCTATACTTAATGTTGGCCTCCTCTAAGGATTTCTGGAGAATGCTATGATTCTCAGCTAAGGATGAATACCTAGATTCTAAGATTTTATAGCTATTATCGATTCTCTCGTACATGTATCGAAGCATCATATAATCATCCATTAGGGCATTATATCTAGATTGTAGATCGTTATAACGTTCATTCAAATCCTCACAGTTCATCTTTAGAACGTTATACTCATATAACAAGCGCGTATAGTTGCTATTTAACTCTATGTAGCTACCGTTAAGCTGGCTATACTTATATTGTAGATTGTTGAAACTCTCTTCAAGTTTACGATAACCATCTGAGAGAGATATGTAATCGCTTCTCAACCTACTATACTCTCTAGATATCTGATTATACTCGGTGTTGAAGTAGTATGCCGATGCCAATCCTAAGATAGCTACGGCTATAGATACCAATGTTATAACTCTATAGCTAGGCATACATGCCCCTCCTCGATGTAGTGATACGATATATCCTCCTTAAAACGGTATATATTAGGTATGGGTATCGTATTTATCCGTATATCGGAAACCGGTCGTTCACAGCTTAGTGAACTTTAAACCTCTCCGATATGATGTTTAGATTTTAGTTATGAAGATAGGCGTACTCACTAGGAATCCTCAAGCTTGGTGCAACCTCCAGCTTAAACAGGCTATGGCTAAACTTAATGTAACTCCTATCTGCTTCAGCTTCAAGGATATCATGGGGACTGTAGGATTAAAGCTCGGAGTAACTCTTCGAGGAAAGCCTATAGAGGAAGAAGTATCAGCGGTTATAGTGAGACCTATAGGTGCAGGTTCTCTCGAGCAGATAATATTAAGGGTGGATCTACTGAAAGCTATAGAAGAACAAGGTGTAAAAGTTGTGAATAGAGGTGAAGCTATAGAGAAAGCGGTCGATAAATACTATTCGTTACTACTCCTAGAGAAGAATGGTATACCTATACCTGCTACCATAGTAACCGAGGATTGTGGCGAAGCATTGAGAGGATATAGGATACTCGGTAAAGATACGGTGTTGAAGCCGTTATTCGGATCTAGAGGTGTAGGTGTAGCTAGGGTTGAAATTACCGATGTAGCTATTAGACTCTTCAGACTCCTATCTAGCCAACGATCCGTAGTGTATCTGCAAAGCTATATCCCCCACGGATTCTCGGATATAAGAGCGTTCGTAGTAGGTGATAGGGTTATAGCATCCGCTAGGAGGATATCTGGATACTGGAAGACGAACGTAGCTCAGGGTGCATGGACTAAACCTGCTAAATTAGATTCAGAATTGGAGGATGTAGCTGTGAAAGCTGCCTCTATCCTCGGATGCGAGGTTGCAGGGGTAGATATCATGGTTACTAGAGATGGAAACTTCTTCGTGAATGAGGTTAACAGTCAACCTGATTGGAGAGGTTTACAATCCGCCGTAGCCATCAATATAGCCGAGGAGATAATCAGATATATTATATCTAAGCTTAAAAGGTAGAAATATGCCTTCTCAAGAAATCCGCACTCCTATACGCGTTTCCTATAAGATCATATTCTCCGTGATACGTCTCAAAGACGGCTACCTTAGGGTTAATACTCACGATAGATTTTAGCAGACTAGACCATTCCAGGGAGCCTAGCCCTAATTGGTAGTGATCCCTACCACCTACGATATCATGGAGATGCACAGCATATATCCTACGGCTAAACCTCTTTATGAAATTCGATGGTTTACCACCGCTCCTGCATGTATGTGCAATATCCAAAGTCAACATAACCTCGGGATAAATATCTAAAACCTCCGCTAGGATCATATCATTGGCGAATATGTACCCGCGATCATCATTCTCTACAGTCAGCTTAGCTGAAGGTTTAAGAGCTAGAAGTTCCCTTAAGCTTCTCACAGCGTTATCTACGGCGAAGCTCTCCTGTAAGCTATAATCTATATGTCCGCCTAGATGGATTTCATAGTATAGAGCACCCACAGACTCCCCTGTCTTCACCATACGTATAGCATAGGATACGCTAAGTCTTCTAACATCTTCTAAGGGTGCTGATAGATCGAAATTCTTAGTAGGTGTATGGAGAGCTATCTCTAAACCATAAGAAGTTTTCATCCTACGCAGCCAGTCGATATCTAGATACTCAGCTTCAGGTGAACAATGGATTGAAATAGCATCAAACCCCAGCTCGTAAGCTCTAGCTAAAAAAGAGTTAGCTCCATCCCTACCTACCTCTGGGGGGAGAGGTATGGAGAGTAGCATCGAGTAATCACGATATTTCTACAAAATTAACCGGGGAATATAGATTTTACCGTATCAGAGTAAAAGTGTATCAGCATCGATTCTAGAATCCGTGTATCGTCAATAAAGGTATGGTTAGAAAGAGATGAGGAAAGTAGAGATGCTCAGATTGATGGTTATGCTATAAGAAGAAATTAATCGTTAAAGTAGGATAGTAATAATTCCTTCTGCATGAAAATATTGAATATCGCGCTTAAAATTCCTTTAGTGAAAGACTGAATAAGGCTTTACACCGAGATGCAAATTAACCATATCTTCGTAGATATCATTAAGATCTTTGTATACTCTATAATTCAGATAATGATATTACAGTATTTTGATTCATCTTTATCTACAACTTTAATTTCCAAGATTATTTCTCTACTTGTACTGAATTATATATCATATACGGGTTGCGGTAAAAATATTTCTGATAGGTAAGGTGAGAGACATGAATCCTCTGATGCGGCGAATCTAAATCTTGTCATATTATTAATGCTTTGTTAGCTAAGCATCAATATGGGGTATGTGGAGATATAGGTAACGTTGAAGATGGGCGGGGCCTATACCTTGGAAAGGAATTTAAACATTGATTACGGTATAATGTTAGGGGGTCTATGTGTTGCATCTATCATCTATAATATTAGCTGGCGGATCGTCTAAAAGATTCGGTAGACCTAAAGCTTTGGTCGAGGTTTTAGGTAAGCCTATGCTCAGCTATGTATACGATGCTGCCTCATTGATATCAGATGAGGTATTGATAGTTATATCTAGGGATATGGATTCTTCCCCTATAGAACGGATAGCATCCGATGCCAGGATTATTAGGGAGAGCTATGAAGCTTCAGGTCCTCTAAGAGCGGCGTGGGAAGGTTGGAAGAATGCGAGGGGTGAAGGTTCGATACTGCTTTCATGCGATATACCATTAGTATCTTCTAAGCTTCTCTCGATACTGTCAGAGACTATGGATGGTATATTCGATGCTGTAATACCTAGATGGCCTAACGGATTCATAGAACCGCTTTACGCAGCTTATAGGGTGGAACCCGCTATCAAAGCAGCAACAAGGACTCTAGAGTTGGGGGAGAATAGATTCGTGGATATGATTCAGAAGATCCAGCGTAAGATGTACTTCTCAACTGTAGCTATAGAGGGAATTCTAGGCTCTACAGATACATTCCTTAACGTGAATAACGTCGAGGATCTTCGTAGAGCTGAAAGTATTCTTAGAAAGATACGTAAGCTGAATCTCTGAATATATAAGCTCTCAGCTTCCCATATTTCGAAGTTTAATACCAGTTAGGCTATCGCTTAAACCATGGTATACGGGTTAGATAGCGTTTATTAGCTTAACAGTATACCAGTAGATGTCAGATTATGAGCGAAACGATATGGTGGAAGAATGTTGAGAAAGTGGTAGACATATTTAGATCGAAGCCTATAGGTTGTACGGTCACCGTTAGAGGGTGGGTGTATAGGCTTAGTAGGGTTGGCGGAGTAGCATTCATAGGTATCCGAGATGGCAGCGGGTATATTCAGGCTTCCCTGAAGCGCGGTGAGAAGCCTGAATTGTTTGAACTCGTAGATAACCTCAACATAGAGGATGTAGTAGCGGTTAGAGGTGTAGTCGTAGAGGATAAGCGTGCTCCTGGCGGCTTAGAGATCAGGGCATACGAGCTTGAAGTTATCTCGAAATCAAGTGTATGGCCTATAACTAGATCTGCCGCTAAATCTCCAGGATTTCTATTCGATAAGAGGCATCTATGGATTAGAAGCCCTAGGGTTCGATCCATACTGAAGGTGAGAGCTGAGGTTTGTAGGCTTATAAGAGAGTATATGGATATGAATGGATTCGTAGAGTTTCATGCACCGATTTTTGTTAAATCGGCATGCGAGGGTGGGGCTACGCTATTCCCCGTAGACTATTTCGGAGATAAAGTCTACCTTACTCAGAGTGCTCAGCTATACCAGGAGGCGGCTATAGCGACTTTCGGTAAAGTATACACTCTTGGTCCATGCTTTAGAGCCGAGAAATCTAGGACTAGAAAACATTTAACGGAATTCTGGCAGATTGAATGCGAGATAGCGTTTGCGGATCTAGAAGAGGATATGAAAATACTCGAAGATCTGGTAACCTACGTATGTAAAGGGGTTGCTGAAAGATGTGAAGATGAGCTGAATATGCTTGGTGTAGATTTTGAACCGCCTACCACTCCGCTACCTAGGATAACCTATACCGAAGCATTGGAGATAGCTAGAAGTAGAGGCTCCGAGATAGTTTGGGGTGAAGACTTCTCTAGTAGGGATGAAGTGCTTATATCATCGAGGTTCGATAAACCCTTCTTCGTAACGCATTACCCTGCATCTACTAGGAGCTTCTACCATATGCTCGACCCGAATGATCCTAGGGTTACGTTATCCTTCGATCTAATAGCACCTGAAGGCTATGGTGAACTTGCAACAGGTGGTCAACGTATATCCGACTACGATATGCTACTTAAACGTATAGCGGAGCAGGATCTTCCAAAGGAAGAGTTTTCATGGTATCTAGAGCTTAGGATGTATGGATGCCCTCCGCATGCAGGTTTCGGTATGGGTATAGAACGGCTGGTTAGATGGATATGTAGACTACCCAGCGTTAAGATGGCTATACCGTTTCCAAGAACCCCTGATAGAGTTAAACCATAAGAGTTTTCTAGCTGAAGACGCTAATTCTCCTGATGCTATGAACTCTAAGATAGAGGGTACTATGAAGTTTGAAGCTCCGAGTTGGGATTACCTCTACGAGTTATGCTTAGAGCTTGCCGAGATGATAGAAAGATCGGGGTTTAAACCGGATCTTATAGTCGGTATAGCTAGGGGCGGATGGATACCTGCTAGGCTTCTCTCAGATTTCCTATCAAATCCGAATATAACTAGCATAAAGGTCGAGTTTTACGTAGGTATCGGTGAGACTATGAATGAACCTGTGGTGACGCAGGATATACCTGTAGATGTCCGTAACCTGAAAGTCTTAGTCGTAGATGATGTAGCAGATACAGGTAAGAGTTTGAAGCTTGTGAAAGAGAAACTTGAATCTATGGGTGCCAATGAGGTTAGGGTAGCTACGATATACTATAAGCCGTGGTCTATATTCAAGCCGGATTTCTACGTGAAAACCACGGATGCATGGATAATATTCCCGCATGAATTAAAGGAAGCTATAGAGATACTCTACAAGAAATTTAAAATCGAAGGGAGAAGCGTAGAGGATCTACGTAAGCTTCTAATCGAAGTAGGTTTAAAGCCTTTGATAATCGATAAGCTTCTAAGATGGGTATCTGGATATGTATAGAATTCAGGTTGAGAACTATACCGTATACATAATGGGATTCAGAGAATGCTGTGTAGAAGATCCAGCTAGCTTTATAAGAATGCTTAGAGAAATATGCAAACCAGCGGAAATCCAGGTTTTAAGAGCCGATTGCATCCTGAATCTGGAACATATACGATTCGCGATATTCTACGCTCTGAAATCGATCGAGAAATCCGTGAATATAGCTAAAACCTTGCCTTTAGAAATACTTCTAAAGATAGCGGCTGAGGATCAGATCGATGAAGCTCTATCTAAAGTTGGTTTGAAGAAGGGGGAGCAGGATATAGTCATCCTAATCCTCTCCGAAAACGATGATCACGCTAGGATAGCTTCAGGTAAGGTTGAAGGGATGCTGAGCGGAAAGTTTGAACCTGATGTACTGAAGCCTACAGAGGATAAGATTAGGAGGATAATGGAGTTATTCGGTATCTCGGAGGATAGATTGAAAGCTGAGCACATGTATCCGGATGTAGAAGCCGCTATACTGAATATATTAATGGAAGATATAGCGTTAACAATGGTACGTAAATAACGCTATACTACGTTAAGATCCATACTTCTCTATCAGCTCCTCTAGAATTTTCCTAGCAGTCTTCGTTAACTCCATCGATAAAGCTTCACCCAATCTAAACCATCTCGCATCGATACACTCCTCAGAACAGCGTCTAAGCTCACCAGATGGATTCTCGGCTTCGAATACGATTATAACGTAATGATACTTAACCAAGCCCCCCTCCCTAATTATCGTATCGACCACGTCTACGATACCGTTTATATCAGCTTTAAGCCCAGTCTCCTCCTCAAGCTCCCTCAAAGCCGCTTCTCGAACAGTTTCACCCAGCTCGACAAGTCCGCCAGGTATAGACCATAAACCACTACCAGGCTCAAACCTCCT
>CAZBGY010000009.1:0-38215 GCA_964491605.1 uncultured Candidatus Bathyarchaeia archaeon
GAGGAGGGGGAGTTCGATTTCCATCTAGTGGATGGGCTTATAGATGGGGCTCGTAGGTATGGATTGAAGATTATCTTCCTCTGGTTCGGAACGTGGAAGAATGCTCTCTCCACATATACCCCTATATGGGTGAAAATGGATCTCGAGAGATTTCCACGTGCTCAGGATGCTACAGGTAGAAAGCTGAACTCTATCACATGCTTCAGTAAGAGCTGCTTGGAAGCTGATTCACGTGCATTTAGAGCTCTCATGAAGCATATCCGTGAAGTAGATGAGAAGAAGCATACTGTTATCATGATGCAAGTTGAGAACGAGGTAGGTATTCTAGGATCGGCTAGGGATTATCATCCGTTAGCAGAGGACCGCTTTCATCGGGAGGTACCTGAAGAGTTGATGGAGTATCTCGAAGCTAATAGGGAGAATCTAAACCCATACCTGAAATCTATATGGAGAAGGAGCGGATGGAGGACTTCAGGTACATGGAGTGAGATATTCGGTGTAGGTGCGGATGAGGTTTTCATGGCTTGGTATTTTGCACGCTATGTGGATAGCGTAGCCGCAGCCGGTAAGGAGGAATATCCTATACCGATGTATGTTAATGCTTGGCTTGGACCGAGCGCATACATATACGAGGAGGGGAGACCCGGTGAATATCCTAGCGGGGGGCCTGTATCCCGTATACTAGAGGTTTGGCGTGCAGCAGCGCCTCATATCGATCTGGTAGCTCCAGATATCTATAGGGAGGATTTCTGCCAGGTCTGCTACGAGTATGATCGGCTGGGTAATCCGCTACTAATCCCTGAGACTATACGTGATGAGCGGAGCGCATCATACGTATACTATGCTCTAGGCAGGCATAACGCTTTAGGATTCTCCCCCTTCGGTATAGATGATATAGTTGATCCTGAGAAGCATCCTCTATCCGAGTGCTATAGAATCCTATCGGGTATGATACCTGTGATAGCTAGATATCAGGGTACGGGTAGGATGATGGGGTTCGCGGATGATGGATCATACGGTTATAGCCATATGGCATCTATGTGGAGGGCTAGAGCGCGTGTAAGAGGATTTGAATGCGATCTCGGAGGATACCGATTGAGGGTAAGCTTCACACGCGAATTGATGGAGAGGATGAAAGCTATCCTACCAGGCTTCCAATATGAGGCTAGGATCACATCAGGAGGTTTGATCATAGCCGTGGAGGATGATACATATATGGCTGTAGGGGTGAATTTCATGCTCAGATTCTTACCTAGGGATAGCTTCTCATCGAATGTAGAGATTCTATGGGTTGATGAAGGCGTGTACAAGGATGGAGAGTGGATTCCAGGTAGGAGGTTAAATGGGGATGAAACCGGGCATGGATCGTACGTATACTTCGACGATAAACCTAAGATTCGTATGATTAAAGTCCATAGCGTAGGATAATATGATAAACTTAGGATGAACCATCAGTCAGATAAGATTATATAAATATCGCATTTTAGGATTATACTATGCGGGATAGGGTATGGCTAAGCTAGCTATATCCGAGACTAAGGATTACCTCCTACTAGATGGGGAGAAGTTCTTCTATCTCGCGGATACATGTTGGAGTGCGTTCACTAATCCGAGCTACGATGAGTGGATATACTACCTGGATTATAGGAGGATGCAGGGATTCAACGCTATTCAGATAGATATCCTACCGCAGTGGGATAGGAGCGAATCTGAGAATTACATGGATCCATTCCAGCCTTTACCCGATGGCGGATGGGATTTCGATAGGAGGAATGAAGCTTATTTCGATAGAGCTGAGAGGATGATCGAGGTAGCTGTAGATAGAGGGTTCATACCTGCTCTAGTAGTTTTATGGTGCAACTATGTTAGGGGGACTTGGGGTTCTAAGATAAATCCCAGTAGGATTATACCTATGGAGAAGCTTGAGGATTATGTATGCTATGTAGCTGAAAGATTCGGGAAGTATAATCCTATATTCGTGATCAGCGGCGATACGAATTTCGAATCAGAAGAATCCGTGGAGTACTATTTAAAAGCTATGGATATAGTTAAGAGAATAGCTCCTAACTCTCTGACGACCATGCATCTATCGGGAGGATTGTACGATATCCCGAATAGAATCCTATATTCGCCGAACTACGATTTTTACATGTATCAATCAGGTCATAGGAGGGATAGGCAACATCTAGCATATGAGCTTGCACAAAGATTCTACTCTATGCCTATCAAGAAGCCTATAGTTAACGGCGAGCCATGCTACGAAGGTATAGCTTCCATAAGAGCATGCGAGAAGTATGGTAGATTCAATCGTATGGATGTAAGGAGAGCAGTATGGCAGAGCTTACTATCCGGAGCTAAAGCGGGCATAGCCTATGGAGCGCATGGTATATGGTCTTGGCATAGGGGAGGAGAGTATAGGTATTCCGCATCCTACGGTCAGCCCTACCATTGGATGACGGCTCTAAAATTCCCTGGAGCCTTCGATGCAGCCTTCGCTAAATGGATATTCGAGAGATACGATCTATTCGATATAAAGCCTGCTAACGATAAGCTACTAAACGAGACTAGCGAGATAAGAGTTTCAGAAGGTAAGGATAAGATCGTAGTATATACACCCTACGATTGTAGCGTAAGGTTAAGGGTTGATGGATCAGCTTATAGTTGGGAGGGGATAGAGCTGGAAGGTAGGAGAATACTTAAGCCTAGGGTTATAGTCCAGGGAGATGAAACGATAGTAGAAGCAGTCGAATTCAACAGCGATATCCTCTTGATAGGATGTTAGCGTGTAAGCTTAAGGCTCCTTCACGCAGATAAATTGAGCTTTCGAGAAAAGTATTTACATATATCCCTGTAGGGAAGCTATCGAGATACCGGAGGATTCGGGTCCATATTTTTACTCGGATATGAGCTTAATTAAGCTATACCCTAGGTTTATATCATGGTTGGGTGGTAAGCATGTCTTCGAGCGTAGAGTTCGGGGTTAATTTCGCTACGTACGGTTTCCCATCGTTCCCATTCCTACTGGAATCCTCTATAAGGGCTGAGCGTATAGGTTTCGATGTCGTATGGGTGTTGGATCACCTATTCCTCCCAGATAGGGTTTATAAGGCTATCGGGGAGGAATCTGGAAGAAGGGATGCTCTCGATGCATGGATTGTTATGGCTGCTATAGCTACGGTAACTAGGAGCGTAAGGATAGGATCATGCGTAACACCGATCCCCTTGAGGAGTCCATCGCTACTAGCTAAGACCGTAGCAACCCTAGATAACCTCTCGAACGGACGCATAATCCTAGGCGTAGGCGCCGGATGGTTCTCTCAAGAGTTTCAAAGCTATGGTATCGGATGGGATAGCTTCCAGGTTAGGGTAGCTAAGACTATAGAGGGTGTTATCGTGATTAGGAAGCTTTGGATCGAAGATTCACCCTCATACGATGGGAGATTCTATAAGATACATAACGCCCCCTTATGGCCTAAACCGGTGCAGAAACCTCATCCACCCATATACTTCGGTGGAAGGAGTGAAGCTATCCTGAGAGCTACCGGCGAGATTGGGGATGGATGGATAAGCTGGGCCGTATCATCTAGCGAGTTTAAAGAGAAGATATCGATGATAAGGGATATAGCTAGGAGGAATGGACGTAAACCTGAATCCGTAAAGCCCGCCTGCAATCTAATCGTAAGCGTATCGGAGGATTATGATGAAGCTCGGATGATCGCGGAACGCTATGTAGCACACTTCTTCGGTAGATCCCTAGATGATATCGGAGATTTCATCGTCTACGGCGAACCTGATGATTGTATAGATGGAGTCGAGAAATTCATCGAGGCAGGTGCTCTACATATAGCATTCCGCCCGATGCTCAATAGGGATATACCAAGATTCCTCGATATATTCGAGAAGAAGATAATTCCATACTTCAAAGGCGGAAGATAGTACAATGAGACCCTCGATGTAGAATGAGAAAGCACTCCCACTACACTACGGTATGGTGGAGTATCTTACAAGAATCGAGGAAATATGAAGTTACCCCATCTAGTATGTATGGTACTTGTGTTGTGAAGGGGAAAAATAGGAGGAAACTTCGGTGTGGCTAGTATCTTCCGTACCTTTCCACTGCTTCTATCAACGCCTTCAAGTTTTCTGACGGTGTTTCCTTCGGTATATCGGCTACACCCGGTGCTAGTATGAATCCTCCTCCAGGCTTCACTCCTTCTAGGAGGCTTTTCACATACTCCATTATCCCATCTGGGGTTTCTTGTAGTAGTAATGATGGTGGTATACCTCCCATCACGCATGTATGCCCTCCTAGAATCTTCTTAGCTTTCCTTACATCCGTCTTCTCGAAGTATGCTATACCCCAACCTCTAGGTAGATCTAGTATCGTCTCTAAGTGGGCGTCATGCCATCCTTCGAAGAATACTAGCGATCTTATACCCTGATCGTATAGAGTCTCTATAACCTTCCTTAGGGTTGGCCAGTAGAATTCCCTGTATAGCTTAGGTGATAGATATTCGTTTAGATGTAGAGGTATGAATGCGTATTTAGCTCCAGCCGGTTTAAGCGATAAAGCTACTTTAACTATAGGTTCTACTAGAACTTCGCACGCTTGCTTAACCTTATCAGGGTATCTACGGATATCTAGTAGAGCCCCAGTGGGATATCTAAGGAAATCTCCTATAAAATCTAAGGGTGCATAAGCGAATGTAAGCGGTAGCGATGGGGTACCGATCCTAGCTAGATCCACCGCTGTATCGCTTAGGAATTTAAGGAATCTGGAAGCTTCCACCCCAAGTCTTATCAGCGAGGCGTTAGCTTTAGCAGATCCAGGTTTCTCAAGATTTAGACAAGATCTTGGAAGTATGGCTTCGTTTACGAAGGATACAGGATCGTCTGATAGCTTACCATACTCATCTACATCCATAAACTGCCCTCCTATAAACTGTAGGATGCTATCTTCTGGAAGCTCCCTACCAGGCCATCTAGTATACTTATCGAGTAGAGTATCATGCATAGGGCCGGACCAGAATCTAACAGATGGAGCTATATCTGGATAATCTGAGAATGCTAAAGCGAATACGAATCCCTCGGCGGCTAGGACGGCGCCTAACGAATCTACAGGGAATTCTGATGCGAATCTTACCGATGCCTCACGCGCCTTATCGTAATCAAAGTATAGCTGGTACCCTGTAGCATACCTGCGTAGTAGATCCCCGCATGTGAATATGAATAGTGGAATCCTATCAGGCTCCTTCAAATCTACGGCTTTCTCTATCCTTTCCATCCTCTCCCTAGCTAGCTCCTCAGGAGATCTAGACCCGGACATATCTTCAACCCTCCAAACCCAGCATCTGCTTACACTTCCTCACACCCAGCATAGCGTTATCAGCCCATTCATCTGCACCGGTATATCTCCTAGCATACTCATCAACCCTACCGCCACCTATGATAACCTTAACTCTATCCCTAAGCCCAGCCTGCTTCAAAGCTTCGATAACCCTCCTCATAGATTCTATAGCTATGGTTAGGAGGCCGCTCATACCTACGATCTCAGGATTGTAGCTTCTAACAGCCTCGACGAACCTCTCCGGGGATGTATCTACACCTAGATCTATAACCTTGAAGCCGGCTGCTTCTGCGAAAGCTTTGAAAATATTCTTACCTATATCGTGTATATCACCCTCGACCGTTCCGAGGATGATCGTAGCTACAGGTTTAACCTCCTCTCTAAGCTTAGGTAATACTATATCCATGATACGCCTAAATATCTCGCCAGCATATACGAGTTCAGATAGGAAGTATTCACCCTTCTCGAATCTCTCACCTATAACAACCGTAGCCTTCCTACAAGCCTCCAGTATATCCGCCGGCGGGACCTCTACGACGAGCTTCTCGACGAGGCTTAGAACCCTAACCTCATCAAGCTCTATGAAAGCTTCGATAAGCTCATCTAGAGAAGGCAAGGCAACCCCCGATAGAAAGTTTTACATGAAGATGTTAATAAAACTATACGTATCATAGCTCAATGGAGATGCCCAAAGTATTCTAAGCCTACACCTCTACGGCTAATCGATGTATCCAAACCGAACGTATAGGAGGCCTAATCTGTGAATCTAGCATCTGAAATCTAGTAGTACTGCTAGAACTTGGGTTCTATCCTCTAGGAGCATCTTGTATGCTTCAGGAGCATTCCGCCACGGATATATATGCGTTACGAAGTGGCTTACATCGATTAAACCTGCCTCTATTAGGTTGAAGAATAACTCTGTATTCCTTTTACGCGTCCATGGGTTGTATGGCGTCTCATAGACTGGTTGACTACCGAAATGCGTACCTATTATGATTCTGCTCGGAGAGTTTACTTCATCGTGAAAATCTATAGTCGTAGATCCTCTAGGTGAGCTTAAAACTATAAAGCGTCCTAGAGGCTTTCTAGTAAGCTTTATAGCCCAAGCTATAACGTTCGGGCTACCGGTTACCTCGAATACTATATCAGCCATACGATCCTTTGTTATCCGTCTAACTTCGCTCTCTAGATTCTCGTATCCTGTGAATTTTACGGTGTGGGTAGCTCCCGAGCGCTTCGCTAGTTCGAGCCTTCTATCCGATAGATCTACTGCTATCACCGGGAAGGCTCCGCAAAGCCTACTGAATAGTACGGTCATCTGCCCTAGTAGGCCTAACCCTACGACTACTACAGAGTCACCGAGGGATACATGAGCTAACCTCACAGAGTTCATAACACCTGCAGCTATAGTATGGAGGCATGCATACTCGGATCTAAGGCTACCTGGTACTTTAACTAGATCCTCGGCTCTAGCTATAGAATGCTTAGCATGAGGGGTTACGGCTGCAACCCTATCACCTATAGCGAAGTCTACAACGCTGGATCCTATATCCACGATTCTACCGATACATGTATAGCCCGGTACGAACGGGTACCTTACATAGCTAGACCAAGCAGAGGGCTTAGGGAAATCACTTGTTAAGGCTGTTAACTCAGTCCCTGTGCTTATAAGCGTAAATTCACTTTCTATCAAAACCTCACCTAAACCTGGTTTACGAATATCGAACTCCTCTATCTCCACTCTGAAGGGTTCGGGAAATACTAGCCTATAGCTCTTCATATGACCACCATCTAAGCGGTATAATGCTAGCTTAACAGGTATACAATAAATATCTACACTTAAACAGTATTTATCTTATTATATGTGTAGGGTTCTCGATGTTTTAACATCATCTACAGTCTTCTTCAATATATCTATGGATCTAAATGGATCGGATATTGAGTGTATCTCTATAGGCTTAACACCTATAGCTTGAACTATAATAGTGCCTGTACCGTAGATTCTATCCCATATACCCCTATCTATGTTAACCTGCTGTACATATTCTAGGTTCAGTATATCGTAGTCGATACCTATAACGCCTTTACGAACTATAATCCTCCTATCGGTTAGAACGTAGTATAGATTCCTCCATAGTAGTATAGGGTATAGAGTGAAGCTGAGCATGATAGCACCTAGGATACCATACCAGAGTGATAGGAATATTATCGGAAAGAAAAGCATAGATGATGGTATAGGGCTATAGAACATCTGCTGTATGAAGGGTATAGGTATTATCGAGAAGATAATGGGTACGATCAATCCGGGGATATTCTTGAGTATGAAAGGTTTAAAAACAGGTCTACCAACCCAGATTATACGTTCATCTTTAACTATAAGCTTAGCGAAATCATCTGGGATGGAAAATCCTGCGTTCATCGAGGTATAGGTGGGAGGTTAACTGAATATAAGTATTCATAGGAAGTCTATCGACGGTATCTACCTCTCTCCTCCCAAGCCCTCCTCATAGCCTCTATATTCTCGCTCCTATACTTCAAGGAGTGACCTGGAGCCATAACCACACCACCCATCTCACCTAGCTTAATACACTCGTCAACTTCACGAATAACCTGATCCGGGGTGCCTCTATCTAGAGTTCTAGCGCTAACACCACCCCATAGGGTAAGCTTACCATGGAAGTCTTGGAGTATCCTAACCCAATCGTTACATTCACGTTGAATATTCAATATATCGACACCTATCTCTAATAGCTCGGGTACCAGCATCTCTATGCATCCATCGCTATGGAGATAACAGTATGCTCCAGTCTCCTTAACAGCTCTGTAGAGTTTTTCATGTCTAGGCTTAAGGAAGCGTCTCCACCAATTCGGCGAGAATAGAAGTCTATCCTCCATACCCCAATCATCTCCATACATAACCATATCGAAGTCGATCTCGTTGAGAACGATATCTAGAATCTCGAGTTTAACATCGACTATCATATCCATCAGCTCATCCACGGCGTCTGAATACGATCTAGACCATAGGAATAGCTTAGGCATACCGCCTACTAGGAGCCATGCTCTCTCGAATATACCCCAGCCGTGATCGAGAGCTAAGAGACTATATCTACGATCAAACATACGGATATCTTTGAGGATCGGCTCGAGAATCCTAACTCTAGATATCGAAGGAGGATTATACCTATCCAAATCTTCTAGAGTCTTTATAGGATGCTCAACCGGAAAGCCGTCTGAGAACGGATCTTTAAGAGTCCATACGACACCCCAATCATCCGTACCCTCGCTCATATGCTCAATCAAACCATGCCTAACAACCTTAACCGATCCATCAAAGAGGGGGCATGGAAGCCACCAAGGCTTCCTCCACTTTATAGCTGAGAGAATATTATCCTTAGGAGAAACTTCAGATAGCATATGGATCCTAGATTAGATACCGATCCTAAGATATTTAAAAGGATACCTATTATCATCGCAACATCACCCATATACATTTCGATATTTCCGATCTATAATTTTACACTTTAAATCATTACAATCATTTGTATATAAGCACATATCTATAAGTGTAAACATTAGATTGGATGAGAAGTTGAAAGGAGAGCTGAGATAGATGTATGCAAGCTTATCGAAAGAGCTCTAAAAGGTGGAGCGGAGAAGAAGGGGGGTTGAAGCATCGATAGATGCTTCAACTATCTATCGATGAGCCGCCTTACCTGTATGAATGCTTAAGCCTAAACAGTAGCATGGCTTACTCTAGCTTCTTCGATTAGGATTATGGCTAGTGAGGATAGGGTTAAACACATGACTAAGGCTTCTGTTAAGCTGATCTCCTGTCCTAATGCTAGGTAGGCTAGGATGGAGGCACCTATAGGTTCTCCTAAGGCTACTGAAGTTGCGATGCTTGTCTTTACGTATTTAAGCGTATAGTTGAGTAGTGTATGCCCTCCGATCATCGGTATTAGGGCTAATAGGGTAAAATATAGGTAGCTATGGATCGAGTAATCTACGATGTTAGCTCCGGCGGCTAGACCATAGGCTAGGAGGATGATGGATGCTGAACTATAGGCTAGGCTACCGTAATCTACCAGGTTTACACTCCTCCTTATGAGTCTACCTAGGGAGAAGTAGCATGTAGCGGCTAAAGCCCCCATGAAGGATAGGATTACGCCTCTAGCATCGTATCCCCCTAGAACCCATGGCTGGGTGAATAAGATAACACCTGTGAGCCCTAGGATTAATCCTAAGGTTTGGAGGAGTGTAGGCTTCTCCCTGAATACGGTTATATCGGGTATGATTGATAGAAGCGGGTATGTTACGACTACCGTGGTGCTGACGGCGACAGGAACTAGGAATAGGGATTCCATCCATAGGAGGAAATGTATCGCTAGAGCTAGCCCTGAGAGGCATGAGTAGAGTATGATCCTATGACTCGGTATGGATGATCTTCTAGATGAGGCTATGAATCTAGCAGCCCATAGAGTAGCGGCTGCTATCGTAACCCTCCAGAAAGCACATGGCAGAGCTCCGGCTCCAGAAAGGAGGACTAGGATAGAAGCTGAGGAGAAGCTTAAGAGGATCGTAACCCATACTAGGGATAGCTTCAGGTAGATACTAAGCCTACCCCTCTCAGTCAATCCCTCCGGCCACCTACAGAGAGAATACGATGAGAGTGTAATTAACGTATAAAAAGTAGTTGTTTCTGAAGCGTGCAAACCAGTATATCTAGCATGAAATGCTCATACTCCATCTGAACGATAGCTTAGATTTCTAATAGCCTAACGGAAGGTGTAATGTTTAAGTTTGTATCCTAGGGGTTGGTAGAAGTGGGGGGTAGATGTAGGATGAAGGTTTTTAGATACCAGGATGTATCTGCCGAGAGTATAGAGGGGGGAGCATTCTGTCAGAAAGCTTCGATTCGACGCTTTATAACGACTGATATATCTAAGGATTTCAGAGTTTTCATAGTTCACTTCCCAGCTGGTCATAGGACTAGGTGGCATATACATAGTAGCGATCAGGTACTCTACATCCTAGACGGCGTAGGGATAGCGGCGGATGAGCATACGCAGTATGAGGTGGCGCCTGGAACCTTCGTCTTGATACCTGCAGGTGAGAGACATTGGCATGGAGCGAGGGAGGATAGTCATCTAACACATATAATGGTGCTTAGAGCAGATTCAGAGGAGGTGATAATGGAATGCCCGTAAGCTATACCCGATATGCTTGGGATTAATCCTTCTCCTCGGATTTACCATAGCTCCTATTCGCCAATACCTTCCATTATCGCTACTATGCCTAGTAGGGCTGGAATCCTAGTAGAATAAGATTGCAAGCCCTCTACCCATTCGGCCTAGACCCGAATTCCTAAGATATATACCACTAGGCATAATCAGTGCGGTTCTCATACTCTCAGCTTGCTTGGTAGCTATGAAAGAAGGTTCGAAGGCTGTCGGAGCGATAGCGATTACCTATGGAGTGCTAGCTTAGCTGGTGTAGCTTTACATATGCTACTATTACTGCTATAAGCGAAGAATCTTGAGTTGCGATAGGCGGGATAATATTGATAGAGAGTGTTATCGCCCTTACCATAGGCATTACCGCTATTATAATCGGTTATCGGATAGCGGTATTAGATCGCGGTAGTAGAAGCCGTCTCTTAGTACGACTTCACCTATCTCGAAATCTATCCTCCTCTTGAATATGGGTCCATCGAATACGAATGTATGGAATTCCCCCCTCTCCCCGCATGGATCGATACCCTCGGGTAGATCCTCTAGGAAGCTTTGATCGAACAGCCTACCCGTGAAGCTTTCATCTAGAATCCTAGAATCCACGCATACAACCACGGCTCTAAATCCTAGCTCTATAAACCTTCTAGCTGTTAGGTATGGGCTCCAACCCCATAGAGGGAAGATAGCTTTTACGCCAATCTTAGCTAGATTCTCCTCCCTATACCTCCTAACATCCTCCAAGTATACATCTCCGAAGACAACGCCCTCTATACCTATCTGCTTGAGATCCGCCATAGCTCTAGACATCCTCTCCCCGTAAACCTCGATAGAGCAATCTTTAGGTATGAAAACCTCGTATAGAGGTAGATCTAAAGCTTCAGATTGATCTAGAACTAAGCTACGTCTAACACCATGCATAGTAACCCTGTTATAATCCTCCGTGAACGTCGTGAGAAGCCCTAAGACGTTATAGCGACACCCGGTTAACACGGTATACAAAGCTAACGCGGAATCCTTACCCCCACTCCAAGCAACGATAGCGTTCACAGCAGGATAACCTCTAGTTAACCCTAACTTAAACCCTAAGATAAAATATAGAAGTGGGAAGCTAACGGAGAGAATATGCGTATGGGTAAATGGATCGGAGCTTTATAGAATATTTTCAAGGTTGGGTGGTTTAGGATCGATTTCACCTACTTCTAGCGATAACTTTAGCTTCGATCGTGAAGTATACCATAGCTATAGCTACTAGTAGGCCGAAGAACGTATAGAATGTTATAGGTAGAGCTGGCGGTGCTATCCTAATCCTAGCATAGCTTGCACCTCTCCATAGCTCTACCGGTCGTAGAACAGGTCCGAGGATCCCTATTAGGGTTAAGACTATGATCGGGGATAGAGCTGAGAACGTTAACCCTATACCTAGATGTTTCAACGCTCCCCATTTATCCAGCTTCCTATTAAGATACCATGATAGAAGGCTTCCAGCCGCTCCTCCGACTGCCGTTAGGAGTAGTAGATCGGATTCTAAACCCGATACTTTCAAGCTTAACCCTACCAGGAGTAGTAGGAGCGCTGTGGATGGAGCTGCAAGATACCAGGATAATGTTATAGGCTTAACCCTTACCCCGCAGCATAGATTCACCCTAATATCTACTACCTTACCGCAATACTGGCATATAGCCGTCTCCTCCATCCTATCAAGTATAGCTCCATATAATCTGAGGGCACCGGTCAACCCGTATAGGATCGTAGATAGCTGGAGTAGGGGGATGTAGACGGAAGCTCTATACGTGTAAGCCCCCACAGTCGCTGTAAACGAGGCGATCGTCGGAATCGATGTATAGATACTCATCAAGATATAGCGTTTACGAGGGGGGAGCTTCCCCATCCTCTTAAGATCCACCGTAGAAGCGAAACCTAGGGTGATAGGTATGGATAGGAGTAAAGGTATAATCCAGAACCAGCTTTGACCTAGTATAGATCCTTCCACACTACAAGTTACCGAAACTATACCTTCACCCTCCTCTGATCTTACGAGAAGGTAGTATGTACCCTCTAGATCTGCTTCGAAGCTTAACACTTCGCCTTTAGAAAACTTGTATAGGACTAGCATATAGCTTAAACTATCCTTAGCTAGCTCGTAGTAGAGCGTATATACTTCAAGGCTTACGTTCGATATACCCTTAATAGAAGCGTGTACCTCGACTCTATCACCTTTCCTAAGGTTTAGACTGAACAATGCTACTCCGCCTTCTAAAGGTATGGATTTAAACGATCGTAGGCCATCGAGTAGAGGTGTAGTTACATCTACGTAGAATCTATAGGTTAGAGTCGAGTTTAAACCTAGATTCCTAACCTCTATCACTCCTACACCTCCATCTAAGACGTAATATAAGTATGGTGCTCTATAGTATACTATATTCGTAGAGACTTCGCTAATAGGCCCAGATACGTTAAGCTTAAACGATGATTCTGAAGCTTCTATACAGACTGCTAGGAGGGAGCCAGCCTCCGGTAACCTAACCCTATAGGATGCAGACCCCTCTGGGGGGAGGCTACTGGAATATACCCGCCCCGATTCTACGAACCCATCATCTACAACCTCCAAGCATACCAATCCATGAAGGATCGCTAGGAGGAATGTAACAACTGAGAGTATAGCTAGGGATCTACGGAGCCTACCAGCCAATCCAACCACCTAGAAGCTAAGATAAAGCTATAAACCTTAAACGTTTCACTAAGAGGAGCCTACAACTACTTTCATCTATGTATTAACCAATATCCAAGGTAAGGAGGTGGCTAGGGAGATCTTATGAAACTTGTTTTCTCACGGTAGTAGGATGGATGATCTGGGTGTAGCATCCTGCTTTGATCCCCTCCACCATCGTAATTAGGTTAGATTAAAGTTTCTGCATACGATCTTACAGCATCCTTGCTAATCTCAGCTATACATTCAAAAGCCTCCAGCATTCTTAGAAGTGGAGCTACGCTAGCTTTTAAGTTTAAAAAGTAGCCATCCATCCCTAAACTTTACTAGCATATACCTTCCTCTAAGCTTACCTCCATAGAATTCTATCGTCATCGATCTATCTGTCTTCTCGGTAAGCCTATAGAAGCCTCTATCCCATATACTCATGATACCAGCTCCATATCCATTCTCTATTTCACCTTCGAAATCCAGCCATGAAAGATCGTGATCCGGCTGAGCTATACCAAACCTCTTAACACCAGTATCCTCCGGTGGAGGCTTCCTGAAAACCCAATCCTTCAAAACACCATCCACCTCCAATCTTAGATCGTAGTGTAAGCCAGCCCTCCTAGCTCTATGCTCATGAACGACGAATCTAAACATAGCCGGTTATACATTTAACCCATCTACCTAGGATAAGATTTTCGAAATATCCCCTAATCCACTTACAGATGTAAAAGATAATCTAATTTAATATAGATTAAAGTTTGATTGATAGAATGAGGATACAATTTATACTAGGTAAAGCCTGAAAAACAATAAACTTCTCCAAGTACCCGTCGACTATTACTCTCGATCACTATCACCTTCTATTCCTACCCTATCCTACACCTTGTTTCGATATGCTAGACCTCGATTCTATTCTCTTGCCGATGGAAAGCGTTATATGATTTAATCCAGTAAAACTTCCTATTAGTAGGAGCTTCTCAGTATATGTGCTCGAAAAATGATATAGTTAAAATAGTCTAAATCTCGCTGGAAGCTGGTCTATTAATATTTCGGGAAGCTTTACCTATCGACTCTAAAATAACTTTTATATCCTCTCCCCCGAGGAGTGGGAAAGCTTCTACTCTCATTTTCATAGAACCCTCCTTTCTAAGCACGCCTATCCCATAGTTCTTCTCGAGGAAGTCGTTGAGTGCATCAGCCTTCACCTCTACATTATCTACCTTCCCACGATACTTCTCCTCTGGGAAAGCTGGATGAACGGCTTCAGCGATATCTCTAATGAGTGTTCTAGGGCTGAGTATGGAGAGTATTCGTCGTCCGCCAAAATTTATATCAAAGCATCTGTAGGCTGGAAATATCATCTCTAGATAATCGTCGACAAAGACGTATACGCTACTGCTCCAGGTTGGAATAAGCCCTCTCGGCATTCCTGAAACCTTCTTTTCCGGAATGTACTTTATGCCCTCGATGCAAACCATCCTTAGCTCCTCGGCTTCGATAGCGATCCACTCATGTTCTATCCGTGTTCTTCTCAGAGTATTCAGCTCCCACTCATACATGTTTCCCTCCCCGATTCCGATCTCCAGATGATTACCGTAAACAGTAAGCCTAACGATCGTACTCCTATGAAAACTGCCCCAAGCTGAGTTTAAAAATCCACTTAGGATTACTTCCATTACAGGGTTTGGTATAAGCCTATCTTTAAACATTTAGAGCCACCCTAATCCAAGCGGTGAAAGCAGTATCTTAATCGATGAAAGCGCCTGATACGTCGACTCAAAATCCGAGATCCCGAGAAATATCGATCTACGAAATCCGCCGTTAGGATTCTGAAGCTTCGCTATGAACGTAAGAGTCTCCATCGGATAGGATATCCGTTCATTTAATATTTCAAGTGACTTAAGACCGAAATACGTATCTTCAAGGTATATCGGCTCAGCTTCCGACGAGCTTGTAAAACCTCCCTTAGGATGCTCGTATCTTCTAACCCACCTTAGGGTATCGGTTAGTTCACCGACATCATAGTTTAAGATCTTTAATACCTCTAGAGCGTAGAATGTAGAAGCCAGCCTAGATCGTCTACTACTTCCAAAGCTTCCATCACTATTCTTGATCCCTAGAATGGCATCGATAATCTCCATCGAATCTACAGTGATGTTGAGTGTTACGCATAAATCGATGAGCATATACAGGCTCTCAACTTCCGATACTACTTCAACATCTATAAAGGGACTCTTAAGATTCCTCACCAAGTTAGGCAAGTATTCGACGAGTTTAGGCTTCCTCAGCGTTTTCTCCCCGAACATGAGTAGCGATTTAATCACGTAGTATGCGATTTTAATCGAATCAAAATCTCCATCCTCATGCTGTAAGCTCCTCAGGAAATCAATAGTCTTATCTAGATTCCTCGGCTGAAGACCTAGCATATCCAGTATGCTCAACGCATAAAAGGTATCCTGAGCGTTCGACTCCGTCCATCTACAAAATGTATAGCCGCCATCAGGATTCTGCCGCTCGAATATATAGTCTATAACAGCGTCTAAGTCTATTAAGCTGCTAATCGAAGACTGTAAAGCAAGTAAGGGCTTCAACCCATCCCACCAGCATCCGGCTTATTAAACCGCTTATCGATAAAGCAGGAGCTATCAGCCCGCGCAGCCAGAGCGGGCGGTTAAGGGTGGGCCCCATCACCCGTTGACAAAGAAGGGGAGAAAACTACGATTATTTAAATCTTCCTTCTAAAAATCGATTATGATACGGGTATGGTAATGCCCCTGAATCAAATTCCAAACCTTTCTGATAGTCTTTTATGATTTTACTTTTGAAGCTTTGCTATACTATCCTCGATTCTAGACCTATGC
This sequence comes from uncultured Candidatus Bathyarchaeia archaeon, assembly GCA_964491605.1. Lineage (GTDB taxonomy): Archaea > Thermoproteota > CALKCG01 > B24 > DRYS01 > DRYS01. The sequence goes on from CAZBGY010000009.1 coordinate 16,141, forward strand.
TTAGGCAGGGGAGGATTAGTAAGCTGTAGGAGAGATTTCCAGAAAGGCTGAGAGGCGATAAGTTTGATGAGGATTCCGAGGAAAGGTTGAGGATTAGAAAGAGTGGACTCTACCCTATACTCGTATCTTTTAGTTTAGCTGAGGTTTTATCGAATAGATCCTCGTATATCCTTAGGGCTTCGCTAAGAGCTTCATCCATACCTATCTTTCCAAGTTCTACATCTATCATCAACTGTTCTATGTATCTCCTCGTATCCGGTGTTACGAGCCTCTCATCCACGCTTCTCAATAGGTTTATCAGCGATTCTCCTAAACTACTTAGATGGAATGTCCTCCTCTTCTTCTCCGCGTATCCTCTCTCTACTATTATCTGCGGGTAATCCGCCCTAGTAGCATCCGTTCCTATCGAATACCTCTCTAGTAGCCTTAATAGTTCTGACTCTGTTAATCTCGGCGGAGGCTTAGTTTTCTTCTCTTTCAACTCAGTTTTCATTATAGGATATTTTCCGCCTATACTTAGCTTGGGTATCCATAGCAGATCCCTAGGTTTGAAGTATGGGAATACCTTGTAGAATCCTTCATCGACTATGTACCGTCCTGTAGCGTTTAACGCTACGTTATCGATAGCTACGTTTATCCTCCACCTCTTAAGGTATGCATCCCCGTATACGACGTTAGCCAGGTATCTCCTAGCTATATACTCCCATACGATGCTTTTAACATCTCTCCATGGGTAGTATGCCGTCGGATGTATAGGTGGATGAGCTCCATCGTTTCTACTTCCATCTCTAGGATCGTAGCGGCCTGTATCTATATAGTGAGCGAGGGGTGTTGACAATAGCATGGATAGTATCGATCTATGATCCACCGTCAACCACATATTAGTCTCCGTCCTAGGGTAGCTTATGTATCCATCTCCGTATAGCGATTCAGCTATAGCCATGATCTTAGAAGCCGAGAGATCCGTAATCTTAGATAGATCCTGTAACATGGTATCCGTATCTGTCGGTAGGGGTTTACGTTCGACTTCATCTTTAAGCTGGAAATCCTTTATGTAAGCGTATCTAGAGCTTTTTATCGAGGCGTAGAGTTTGTAGGCTCTACTAGAATCCCTTATAGGATCTGATGAAACCTCTAATCTAACTCCTTCGATATCTAGTATAGCCGATATTATATAATATTTTTCAGGCTTGAAGTTTCTAATCTCCATCTCCCTCTGGTATACGAACCATAGGGTTGGTATCTGGCATGAACCCCATGATATCAGTCTACCACCGCTACTATCGAATCTACCCGATAGGGTTAGAAGCCTGGTGTAGGCAGCTCCTGTCACAAGATCGAATCTATGTCTAAGTAGAGCTTTCCAAACCCAGCTCCATCTGAGATCAGGCTCCAGGTTCATCCATGCACGTCTAAGCTCGCTTATCGTAGTAGCGTTGAACCTCATACGGCTATACCTAGGCATATATCCTAGGGTATCCTTAGCGATTAAGAGAGCTTCGTAAGCTATCAGCTCACCTTCAGGATCGTTATCGGTAGCTAACACTAGCGTATTCGCATCCCTAAGGGATTCGGTAAGCCTCTCATAAGATTCACGATCTCTAACGACCCATTCTACAGGAGCTTTGAAAAGCTCGCGCGGATCTATACTCCTCCACCTAGAATAGGCTTCGGGGAAATCAAGCTCAAGTATATGGCCTTTTAAAGCTAGGACTGGAGGGGAGGGTTTTATAGCCGATCTAATATTCCTAGCAACCGAAGGCTTCTCAGCTATTATGAGCATAGAAGCATACATCGAAAAGACTATACAAAATCCATTTATAAACATTACCATCAGATAAACTATAAACGCAAAAATCGGAACAATACACTATAACATGATAATCTCGATAAAGTGGAGATATATAGAGGGTAGATGTGTTGGAACAATCCTGTAAAAATCATAGCTTCAAAGGATACCACTAGTAAACCTGAAGAACCTAGAACGAACCCTCTAGAATACACCATATAGAGGTGTTAGCTAGCGATCCTAGAAAAGTTTGAATAATATGATTAGCGGGGTTAGCGATACAGGTGGATTCACAGCCAGCCTTCGAGAAGTTTGCTAGGAAGCTAAGATGATAACCGATAGATAGACGTGGAGTTTATGGTTGGAGGAGACGGCGGCTAGTATTGCCCTAGCGATCCATCCCTCCTCGCTGAATCGTATCCTATCTTGAATACGTATAGCGCTATAGGTGTCGCTACCAGTATAAATATAGTTAGGTATATTATATTCAATACTATCTCTGGCGATGCTAAATCTTTAGCCGATTGTAGGCATAATCTTATACCGTCTAGGGAGTATGTTAGTGGGAATGCTTTACCAAGCCATTCAAGATACCATGGTAGAAGCTTTAACGGGTAGAATACACCTGATACCAGCTGGCTTAGCCATGAGAAAGCCCATGTAACTGGGCTTCCCTGCTTAACCTTCATTATAACACCTGCACTTAGTATACCTATGTCCATATGACTCGCTATGAGTAGCATCGTTAGTATAGCGGCGGTTAATATCGATGATAATGTGGTATGGAACTGTGCACCGAGCAATACACCTATCAGTATAGACATCAATAGTAGGATCGATGATGCTATGAAAGAGAAGCATACTTCTCCTAGTAGGAATACTTTGAAATCTGTAGCCGATGATAGTATCGTCTCAAGCGTTCCATTCCACTGTTCATCCCTTATACTCTCGTTTATCGCTTGAACCGCGAAGTGTACATAATGTTGGAACGATATACCTATCAAAGCGAAGGTGAAGTATCCTCCCACGCTATATCCTGCTTCCTGAACCTGCTGCGATGTAGTTATGAATGAGAATAGATAGTATGTCAGGATGAATATTACGATACCGGCGATATCTAGTAGGAGCCAGAACTTGTAAGTCCACCATATCTTGAAATCCCTGATTATGAACGATGCTATGATACGATAGATCGGAGTTTGCTTCCTAGGAATATCCTCGGAGATCGTTTGGATAAGCTTATCTACATCCATACATGGATCCCTCTTAGTATGATGCCACGGTACCTTCATACCTTATACGATCTAAACCCCATCTGAAAACCTTCAATCCTATCGGCATGAATATAACCGTGTATAGGATTAGGATTGTGATATCCATAAGTACATGCGGCGACGCTATAGTAGCACCTGTTAAAAGTATCTTACGAGAGGCATCTAGAGCGTATGTATAGGGCATAAGCCATGCTAATGTATGCAGTATAGGGATTCCTTCAAGATACTTCAAAGGGAATAGTACTCCTCCTAGGAATTCTGTCACGGTAGCGAATAGGAATGTTAATGGGTCACCCTTCTTGTACACGAGTATAAGCCCTGCAGCCATTATACCTATACCCATATAACTTGCTATCATCAATAGTATCACCATTATGAACGATAGGATCGTCTCCAAGCTTATCGCTAGGGGGATTCTTAACACATATATACCGACTAGTAGTACACCCGTCATGAAATATCCGCTGACAAGAAACCCTCTAAGGGATTGACCTATTATATACGACCTCATATTTATGAGTGAGGATACTATAGGCTCCAGAGTTCCTTCACGTATCTCATGTTGTAGCGAATGGCTAAGCCTACTTATACACATCCATAGATAGTTAGCTGTAGCCACACCTACCAGTGCGAAGGAAAGCCAGTTTACACCCTTATACCCTGCTAGAGCCATCCTCCTAGCATCGACTTGTAGACCCATGAAGGAGTACATGGCTATCGATGCCACCGTGCTTATAGTCTCCATAACAACCCATGTCCTGTATGAAAGGAATATCTTGAAGTTAGCCCAGAATACAGCCCATACATGGGTAAGCTCCGATGATACTCTAGGTTTATCCTCCTTTAAGAGTTCTATTATATCTTCGATCTTCAAGCTGGCTCCCCCTTAGCTAGCTTAACGAATATATCTTCGAGCGTAGGTTCAGATCGGCGGATCGAAGATACTTTAACCCCAAGCCTATACAATCTATCGGCTATCAGGGGTATAGCTTCATACTCATCGTCCACCTGTAACCTTAAAGTTATAGCTACCGGGTCGTTCTTAACATCCACAATCCTTCTCACTATGGATAGATTGGATACACTCTTGATAAGCTCCTGTAGGTTATCCACACCTCTAACCTCGACCTCCACCGAATGTATATCCCTAAGCATATCCCTCAGAACCGATGGGGATGCATCGACTATTATACTCCCACCCTTCATTATAGCTATCCTCTCGCATAACTGTTCGACTTCGAACATATTATGGCTTGTAAATAGTATCGTCTTACCAAGCTCCCTATTCAAAGCTTTCAGTAGATTCCTAGTTTCGACCGCACTTACAGTATCTAAGCCTATCGTAGGTTCATCCATAAGCAGTATTGGAGGGTTGTGGAGTAAAGCTCTAGCAAGCATAACCCTAACTTTCATACCAGTCGAATAATCCTTAACAAGCTTCTTCCTCTCCTTACTTAAACCGAAGAATTCTAGAAGAGCATCTATCCTCTTCTCAGCTATATCCTTAGGGATGTTCTGAAGATATGCGTAGAATCTAAGATTATCCTCGGCGTTAAGCCTCCAGTATAGCGAACGGCCACCAGTCTCGCCGTGGAACCATCCTATAGAGCTTCTAACCTTAACAGGCTCACGGATTATATCGTAGCCGTTAACCTTAGCCGTACCCTCAGTCGGAAGTATGATCGTACACAGCATCTTAATCAGCGTAGTCTTACCTGCACCGTTAGGACCTAGTAGGCCGAAGAATTCTCCACGTTTAACCCTGATATTTACATGATCGACTGCTCTAATCGTACGTTTAACACCATCCTCCTTACTCTCGAATATCTTTGTCAGGTCGAAGGTTTCGATAGCGTAATCGGTCATATATCGATACCGCTCCATGGAGATCTGGGTAGATGCCACCTAGATTATTCTAGGAGAATCTAGGCTCATAGATAACGATTTCGTGTAGTAGAACTACGAGGATGCATAGGTTAAACCGCTTGAATAAGACCCGGTAAGTTATGAAAGCTTATGATAGACTATAACGCTATGATATCGTATAGAGGATTGAACCGTATAGGGGAGGATAGAATCTGGGATGGTATCCTAGCAGCTTACGGTGAAATAGCTCTTAAATCTGATAGGGTTAGGAGTAGGTTCGTATCTAAGCTTAAAAACAACATATCTGAAGCCTTCAAAACCAGGGGGTTCGACGTTAGGGTTAGACATAGATGGTCTCGTATACTCGTAGATAATATAGACGATATAGATGCAGGCTGTAGAATCGCGTCTAGAATATTCGGTCTGAAATATATCGCTCCATATAAGTATATAGACTTAGACGATCTGGAATCATTCATCAGATCCAATGTATCCATACTCCTAGATGGAGCTAAGAGCTTCGCCGTTAGAGTTAGGAGGACCGGTATCCATAGCTTCACTAGTAGAGATCTCGAATCGAGGATAGGCGGTATAGTTAAAGCATCGTCGAACCTCAAAGTGAATCTCGATAACCCGGATAGAACCATACACATAGAGATCCACGATGATGAATGCTACGTATACACGGATAGGATCGATGCCCCCGGAGGCCTGCCTCTAGGTACATCCAGCCGTATAGTATCCCTAGTATCCGGCGGTATAGATTCACCAGTAGCTACATGGCTTATGATGAAGCGTGGATGCCCTGCGACGATATTATTCGCATACTTCCCTCTTGGAGGAGATGAATCAGATCTTAGAAGATTCCTAGCTGTAGCAAGGATACTTAGAGATTGGCATATAGGCGAGGAGATGAAAATCTACTCCTATAGACACGACTACGTTTTGAAGGAGATACGTAGGGTAGCTGATAGCTATACTTGCGTTCTATGCCGTAGGATGATGTATAGGGTTGCATGCAGGGTTGCCGAGATGGAGGGAGCTAAGGCTATAGTTACAGGTGAGAATCTAGCTCAAGTTGCATCCCAAACCCTAGATAACTTATACGCTATAGATGAGGCGTCGACGCTACCTGTTCTCAGACCTTTGATAGGATTGGAGAAAGAGGATTCGATGAGGATAGCTCGTATGATAGGAACCTACGAAGCATCAATTACACCAGTATCCTCAGGTTGCAGACCTATTAAGGGATGCTGGGCTAGACCAGGGAGGCCTACGACTAAAGCCGTACTCGATAGGGTTAGAGAGCTGGAGTCTATGATAAATGTAGGGAGGCTAGTCGATGAAGCTTTATCAAGCTTGAAGGATATATCAAGCCTACTATAGGAAGCTACCTCGGCGTCGTTAGATCGGCTATATCCACATAGCTTCCGACTATCTCCTCCACTATCGCTGCAACCTCTAGACATACACCCCTAACCCTAGGATCGGGGTGGAGGGATGAAGATTTTCTAAACTCTTCTATAAGCTCGCTATTCTCATGGACTAGCTGCTCGAATCTATCCATATGATCGAGTACACCTTCGATAAACATCCTTAGAGCGGTATCCCTTATCGATGAAAGCTTATTTAGTATAGGTTTAAGCTTCGATGATAGATCTCTAGGTAGATCCACTGCCTCGGATAATACATACGCTAGCTTCGTAAACCTATCGGCTATATTCTCGAGTAGTAATCCTGCCACACGTAGATCCAACCGCCTACTAAAAGGTATAGCTACACCGGTTGTATCGGTGGGGCTTCTGAGAAGCCTAACTAGTAGAAAGTATAGTCTATCTATCTCATCATCCCTATCAGTTAACATATGTATCCTAGATAGATCCTCCGATACCGTGCGAGCTACATCCTCTTGAAGAGTGTAGACTAAGAATCTAAGCCTATCGAATGTCTTCTCCACATCGAGCTTCTCAGGATCCACTATACACTGAAAGGTTATACTAGAACTATCCTCACCTACGACTTCTAATCCTACAAGCCTTCTACAAACATCCTTAACAATCTTCCTACCATCAGGATCGAAACCATCATCGCATACAACCCTTATAATATCGTATCCTAGAAGATAGCTTGCTAAAACTTCCTTAACAGATAGACGCTCATATCCTCGTTTAACCCTAACCACCTTCTCGTAGACGGATATAGGCTTGGGGGGTTTGAGCAGGAGGGATGAACCCCCATCGACTATGAGGAGACGTGAACCCCTACTCAAACCTATACGTTCAACCCATTCCCTAGGAAGACTGACTATGAATGTACCCCTACCAACCTCCTGAATTCTTCTAACCCACATCGCTAGATAGTAGGTAGAAGAACCGGTATATACATGTATACGCTGAGAGCTAGTTCATACGGGATAGAAGGTTATAGGGTATCGCTAATCGCACTCTACTAAAGCTTCATTCTTAAACTCTTAATCTCGAAAGGGTTCATAGGTATCCTTAGGACTCCCCCCTCTACGTGATACCTCGTAGGCTGCACGTATCTATCCCATTCTATCATATCAGTCTCGTATACATCTCTAGGTGTGAACCATAGCCTCAATACTGCTTCACACATCCTACCAGTAGATTCGAATAGCCTTACGATTATATCCCCTCCATCCTCAGACCTCTTAACAGTCGTTACGACTATATTCCCAGGCGAAGCTTCCATGAACCCGTATACCGGCGGTAGATCGCCTTTATGCAGATCCGCCGGTACAGGTATGAGTGGATTATTAAACTCCATACCCAATCTAGCCGGGTTTAAAACTCTCCACCCACCCCTATGCGGGTATAGCGCATACCTGAATCTATGTTCCCCAACCCACGGCTTAGAGGATCTATCAGTCCAATCTAAGGGTAGGAGCGGTCTAGCTCTATTAGCCGCCCTCAGAAAGCTTATCCATAGGGTTTCACCATCGAATGAGAATCCATACCTTCCATCGTTAACTATAGTGAAGCCGAAGCTTCCATCAGGCTTTGATAGATCAACCCACGTATGTGCTGAGACCTCGAATTTAAGCATATCAGACTCCTCCCAACCCCTGGATGGTATCTCAAGCTCCACCTCTGGATGCTCTCTGAAAGTGTGGGCATATCTCTGTATAGCTCCGTAGGCTATCTCGTATGTAGCATACGGCGTTCTAAAACTCGGTGAGAAGCCTATCTTAGCGAACCTATACTCCTCATCCCAGTATGCTCTAGCTTCGAAATCAACCCTCCTAGTATAAGCGTAGAGCGATACATATAAGGTGAAGTTTGACTTACCGAAACTCTTAACTATCCTGATCCTAGCTCTCACAGGACCCTTCTCGACTACCTCCACCGATACCGTTCTAGGCTCATCGCTCGGACCCAGATATATATTCCATGCAGGCTCACCTAGAGGAGCGTTAGGAGGTTTATCTACGAATATCTCTAGGAAGTTTCCTCCCCTAGAACCATCTAGAAGCTCCAAACTATCGATCTTATCGTATATGCTTAGAATCTTACCGGTCGATCCGTCTACGACTACCTTCAGGAAGCTATTCTCTAAAGTGAAGCCTTCAACCTTAAGATCAGATTCGACGGATCCATCCACACGATCGCGTACAAGATATGCTCTATATCCTAATCCAGGTACATCCTTAGCTAAGAATATCAAGCATCCCTTCTCGCTATCGCGTTGCACGGGTACCGATCTACCATCGATATCGACTATAGATACGCCATCCAACCCTTCGACTTCAACCGCATCGCTTCTAACCCATGGTAGAGGATTGAATACCAGTAGAGCTTTCCCGATACTAGATGTATCGATCCTAGAAGCTATAGCTTTCAAAGCTTCATCTAGGAGGGTGGAGCCTTCACGTCTTATACGCATATAATCTAGGATTCCATCCTGGTAGGCTTGCTCTATAGATGTACCGTCAAGGTTATCGTGAACCTGATTCAATAGGAGTAGGATCCATAGACGCTTGATATCCTCGTATGGATACTTGTATCCGAGGGTATATGCTACCGATGAGAATCTCTCGAGGTTGAGTAGGAGATTCTCGCATCTCCTATTCGATACTTTAACGATAGCTTCCGTCGTGTACGTCCCCCTATGAGTCTTAACATACAGCTCATCATCCACGATAGGTATACCTCTATCCTCGATTATCCTCTCAGCTTCTAGGAAGAAATCCTCCGCTCTAGCGAACTTCAAATCGAAGATTCCACGTCTAGCTATATCTAGAGCTTTAAGCACCATATCCTCTGTAGGTCCTCCCCCATGATCCCCACGCCCATATACGTACATAAGTATATCTAATCCATGCTTAGCCTTCATAACCTCAAGCTGACTGGATATCTTAGCTTCGCTTACATCCTCGTTATAGCTTCCTACGGTATGGTATGCGAGGATCATGCTTCCATCCGGGGATCTCCACCAGAATATATGGTATGGGAACGGTATCGGGGGATTATTCCTCTCAACCTGCCATTTAAGCTTATGAGTCATGAAGAATCTTAAACCGGATTTCCTTAGAATCTGAGGTAGGGTCCATGGGAAGCCGAAGCTATCCGGAAGCCACGCTACGGAGATATCTACACCAAATCTATCCATGAAATACCTCTTACCATAGAGATACTGCCTAACTAGGGATTCACCCGATATTAGGAGTGGGCTATACTCATCCCATGAACCCCCTACAACCTCCCATAAACCACGCTTAACTAAATCCTTTATCCTATCGAATAACTCTGGATAATACTCTTCAACCCAACTATATAGTTGAGCCGTACTCTGACTGAACACCATCCCATACTTCTCGGCTAGATAAACAGCATTCCAGAACGTCCTAGGTATCATATCGAGGATCGTCTCAGATCTAGTCCAAAGCCATGATAGATCTATATGAGCGTGACCAACCATGAATACCTTACCCTTCAAACCCGATCATACCCCCTAGATCAAGCGATGTTAGATACCTAGAAGCATAGATAACACTACCCTACATACTATCTATAGACCCGGCTAAACCCGATCAAATCTATAGCGAGATAATCCAACTCCTAACCGCTACGAAAAGGGAAAAATAGGTGAGGGGTTTACGTAAACCTACATACCTACTAACGTGGAACTGAAGTGGTAGAGTCCAGCTAGGATTACAGCAACCCCTACGGCTGCAGTCATACCTATAGCGAACGGCATCACTAGATCATCGTAGAGCTTCGCACCACCTATCCTCAAGACTATCAGCTTAACTACGTACGCTATTATAGCTGGGAATACGACGTTAACTATTATCCAGCCGAAACCCATCGTCACACCTCCAGGGTTTAACGGGAACCACGGATACTTAGCGTGTAGAGCGTAGATCACCGATATCAGTATGAATCCTACGGCGAATTGTATCCACTGCGCTCCTACCGGTGGAGCGAAACGCCAGTATACACCGACCTCTGTACGGCACGTATACGTGGGGGCTCTCTGCTGGTAGTTGTTAGGTGCACCCGTATAGTTGAACGAAGCTAGATTCAAAGCTCCGAAACTACACCACATAGGTAGCAGCGTGAATATGGATGTTACGACGCCTACTATGACGGCTATGATAGCTCCTATAAATACGTAGCGTGAATGCACACCCTCCATCGAAGCGAGTTTGTAGGATTGAAGTAGAGATGCCGTCGGGGCTGCTCTTATAAAGGTGCTGTACCATGGATAATCGCCTCTCAAAACTATGAATCTCTCCCGGACATCTCTTATGAAGAATGGCGATGCTGTATCACCTACCCACCATAGCCTCATAGAGTTATCCCATATATGAGCCCACATATTATCGTTGAAGGTATCCAATACTAAGCCGAATTCCCCTGCAACCTTAGATCTAGCTACACCGTAGTAGAGACCGTTCAGTATATACCATATGAAGCCGAATAATACTGGTAGATAACCCATGCTCGCATACCACCATGAAGCTACGTATATCAAAGCGCATACTATGAAACCTAGAAACATATATGGATACCTCATAGGCTCCTTAACCTCCACCTCTCTAGGAGCCCTACCAATTATAGCTTTCAAAGTATTGACAAGCTCAGATCTGAAAGCTACGAATACGGGATAGAATATGAAGCCGAATCCTACACCGAACGAGAGCCATGTTATAGACCCCCATGTAAGGACCCATTTCTGCATATTAGGTCCAGTCCATTCGTAGTATACATCCTCCAGTATAGAGCCTTCTGTTATACCGCTAGCACCTGCACCTTGAGGCTCCCAGTATCCTAGCCAAGACATCATAGGCCACCAAACCCAGTGGACTATTATCGTCGTCACGATGTAGCTGAATAGAGTTTTTAAAGGTACGAGGAGGCATGCACCTATCCAGAATGCTTCGAAATTGAAGGATAAAGGAGCTAAGGGCAATATTACGTAGGGTGTTAGATCTAGAGCGATACCGCCATACTCCCTTAACTGTGTTAACCCCAATCCAGGTATAACCCAACCCCAATACGGCATTATCGCTAGGAAACCTATCAACAGCCCTAGCCATAGCCATACGTTATCGAACAGCTTACTCCTACCGTTAACTCTCTCGTAAGCCATATCGATTAGCTTCGCCGCTGCGGCTGTATGCGGGAATGGCAACGCCTCTATATCTATCCACTGCCTCCTCCATAGAGATAGCATGAAAGCATAGCCGAGATAGTACGGTATAAGCCTAGCTGTATGGAGTAGTAGGGCTGGCATCCATTCAGCCCATGGTACTGGTCCACCATACATCCAAGACACCCATAGCTTATCGTTGAAGGGATCCGGCCCCCACTGCCATGCTATATCCCTACCATAATCGAGATTCCATCGATGGAATCCAGGTATCTGACGAGCTGTACCCATCATAACTACTACCTGTATGACACCGTAGTGTGTCGGCAACATCCATGAAACCCATATCATAGCCATGATGATTACTAGCTCATGCTTAGTGAGACCGAATCTAGAGAGAAGCGATGCTAGAACTGCTAGGACTAGAGGCCAGAATAGTACGAAGGACATATCTCCAATCCAGTTGTGATCCCATGCACCGGATGTAAGACCCCAGAGACATCCTCCGTTGGTGAATAACGCTATGAAACCTACGAAAACCGTTACTAAAACCGTAAGCACTACCCCGAGCAGGTAAGCCGATGGACGGATTACAACCTCAACAGGTTTCTCCGACATCCCCTAAAGATATATTGGGAGAGCATTTGTATAAACTTTACCGAAAAATAGTAGCCACAATAGTTGATGAATATTTTATGCTGACATACTGAAGTATATAAGTTAACGGGAGGTAATCCGTTTAGGTATAGAGAAGTATACTAGTAATGATCATCTTAAGAGATGCCGCCTCTAGACATAATACATAGGTATCGAGAGGGAGTGTAGCCTTGACTCTCTTTCTTCGAATACCGTAATCTCGACTAGAAGTTTGGTTTTAAAATCGATCTCCTATACACATCCTCCGACCTAGACCATTCTCGAAGTATCTTCTATAGGATTGTAGTTCAACTCCTGTTATGGCTACCAGCATCGGTTTAGCATCTGATAAGCCTTCCACCCCGATCATATCTACGCTTCTTATAACCTTATCGTAGTATGGGTTCACCCATTCATACGCGTACAGAGATACTCCATCAACTCTATAATCCAGTATCAGATCTGAAAGAGTATCATACAAGGTATCGTTCCATTCAGCTATATTCTCCCCATACCTTATAGGTATAACCTCCCTAAATCCATCCTCGTATATTACCTCGTATAATCCTATGCATTCGACCGCTAAATCTGGGCATCTAAAAGATGCATAATGCGAGTATATCTTCACCCCTGGTTTCGTCGATGCATGTATGAATATGAGGCTATTAGCTCTTCGATCTATCAGTATAGATACACGGCTATCGATACTCCTATCCACTATCACTACGGCTTTATCCCTAGATCCCGATACCCTAAATGGTATAGGTGAGCGTTCCGTAACCTCCACCTTGTGGAGATGGCTTAGATCGTATCCCTCTACTTCATCGCGTATAGGTGCGTTAGCGTAGTCAGCTATATCTATCGTGAAGAATTCTCTATCACCCATTAGCGATGGATAATCTCTACCGGATAATCTAGCTTTAAGGATACGCGATATCTTAGAGAATATATGATCCTTAACGATTCTATCCGGGTAGTGTATAGACCAGAAATCGTTTATAGACATGAACGCGTTATATATTATCCCATCTCTCCAGAACGTCCTCTCATCCACATCAACCCATGATGAAACCTCACCTCCTAGAATCCAATCATGCCTACTCCTATTAGGCCAATCGATGAAGTCTAAGCTGGAATAATTTCCGTAGATCTGCTTGAAGCCGTAGGAAGCTAGTTCCTCATCGTTCTCAGGAGATTTAGCCGAACCCCAATTTATCATCAGTATATCTCTAGGTATCTTCTCAGCAGCTTGCCATGTCGTAGGTGTATCTATAAGTAGATCGACTGAAATCCTACGCCTACCTACACCGTTATGTCCTTTTATCAGGTGATCAGCCCACATAGCTACTCCGACACCCCTACTCCTGAGATACTCGTATATCCTGGTAACATCCTCTGCGAATAGATCGGCCGTATCCCTGCTACGACATTTTGAGCATAAACCTGCAGTTCTCCATTCATCATGACCTATATGGATAATCCTAGGCTTCAGAACCTCTATGTACTCATCGATGATATTGAATAGGAGTTTGTAGGATTCAGGATTTGATGGGCAGTATGAGTCAGGCCAATCTGCTTCAGGTAGCTCGGCTATCTCCCTATGAGCTGCTACCAGATAGTATGAATGTGTTAGCGATTGTATCTCAGGTACGACTTCTATATGGTATCTCCTAGCTATCTCGACTATAGCTTTCACCTCCTCCTTCTCTAGGAATCCGCCACCCCCAAGCTCATGGTGAACGCTATCCTGGAAACGATTCTGAGGACCCTTAGGCCTCTCACCTCTCGCCTTTACATCTCTACATAGCTCCATCCATCCCGTATTAACTTCAGGATGCCTATCCAGACGCATACCTCCACCAACTTCAAGGAATAAGGTGTTGAACTTATAGTAGGCTAGGAAGTATTTGATGAATCTAACTAGGAATCCTAGGTTATCTCTCGATGGAAGGTATAGATGGAATCCTCTGATAGACTTGTAGGGCCAGTCCCTAACTATCATCGAGGGGATGGGTGAACATCCTAAGTTATCGATAAGCTGTAATAGGCTTTGAACGCCGTAGAATACCCCATGCGGATCAGCACCTATGATAGCGGCGTATCTATCGTAGACCGCTAGAAGGTAGCCTTCCCTGTGGAATACAAGCTTATCAGCCGTTAGAGATATCCTCTTCCTTACTTCATCGAAATCGCTTACCTCCCCTATGAATATGAAATGCTCATCATAGGGGATATCAGAGATACATCTCAACTTCAACGTAGATTTCATCCTCTCAGCTATACCTTCCACGAGGATTCTAGCCGAATCTATAGAGCTAGGTGAAGGAGAGCTACTAACAGCGATCGTAACATCCTCTAGGGAGAGGGATCCATCCAGCAACACGGTCTCTCTAGGTATGGGGTATATTCCTACGAAGCTCATACCTACACCACCGAATTTATCAATTTCTATAAGCTGAACCGGTTGGGATAGATTTATCTTCGAAGAAGCTGCATCTAGCTTTGATAGATTAGTATATCGGTATAAGGAGAGTATACGATGAATTCTATAACATCTACACGTATACTAGGATTCATAGGGTTAGCTACCATCATAGCCTCTTTCATAGCACCATGGGTTACGATTAAATTTGAGTATTTATCCGTAGATTACACGTTATTCGATCTCACCGCGTTGATGTTCAACCCTAACCCGGTTGAAGCTGGAGGGTTTAAAGCTAGGTTAATCATATCGTTATTCGCTCTGGTAGGCTCGGAAGCCGTGGATGCTGTTTTAGCCTTCAAAATGCATGTAACCGTAACGTTTCTATCGCTATTACTAGCCGTATTATCGGTTATACTGGATATAAAAAGAAGCTACGCCTCAACTCTAGCATGCATCATACTATCGTCTACGCTATTCGTATACGCTATATCTAGGCTATACGAGAATCTACCGTCAACTGTAACATTGTTAGGCTACTCCTACGATCTAGGCATCCTAATCTATATTCTAAACTCGATAATCTATGCAGCTTGTATCCTAACACCCGTAGAAGAGAGACTAGCGGAATAAGCCGATCGATAAGATGACCCCCGGATACCTATACGGTTGAAATTTTATCGAAATCTAACCCCAACTCTAAAACTGTTTTCTTTATCCTCGACCAAACCTCATCCTCGATGGGTATACCTCTCCTAAGCTTCTCCTCCCTAGATCTATACTCCGGCTCCCCAGGTACTAAAACCTCCACGAATCCTTCAGCCGGAGGTGTGGATTTCATAGCTTCTATGAACCTAGATACCCCATCCACAAATTTCTCCCTACCTATAAACGCCGATGGATCTATAGCTATGAGAAGCATACTATTCATGCCATTATAGCACCCGCTACAGGGGAAGCCAGCTCCTACGAGTATACCTGACAGTATCTCCACAGCCATAGCTAGAGCATAGCCTTTATACCCTCCGAACGGTAGTAGAGCCCCGCCCCTCTCGTAGAAATCTGCCGGATCCCTAGATAACTTCCCCTGAGAATCTATAATCCAATCTTCAGGTGTGTATTCGTGGGATAGATACTTCAACCTAAGCTTACCCTCAGCTACTATCGATGTAGCATAATCTAGTAGGAATGGGAAGATCCTACTGGGAGCTGCTATCGATATAGGAGCCGTCGATAGCTTTCTACCCCTGCCTCCATACGGTGCTACGGACGGCCTATAAGTCGTACAGAAGCCTAGACCGATCATACCCTTCTCAGCTATATGGAGCGTATACTCTCCAAGCCTACCTATATGACCCATATTCATAGCCCCTACGATCGATACGAAGCTATACTCAGCCTTCGATACAGCTATCTCAGAAGCCTTCCTAGCTACGACCTGACCGAAACCTCTATCCCCATCTAAAAGTGCCGTGGTAGACGTCTCCTTTAGAATCTTTATTCGAGCCCCAGGTTTTATCAACCCCTCTCTTACATGCTCCACGTAGTATGGTATACGCATAACACCATGCGAATGTACACCTGCTAGATCAGCTTCAACCAAGGATGAAGCTACTATCTCAGCTTCATCTTTAGGCGAACCTATAGCTTCGAATACAGCTCTACCGATATTCAATAGCATCGAAGCTTCTACTACAGGCATATCGAACCGAACATATCCAGCTTACCGGTATTAAGCGTTACCTCTCTATGGATAGATGAAGCTGCATACAATCTTCGATGGATCTACATAGAGCTTCTATATTCTCTAAAGGTACATCTGGGTATACATCGGCTACAAACATCAACCCACCCATCTTCGAAGCCAACCTCTCTATCGATACCCTTATATGGGATTCTATATCCGATGGAGAACCGAATGGAAGTAGATGCTGCCTATCCAGATCCAACGCTACGCACACCCTACCCCTACATATCCTAGCTATATTATCGAGACCATTAACCCTATCCTGTATATTCAGTACGGATACTCCTGATTCCATAAGCATATCCATAACCTCGACTACATGCCCATCGCTATGGAGATATACATGTATCCCTGCATCTCTAAGGTAACTGAATATCTTCCTATAGCTCGGGTATATTATCCTCCTGAATTTAGATGGGCTTATAGGCATCCTATACTGCATACCTAGATCATCCCCGAAGTATACTATATCCGGTTTAAGCTTGACGATACGCTTAGCAAGCTCCATATAGTAATCTTCTAGAATCGATACTAAATCGTATAATCTGGGATCCTCTAAGGCTATATCCTTCATAAGCTCCGTAAATCCTCTGAGATAGTATAGCCTCTGAAAGAAGAATCCGTGAGGCATATGAACTACGGCTAACCTACCGGATTCTCTAGCCGATCTAACGGAATCCTCTATATAGCTCCAAGGGGTGATAGGCCCACCTTCGACAGGTATACCTTCATCGGGATCTGGAGGGGTGAATCTATCTAGGAGGCTCCAATCCCTGAGCGGATGGTAGACTACCTGGCCTTGAAGACCGTCGGCTAGGAAGAGCCATACACACCCCCAGCAATCCTTGAACTGATTACCCCTACGCCTCAATCCGAAATTATCGAAATCGATCAAACCCCTTCTAAACCATGGAAATAATAATTGATGATTCGCTAAGATATCTTCAAGCCTCTCCCTATACTTGCTCCATGTAGCTTGACTGAACGATATCGAGCATGGAATCCACCATGGGCCACGCATCTCTACGTTACGTAGGTAATTCTCCCTAGATCTAGCAGGATCCCTAACATACTCTAGGAGGCTAGGGTTCATATATCCGATCAACCGCTAATCTTAACGTTTTCGATAGCTACAGCTGGAGCTACGGATGATCTGAATGCTGTTAGATCTCTACCGATCATAAGAAGGTTTCTACCGAATGCTTCATAGAAATCCGCCGTTATCACAGAGCCTTTAACGGGTTCAGCCAGTTCGCCTCCGCGTATCCTATATGCATGGGTGACGGTAGCCTGCATCAAACCTGAGATAGGGTTGGAGAGCCATTCACCTATAGTCGAAACTATATAGTATCCCTCCCTAACCTCGCATATCATCTCATCCAAGGTTGAATCTCCAGGTTTAAGGACTAACACGTTAGGTGAGGGCCTAGGTATCGATGATAAACCTCTCCAAGCATTACCGGTGGATTCCCTACCCTCGACGAAAGCTGTATACGTATCGTAAACGAAGCTTTTGAGGACGCCCCTATCGATCAGAACGTTATTCCTCGTAGCTACACCTTCATCATCGAAGCTTCTAGCTCTCACCCATCTACCTACAGCCCCCTCATCGATTATCGTAACCTTTTCCGATAGTATAACTTGACCTATCTTACCAGCTAGGGGTGATCTACCCTTCTGTACAGCTTCAGCCGATAGAGGTTGGGATAGCATAACCTCCAACATAGAGCATACAACCTCAGGATGTAATATTATCCTAGCAACCCCCTCCTCCATACGCTTAGCTCCTAAGAATCTAGGAGCTTCAACCCCAGCTTCCATACCTAGGGATCTAGCGTTCAACTCATCTATCGAACGACATATCTTGAATCTAGTGAAGGTTACAGATCCGCTCGGATCCTCGGCTTTAGCCGTTACGTATAGATCCGTAACAGTCTCCATCCTACTTATAGGCTGACTATAGCTATTAGCTATCGCAGCCTCTAATACGGCTACTTCGAGCCCTCCACGTACAGGTCTAGATATACTCGAGCCTTCAGATACGCCATGCATAGCTTCCAAAGCTATCTCCACAGCTTCATCGGAGCCTATACTAGCAGTCTTAGAACAGAAGCAGCCCTCCACACTGGATGCGGAGATACTTCTAGGTAGAGATACCCATTTCTCATCTTCAGGTGTAGCTTTAGCTATAGCTACAGCCGATCTAACGGCATCCTCCAGACTCTCCTTCGCTACATCCTCTACGCCTACTACAGCAATCCTCTTACCTACAGCAACCCTTACACCATATCCAGATGTAGAATTCACCGTTACGGATTCCAATCTATCGGTGAATCTAACTGTGATCGTCCTAAGCCTCTTAAAGTATACTTCAGCTTCAGAGGATCCGAGAGCCTCCGCTCTAGCTACCATACCTTCGAGATCTAGACCCAGCATACCTATCCGCCTCCGACCGATATCTGTCTAATCCTTACATGGGGGCCTCCATCCCCAACCCTAACTATCTGACCCTCCTTACCACATCCGCCGAAGACCGATGTCTCTACGGATAGATCGCATCCCACAGCTTCCACGCCCTTCAAAGTCTCTAAGATTAAACCCGATACCACAGTCCCCCTTACAAGTTCGGCTAGCTCACCTCTCCTAATCATATATGATGGGCCTGCCGAGAATGTGAAGGATCCTGTACCCGGGTCAACCTGACCACCGCCTGCACCCATACCCCTAAGGTATATGCCCTCATCTATATCTTCGATTAGCTCTTCAAAGCTGTAATCTCCAGGCTTCATATAGAGGTTTGTCTGCCTAACTATAGGCTGACTATGGAAATCTTGAGCTCTACCGTTACCCGTAGGATCTAGCTTAAGTTTAGATGCTGAAGCTAGATGGGTTAGGAAACCCTTCAACACACCGTTATCTACTACGGTTACAGGCTTCTTCTCGACACCTTCATCATCGTATGGTACATAGTATCCGCCTTCCACTAATCCGTCATCTACTATACTCACACAGCTTGAAGCTATAGCTTCACCCAACCTACCGGCTAGTATAGATGAACCCGAAGCTACAAGATCCCCTTCAACAGCATGACCGAATGCCTCATGTATCACTAACCCTATCAGCTCCGGATCCACTACAGCTCTATATACGCCTGCTTTAGGTGTAGGAGCTTTAACAGCGTCGACCGCTAACCTGCTTATACCGCGTGTATACTCCCCCCAATCCGTAGAGGATATAAACTCCCATCCTGAAACCCTGGATCTACTATCATAAACCCTTTCAAGCTTACCAGCTTCATAAGCTACACTCATATGGCCTAAACCTACTAGGAAACATTCGGATTCAACTTCACATCCATCTGTGGATAGGATAACTCTACGATCATACTGAATACCCAACCTCGTCGATGTAGATTTCACACCCTCCATCATAGATTCACGGTTAGCGGATAATACGATATCCACCTTATCCTCAGGTGTAGGGTCTAGCGGATTCTCGTAGAAACTCGATCTAACCCTGACCCTCGTAGGATTCTTCAAGGATACCTCCACGTCACCCTTGATGCTCCTAGCAGCTGATATCGCGTATCGAACCGTCTCCTCTATGGATTGAGGTGAAAGATCGTTAGTCGAAGCGAAACCTATAGATCCCCCCAATAGAACTCTTAAACCTACACCCCTCCTGAACGTTTTAGAATACTCCTTTAGAGAACCGTTCTCCACAACTATATGCTCGTATACATACTCCTGATACCTCGCATCAGCATACGTCGCACCAGCCTTACATGCTTCATCCAAAGCCTTATAGACTAAATCGAGCCAACCCACGGTTAACATCACCAGTATAGCTAGAACTATTAACTCGACGATGTACATGATAAATCTTACATTAGCCGTGAAGGTGATAGTATCTATAGATAGAGGTAAGTGTATCGATGTAGCTTCGACTATCAGATCTATAAGCGTAACCTACCATAAAACCCTAACTGACATCGCTATAAGCTTAGAGCATAAGCTACGCTTCCTACTATACTTCATGTCCATATGCTACGATACTAGACGGGTATGGGGCTATATAGATGGAAGATATTATCGTGGAAGCGATTATCTATACTACGCTATGCTTAACAAGCTTATAGAAGGCGAATCCTTCGAAGCAGATCGTATGGAGAGATTAACGATGGAAGAGTTTGCTGGATGGTTCGGCTCAGGGAATATTACACGTATCGATGAAAGATTAGATCTAATTAAGGATACTGCTAGGATGTTGAAGGTATTCTACGATGGATACGTATCCAATCTACTGGAAGCTTCTAGCTATAGGTTATCTGGATCTAACGGCTTCATAGAGAGACTTTCAAAGTTTAAAGCATTCTCCGACCCCCTAGCTAAAAAGATTATAGTGTTAGCATCCCTTATAGAGTTTGAAGAGTTAGCATCGTTTAAGGATTCGGATAGATGTATGAGCGTAGGCATGGATTACCATCTACAGAGAGTAGCTTTAAGGACGGGTATGGTTAAAATAATCGATCCTCACGTATTCGAAAGTATAGTTAGAGGTAGATTCGTATCTAGGATCGTACATGACACTATCAGGAGCGGCTGTATAGAGGCGTATAGAATAATCATAGGTGAAACAGGGTTTAAAGCTAGGGAAGTAGATGCGATATTCTGGAATCTTGGGCGTAGCTGCTGCACGATCAGGAATCCCTCATGTCATCCTCCATGCAGCCGTAGCGATATCTGCAGCTTCACCTCGTCAACAACCTACCTATGCATAGGAGGCTGCATCCTGAATAACGTATGCGAAGCTACACGTAACAGAATCTTTATGATGCTTAAGGAGCCTAAGTACAGAACATACTACTACTAAGGCATTCGAGGGAAACCTTATAACCTGGCAGATTCTATAGAATGCTTCTACGATGGATACTAGATCTATATTAGCTCTAAGTCTAGGATTCAACGTTGTGCTAGCATTACTCATAGCTATGGCTGTAACAGAGAATTACATGCTTGCAGGAAAGGTATCCGATCTCACTAACGAACTTAAAGCACTCAAGGAGAGTTTGAATATAACGCAAGCTCAACTCGAATATTATAGGAGTATATCTAGGCAGATCGAAGCCGGCGATGGGTTAGGTGTACTTCTAGCTTCTAGTACGGTTAACGTGGTAGCGGTTAGGATCGTAAAATCCAACTACGGAGCTAGCTATGAGGGGGTTGTATTGAAGGTTAGGGTTGATCTGAGAGCTGGGAAGGGCGATATATATGTGAATACTAATCCTAGGATAGGTATAGATCTTCAATCGAGCGTTAGAACAGCAGTCAATGTAGCTAGACGGCTAGTGAACGTCAACGTATCGAGATACGATTATATAGTCTACGTGATAGGAGAGAGGGAGGTTGATGTAGTCGACGGCCCTAGCGCAGGGCTCGCTATAACTTTAGCTATAATCTCAGCTTTAGAAGGAAAGCAACTTCCAAGCGACGTATATATGACTGGAACCATAAACCCTGACGGCTCGGTAGGCCAGGTTGGAGGTGTATTAGCGAAAGCTTTAGCCGCAGCTGAGCATGGAGCTAAACTATTCCTAGTACCTCCAGGGCAATCTAAGGATATAATATGGGAGGTTAGAGAAGAGAGAACCTCCATATCCATCGTAGGATACCAAGTGGATATAGAATCATATCTTAGAGGTAGAGGCTATAGCGATGTTAGGGTTG
>CAZBGY010000009.1:38315-63041 GCA_964491605.1 uncultured Candidatus Bathyarchaeia archaeon
CAAGTGGATATAGAATCATATCTTAGAGGTAGAGGCTATAGCGATGTTAGGGTTGTAGAGGTATCGAGCATAGATCAAGCTCTCGATCTAGTATACGGGAGCTAAATGGTGGAGAATAGTTTTAAATCTAGCTCGTATAGTCTATCCGTATAGAATACTCTATTTGGTAGATGGAGGATGCAATCTGAAGTCAGGGTTAAAGCCTACTTGGTAGGTGATAGGCTTATAGTATGGGATCATAGGAGTGCATCTGAGTTATACCGTAAGGGATTCTACGGTAGACCTATGAGCACAGGTAAACCTAAGGGCGTGGATTTAGATTCGCCGCTTATACTAGACCTAGTCGAGGGGCTCTATCTCCTGGAGACTGGATGGATAGAAGTTTACGATCAATACACCAGTAGGTGTATCGATGTGGATGAGCTTAGAAGCTATGCTTGTAGAAGGATAGAGGATTTCGATTTAAAGTACATGGTTTACAAGGATTTGAGGGGTAGAGGTTATGTGGTATCTACAGGTATAAAGTTTGGAAGCGATTTCGCTATATACAGGTATGGCCCAGGGATAGATCACGCACCCTACCTCGTTCAGGTTAAGAGGGGGGATTACACGATAGATTCTACAGATATAGTTCGCGCTGGGAGGCTTGCTACAACCGTTAGGAAGAGCTTCATAGTAGCTATACCTAGAATCGAGGATGGCAAGATATCCTATCTATTATTCAGATGGTTTAAAGTATGATTATACGATCTACTTGGTTCCAGATTCATCGAATCCGATCTCTGTAGCATAGAGTTAAAGGTTTAAGATTCTGAAGATACGAGATAGACAAAGGTTTGAGTAGGGAGAGAGTTTGGAGGAGGGAATGGTTTAGAGCAGATGAGTACGGTAATTTCGGAGAATATCTAGGGGAAACATACGCTCCCTTCGAATTCGACGATAATTGGGGTTTAGGTGAGGTTGCCTTCGGGGTGGAGGATGAGATAGGGTTTAGGAGTTATGCTAGAGTCAATGTTACGGAGTCTGCGATCTACAGGTTCGAGTACGGATGCGATGATGGAGCTAGGCTATACATATACCATGATAGAGGCGGGTTAATCTATAGTAGGACTGATAGCTGGAAGCTTCAAAATTATACGATCTACGAATGCGAGGTATACCTTGAGAAGGGAGCCTACACGTTTAGGTTGGATTGGTATAAATGGGGTATGCTCGCTAGGATCAGCTTCAAGGTACCTAAAGGTATTGAGTATATAAAACCGGTATCTATAGAGGAGTAAGGAGAAAAATAATATGGGTGAAATGGATTATAGGGGTGAAGGGATGTTTTAGCCTACCTTTTCGACTACTCTCCATCTATAACCGCATGTGGGGCATTCGAAGAGCTTTATATGGAGTTTAGGCCCCTTCCTACTCTTAGGTGATAGATCCCATTCCTTTACAGGATTCTTTACTTCAGTACCATCCTTAGGACAGTTGGGCATGATTCTCACCTAACCATTATGGTTGTTACGGTTTCCATATATAAGGCTTTCCATACTGATGATGCTAAGTAAAGTGTTTAATGTATTTGAGTGTAGCTTCCAAACCATCATACATCGATGCAAACTTCGATGCTTCTATAATCCTCTCTTCTAATTCCTTATCCTCACATAGATATCTTAAAGCTGATGCAACCTTATCTATATCTAAAACCTCCTGATCCAATACTATGGATAAACCCATCTCCTCCATACGTTTAGCATTCCCCATCTGTTCCGTATGATTCGGAGTCGGTATAACTAGGGACGGCTTACCGTATAGTATAGCTTTGGATAGGGTGCCATGCCCAGCTCTACATACGAGTACATCGCATGCCTTAAGATACTCGTAATACCTATCAGTCCATCCGTAGATCTTGAATCCATCATAATCTTCTAGTGATCTATTACCATGCTCAGAGTCGCCTATACACATGACGATATCATAGTAGCTGGATAGCTTCATAAATATCGGTTTAAGCTTCTCCACCAGCGGAAGCCTCTCCCTTCTAGGTCCGCTGATAGGAGCGAATATTAGCGGCTTATCCAACCCTACACAGAGCGTATCCCTCAATTCTTCGACGCCGGGTAGATCCGCCGGTTTAACATCCACTATAGGTCCTACAAGCTTGACGTGATCCGCGTATATCTCAGGTATCTCAAGGTTACCGGAAGATATAGTGTATGGATATGGGTAATCGGGTATCAGTATAAAGTCGCTTAGACTCCATATAGCACCTATAAAAGCTATACTACCAGTATCTAGGAGTAGAGCTAGCTTCTTGAATAGAGGCTTCTTAACAGGTGTTACTATCTTAAACTGATTGAGGATCGTTACGCATGGTATATCAAGCATCCTCGATGATAAAACGGTCGAAGCTCTAGTATCTGATACCACTACGTCAGGCTGGAAAAGTTGCATCATAGCATACTCAAATCCTAACTGCTTCACGAACTTTATGAAAGCTAGGAATGGCCCGGGGTTGACCATGGTAAGCTTGAAGTCTACGGAGCCATCTGACCTAACCTGAAAGCCCATAGGCGGTGCTGCTCTATATTTAAACTTATATGCGTTTAGAAGCTTGAGTGCTTCACCGTAAGTAGATACGAATATATCGAAACCATCCTTATATAGATTCTCCGCTAACGGGAGGCATCTACCTATATGACCATAGCCTATACCGCATATCCCGAAGTATACTCTACCCACCGAACTCAGCCTCCACTCACTATCAGCGGAGGCTACGCCTATGTATAGGACCTCTAGGATACTCCTCCTCGAATATCTCGGCTCTAAACCTGTATATCCTCGTATTCTTCAGGAGCCATGCATCTGGTGGGAGCCCAGCTTTCAAGCAGCAATAGGATAGGAATTCCTCTTGATCCCATCCCTGCTCTACCGGTACTTGAGGTAGGAGCAATCCTGAGTAGATCCCCCTCTGAACTATCAATCCATCCCTACCTATCTCTATCATAGATGGGAGGCGGCGCGGATTATCTACTTTAACCT
Source organism: uncultured Candidatus Bathyarchaeia archaeon (assembly GCA_964491605.1). Lineage (GTDB taxonomy): Archaea > Thermoproteota > CALKCG01 > B24 > DRYS01 > DRYS01. Next base: position 41,346 of record CAZBGY010000009.1, read on the forward strand.
CCTCCGGAGGTGTTAGTAGGCTAACCTCGAATACTATATAGTTTACCTCATCGATATCGACGGGAGGGAATCTAGGATCCCCAACCGCCGATTCTATAGCCGCCTTTATCGTAGCTTCCACTAGAGGGTATACAGGATAGGGGAAGCCTATACATCCTCTAAGCTCCTTTACACCTTCTACAAGCTTATTCAGCGTTACGAATACACCCGATTTAGCGTAGAGCTTACTCGGGGTATCGGCTGGAGGATCTATAACGATATTTCTAGATAGATACTCCTCTACGGCTCTTCGAGCAAGTTTAACTAGGAATGAACCCTCCTCATCCGTATAGGTATACTCGTATGACACGATATCATGGTTTATCTAATCGTTCTTAAAAACCTAGCTGTTAAGCCTGATATAAACCTATAAGTATTACGGCTACGGGTACGATTAACAGGGGATTAAAGTTATGTCTACGGTGGATTTAAAGATAGCAGGAGGTAGAGTCTATAGGAGGGGGAAGCTTATCCGTATGGATATAGCCGTGGATGATGGAATGATAGTTAAGCTAGGTAAAGAAGCAGCTATGCCTAGAAGCGATACGGTACTAAAGGCTGATGGATGTATAATCCTACCCGGAGTTATAGATGTACACGTACATCTCAGAGATGAGAATCTATCGTATAAGGAGACCTTCGAAACCGGAACCCTTTCAGCCGCTCTAGGAGGGGTTACGACCGTTCTGGATATGCCTAACAATGATCCACCTACCATCGGGAAGTCGGCTTTGAAAAACAGGATGAGGAAAGCTGAAGGTAGGATATACGTCAACGTAGGATTCTACTCCTTCATACCAGATGATCTAAGGGAGATCGAAGATACGATCGATCTAGGTGCTTCAGGTTTTAAACTATTCTTAACCGATGGATACGGGTTGAATCCATGGAATGAATCCATGCTGCTTGAGGCTATGGAGATTATAGGAGGTAGAGCATCCATACTATGCGTACACTGCGAGGATGGTAGAATTATAAGGGAGAGATCCTCGAAGACCAGTATAAAGAGCCTCAAGGATTACGAGAAGATTAGAGGTAAAGATGTGGAACTATCCGCGGTATCATACATAGTTAGTTTAGCTGCTAGAGCTAAATCGAAACCGAGCATACATCTATGCCATATAACCTGTAGCGAATCTATCGAGATAGTATCTGAAGCTAAAGCTAGGGGGCTGAATGTTTCATGCGAAGTTACACCCCACCATATACTACTCGATAGTAACTATATGGAGAGGTTCGGCGGGCTAGCATTCACCCTACCCCTACTCAGGGATAGTATAGATTCATCTAAGCTATTCGATTATACGGCTGCAGGGTTCGTGGATATCATAGCATCAGATCATGCACCCCATAGTTTAGATGAGAAGATCCGTATGAATCCAGCTGAGGTTAAACCTGGGTTTCCATGCTTAGAGATCATACTCCCTACGATATTCACAGAGGTGGTTAACGGTAGGATTGGTATAGATGTAGTTGCGAAAGCTCTATGCGAGAACCCGGCTAGGATATTCAGGATCGATAGGAGAGGGTATATAGAGGAGGGATTCCACGCAGATCTAGTAATCTTGGATCCTAGGAGGGAGTTCACCGTGGATCCAGAGCTATTCGCTTCCAAAGCTAAGTATAGCCCATTCTATGGGAGGAAGCTGAGAGGTAAACCTGTTACTACCATAGTCGGTGGGATAATGGTAGTTGAGGATGGGGAGCTAGTCGTCAGTAAACCTAGCGGTAGGATTCTGAGGAGGATCGAGGGGGTTCTAGCTTAAGGTATGGCTAGATACAGGTTTCTAGCTGATGCTATGCTCGGTAGAACCGCTAGGTGGCTTAGGATACTTGGATACGATACGCTCTACGGAGGGGGGTTAACGGATGATAAATTATTATATGTATGTGCTTCAGAGTATAGAGTTCTACTAACCTCCGATGAGCAGCTGTATGGTAGAGCGGTTAGAGATCATGTAGAAGCCGTACTAGTTAGAGGTAGGAGTGAAGCTGAGAAGATAGCTTGGATAGCTTTCAACTTAGGTTTGAAGCTTGAGATAAATCCTGAATCATCCCTATGCCCTATATGCAATTCGAGTATTAAGAGGATAGATGTAGGTGAAGCTAGATTAAGAGGGGTTCCGGAGAAGGTTTTAGAGTGGAATAGAGATTTCTGGGTTTGCAGCGGATGTGGGAAGGTCTATTGGGTTGGATCCCATTACAGGAGGATGAAGCAATTCCTAAGGGAAGTTTCCAAGATTATAGAAGAGCTTCACTCAAGTTCTAGGCAGCTTTCACAGAGTAGCATACCATTCTTCTCCCTTAGAGAGTCGGACCACTCCCCGCATACCTCACAGTAACCTACCATAGTACCCTCCTTACCGGTAGATACATAGGGTATACCCGCGATACGCTCCTTCTCCGTTATAATCTCTATAAGCTCAGGTGTTACCGTCACTATATCCTTGGAAGATATTATACCTATAAGCTTACCTTTATACATGACCCCGAGCCTTTTAACATGGTGATTCCTCATAACCCTAGCCGCTGTAGCTAAATCTGCATCCTGATCTATCGTTATCAGAGGTTTACTCATGACATCCTCGACTTTAACCCGTCTTGGCTTAAGGTTCTTCGCTATAACCCTCTTAATTATATCCATATCCGTTATCATACCTACAGGGTTTCCATTCTTATCTACGACTATTAAGCTGCCTATATCGTATTTATCCATCAGCCTGGAGGCTTTAAAAACGGTTGAACCCTCCTCAACCGTTACCACAGGACTACTCATAACATGCTTAACTTTAACAGAGATTTTCTCACTCATCCACTATCCTACCTCCCCCTGCTGGAAGTCTATGCTGCAGATCTTCGAAGATATTGACGGGTAATTCTCCTTCAAATACTTTTCTAGCCTTCTCGATTATTTTAGCTTTAATTAGATCTATAAGCTTATCCTTAGGGATCGAGCCTGGAGCTATCTTGATATAGATATCGGTCCTAGCTTTAACAGCGGATAGGGGGGCAACTATAAGCTCAACGTTATCACTAGATATAATTAAACCTATCGCAAGTTCTAAAGGTACAGATCTAACATAGTTCCTAGAACCTATTATCCTAAATGCTCCCTTCGGCAAATATTGACCCGGAGGTGGTGATTTGGATAGCTGAGATGGGGAGACGTAAAATACATCCATAGATGAGAATCCATCCTTCCAAGCTTGACTGTAAGATGCGGCGAATATAGCTGCTTCCATAATCGTAGTTTGAGAGGGGGATCTACCTTCGGTCTTAACTACGACGAATGGTGCTCCATGTATATCCGCATGGAAGACTATATCGCTTGGATCCGTATACCTCTTTATGAGAAGCTCGTTCGTCGAAGCATCCCTACCAGCTAATACTAAGAAGCCCTCTGAGGAATTGAAGAAATTAAACTTCTCATACCACATCCTCCTCCTAACTTTAATCTGCGGATAACCTACCATCCTGGATTCAAGTTTGGATAGATCTTTTTTAAGCTCCTCGAGTTTGAGGCGTAGACTCTCGATCTCTCCATACCTACGTTTATACATCTTATAGTATCGTGAGATGGATTCGTATATGTTCCTGGTGAAGCTTAACTCTGCCTTACATCCATCGACTTCTATCCTGAATAGACCTGATGAGAAATCTATATCTACCAGCTTCAAACCTAGGTTTGAAGCCATGATGGATGCTTCTCCGACTATATCCTCCTCACCCATACCGGATTTCTTCGATTCTAGTATGAACGATGCAATCGCTCTAAGTTGATCTATATATACGGATAACGTATCCGCTATACATTTATACTCAGATGCTTTGGATTCGAGTTTAGCTATCCTAGATTCGATCTTCCTCATACTCTTAAGGATGATGGTAGCTTGCTTTCTACGAGCCTTAACTACCTCACCATACCCTTCGGATGATGCGAGTCGCTGAAAGTAGCTATCGAGAGCTGCGTTAAACGATGGATATTCCTCGCATCTTAAACCCCTATAGATTTCCAGCTTAAACGGAGATAGATCTATAGGCGCATCATCGCTTGATAAATATATGTAGCTTCTAAACGGTGGATCCCCAGCTGACGATACTATATCCTTCAAGGTTTCTACGATAGCTACAGGTGTAGATCTAGGTAGATCCTTCAACATCTTATCCTTCTCTACACCTATCCTAGCTAATACCTCATCCAAGTATGGAGATGGTAGTCCAAGTTTTAGAGCCATCCACTTCGCGATAGGCATATCTTCAGATAGAAAACTCTCTACTATCTCATCTATAGGATCTAAGAATGGATCTAAACCTACAGCCGGGGGGAGTTTAAACTCAGCCCCATGAACTATAGCTCTATCCTTCATACGCTTCCTACGTAGAGCGCAGACTATCCTTCCATCAGGACCTACTAAGATCAAGTTACCTTCACGGAATAACTCCACGTATAGCTTATAATCTCCTCTACGAGTCGCTATGGAAAATACGATTATCCTCTCGAATCTATGTTGAGATATATCCTTCACCCTACCCCCCACTAGATGCTTCCTCAACATCATACATAGGCTTGGAGGCATTCTAGGTTTCTCATACTCGATTTCAGTCATATGGATCCTCCTAGGGGGATCCACTAATACATCGTACCTGCCGCCTGCTCTAACCCTTATAAGTATGAAGCCTTCTTTAACTATGTAGATGTTATCGATGAAACCCTCCTTCAAGAACATGGATAGCTCCCTAACGGTGAAAGCTAGATCTAAACTATTCATCGATGATCTAGTCAAAGCTAAGCATCCTCCTAGATCGGTATCTAGACTAAGTTTAACATATATCTACTGGATTAAAGTAGCTTCAGGATTGCTATTGGGGTTTATAGTAGCTTCCACTAGGATACCTCTGCTAACCGGTATATCCATAGCTATATTCGTATACATAGCTCTACACTATATATTGAGGAGGAGGATCGGGGAGAGTGGATTGGAGGATATAGGTGGTGAGAGGAAGCTAGCTATGGAGGGGATAGGATCATTCTTCCTAGCATACATCTTCGCATCGATCCTACTATACACGCTACTATATCCCGTCAGCTAATCTTTAATTCTACGGTTATTCGATAAAGCTTCCATGAAATCTAGTATGCATGTGAAGAAGCCTTCCTGAAACTCATCTCTTAGGAAGGAGGGCTTTTCCAGAAAGTTCCTTCTAATAGTTTCGATCTCTCGATTTATATCTCTGCAATCCATGCTGGAAACCATCCTCACATAAAGGTTTGGAGAATCCTTCCTCAAACTCAGCGTTATACCTTCTAAAGCTTTAAGGTAGCCTCTCTCTCTATCTGAATTCACTTTAGACTTCAACTCTGATAGTACTGCTTCGACACTTTTCAGATCGCCTTTAGCTAACAGTAGGATTGCATCCTTCATAGATTTAAGAGTAGACAAACTATCACCCTTCAACCTAGACTATCATCAACGATAACTACCTTCTCTTCTTGTATTCTTCCTCCTCTACATCCTCAACCCCGTTCTCCGTTATCTTGAATACTCTCTCCCCTTCAGGTAGGTATGGGCTTGAAACAAGCCTAGCTATCCTTACAGGAGACGAGGCTGATGGTCTACGTAGGAAGATACGCGTATGGCTGGTATGAGCGACTATATGCCCTCCGACGGCTTCTACGGATGGGCCTATGAAGGAGTCTGGTCTAGCCATAACCTGATTCGTAACTACTACCGCTAGGTTGAAGGCTCTAGCTAGCTTAAATAGTTTGAACATATGTCTAGCTAACTTCTGCTGTCTTTCTACAAGCATCTCCCTACCTAGATACTCGCTTCTGAAGTGAGCTGTTAGGGAGTCTACGATTAGAAGCCTTACGCCATACTTCTTTATGATTTCATCACACTTCTCTACGAGTAGTATCTGGTGGTCTGAGCTTAAAGCTTCGGCGTATACTATCCTCTTAAGGGCAGAATCAGGGTTTAAACCCCTAAACCTACTCATCTGTATTATACGCTCTATACTAAACGTATGTTCGGTATCTATATACATAGCGGCTCCATCCAACCCACCCTCATCCTCTGGAAGCTGAACGTTCACGCATAGTTGATGGCATATCTGGGATTTACCCGTACCATACTCCCCGTAGAACTCGGTTATAGTCTGAGTTTCTATCCCACCGTTTAGAAGCTCATCTAAAGCTCTACTACCCGTAGTTATCTTCTTAACCTTACTCCTCTCCTTCAAGAGCTCATCGGATGTTATAAACTCTATCGATATAGATTCCCTAGCAACCTCTATAATCTTAGCAGCCTGCTTCTCACCTATACCTGCCGGTAGTAGATCCTTCACGGATGCGGTAGCTAGGGATTCAACCGTATGGAAGCCTAGACTCCTAAGCTTAGCAGCTATAGCTGGACCTACCCCTGGTAGATCCTCCAGCGTTTCGTACCTCTGCTTCTCCTTTCTTCCCTCCTCTTCGAGGGTCATAAGCTCAGCTCCAAGGATAATTATCTAGCGATCGCCGTATAAAGGTGTTTCCAGAGAGGGAGCGATAGATTTAAGCTTCGAACGAAGCGAATAAACGAGCCTAGGATCTAGAGATATGCGATGAGGTATGAGGATATCTGGAGACATATTAGAAGATATATGCGTGAAGCTGTTAACAGAAGCCGCTACCAAGCTTCCCATGGATGTATGTAAAGGATTAGAGGATGCTTATAGCAGGGAGGATAATATCTACGCTAGATCCCAGTTAAGAATAATACTCGATAGCGTTAAGATAGCTAGAGATGAAGGGATACCTATATGCCAGGATACCGGCACCATACACATATATTTTAAGCTAGGTAAGGATATCACTCTCCCAGCCGATCTAACATTACATATGGATAGAGCTATAAGGAGAGCTACAAAGGAGATACCCCTCAGACCGAATATGGTTCATCCGATCACGAGGATTAACAGTATGGATAATACCGGTAGAGGTCTACCGCTATTATCCATAATACCTGAACCCACCCTCGACGGCTTAGAGGTAGCTGTTATGCTTAAAGGTGCAGGCTCCGAGAATCTATCCAAAGCTTTTATGCTTAAACCGGTGGAGGGGTTCGAATCTATACGTAAAGCTGTATTGGAGAGTATAGCTGATGCTTTAGGTAGAGGCTGCCCACCATACATAGTCTCTGTAGCCATAGGCGGAACCCTCGAGTATGCATCTATGAAAGCTAAGATGAACCTCCTCGAACCTATCGATAAGCCTGGCTGCTCAGAACTGATAGATCTGGAAGAATCCCTTTTAGAGGATATCAATAGTCTAGGAATAGGAGCTATGGGTCTCGGCGGTAGGGTAACAGCTATGAAGGTTAAGCTGGATTATATCCACTGTCATACCGCTAGCCTACCTATAGCTATCCAGATACAGTGTTGGGCTTTAAGAAGGGCTAAAGCGTATGTAACATCTACTGGAGAGGTGATCTATCGAGAGTTATGAGAACAGTACATCTCACCACACCTATAAGTAGGATTGATAATCTGAGGATAGGGGACCAGGTATACGTATCTGGCTTGATAGCTATTCTTAGAGATCAAGCTCAGAAGAGGTTTATAGAAGCGAAAACGATGGGTTTATGGGTACCCGATATAGAGGGTTTACCTATATTCCACTGCGGACCTCTAGCATACATGGATGATGGAAGATGGGTTATTAAATCGATAGGCCCTACAACTAGCGCTAGGATGGAGAAGGATCTACCGATCCTCATAAGGTTATCAGGGGTTAAGATGATTATAGGTAAGGGCGGGGTATCACGCAATATAGCGGATGAGATGGTAAAACTTGGAGCTGTATACTGCGCATACCCCGGTGGAGCTTCAGCCTCCCTCCTTAAAACATTCAGGAAGGTTGTAGATGTATACTGGCTGGATTTAGGTATACCTGAAGCTCTATGGATCGTAGAATTCGAGGATTTAGGCCCGTTAACCGTAGCTATAGATCTACAAGGTGGGAATATATACTCTCAAGTCGAGGATAATGTGAGAAGGATGCTTAGTAAGCTACTGGGTGGGCGGTAGCATCCCTGAGGGTGGATGCCCTCACCATCTAGGAGGAGCTAGATTCGGTATAGACCCCGTATCCTGTAAACACCGGTGTGTCAGCCTTAGGGCCGCTCCGTTCCCGGCCTAACCCGGTTCGGCTGTAGGGGAGGTAGCCTCCCTCCTTCGAGGGAGACCCCTCCTCCACCCGGTCCTACAGGGCGGAGCCTCATATACCTACGCCTAGCCCTCCTAGACAGTTTGGAGCACCGCCCCTCTAGGTTAGCGGGCTCCTGCATAAGCCCGTTTCAGGTGGTAGGGGAGGGCTAGCCCCCCAGCCCTCCTACCGCCCACCCATGAATTTTTCCTGAAGGCTTCCAGATATAAGGGTTTAGAAATCCGATCTATAGGGTCTACATTTAAATATGTGTAGGTTTACGTGATAATAGTTCGGTGTCTCTATGTCTAGACGTGAAGAGATTCTAGCTAAGCTTCGTGATTGCATAGTTAATTTCGATATAGATGGCATAAAGGAGGCTGCGAGGGAGGCTATAGAGATGGGCATCCCAGCTTATGAAGCTATAATGAACGGTATGGCTAAGGGTATGGAGATAGTCGGTAGGAAGTATGAGGAAGGTGAATACTTCCTAGCAGAGCTAATAATGGCTGGCGAAACTATGAAGGAGGGAATGAGCGTTCTGGAGCCGTACCTTAGATCCGGGGAGATACCTAAACTAGGTAAGGTTGTTATAGGAACCGTTGAAGGTGATCTACACGATATAGGTAAGAACATAGTAATAACACTGCTTTCAGCTTCAGGATTCGAAGTGATAGATCTAGGGGTGGATGTATCTGCAGATAAATTCGTGGAAGCAGTGAAGCAGCATAAACCTGATATAGTCGGTATGTCAGCCCTCCTAACCACAACTATGGTTAATATGAAGAAGGTTGTCGAAGCGTTAAAGGAGGCTGGGCTTAGAGATAGCGTTAAAATAATAGTAGGGGGGGCACCGTTAACAGAGGAATTTGCGAAGGAGATAGGTGCTGACGGATATGCACCTGACGCCGTTTTAGGCGTGGAGATATGTAAGAAGTGGGTTAGCGTTAAAGGATAGATCCTGGAAGATTAAGGTATCCTGCAGCCTATCTTTTTATACCTAGTCCCCGAATATTAAGGTTGATCTAATGGTTCTATTCACTGTATCAGGGGTTAGAGGTATATACGGATACGATCTAACTCTAGAACGATGCATCGAAGTAGCTCTAGCTTACGGTAGCAGTCTACCCTTAGGCTCCACCATAGCTTTAAGCAGGGATAGTAGGCCTACAGGGGTAGCTATATCTAGATGTATAGCTTCAGCGCTAGCTTCCACAGGATGCTGTGTACTAGATCTAGGTATAGCAGCTACACCTATGACGGCTTATATCTCTAAGGTATTAAGGCTTGATGGAGCTATAATAGTTTCAGCATCTCATAATCCTCCTGAATGGAATGCTCTCAAATTCCTAGGATCGCATGGGGTGCCTTTAAACCCTCAAGCTACTATGAGCTTGTATAGGGATGCAGCCAGTCGTAGGTTTAGGCTTACCGAACCTCTATCCATCGGATGGGTGAAGAGGATGGATTTAGAAGATGTATACCTAAGCGGATTGCTAGATCTAGTAGATCGAGATATCATAGCTAGTAGAGGGTTAAAGACGGTTGTGGATGGAGGGGGAGGAGCCGGCGGAATTCTATCATCCAAAGCTTTATCGACCGTTGGATGCAAAGTTCTGAGCCTATCATCTATAGGTATTGGATTCTATCCTAGAGGTATAGAGCCTATACCTGAGAATCTCGAGAAGACGGCTAAACTCGTATACGAGACTGGAGCAGACGTAGGATTCGCATACGATTGCGACGCCGATAGGGTTACACTGATCACAGGGGAAGGCGAAGTTCTCAGGGAGGATTACACTCTAGCTTTAACCATCATGCATATCCTATCTAAGAGGAGGATCGATACCATAGTAGTGAACGTAGCTACATCCATGATTATCGACGATATAGCTTTAAGCTATAAGGCTAAGGTTGTAAGGGTGCCTGTCGGTGAAGCGAATGTAGTTGAAGCTATGCTTAAACTTAAAGCTGAGGTAGGGGGGGAGGGTAGCTGCGGCGGTGTCATACTATCATGGTTTAATATGGTTAGGGACGGCTTAGCATCCACCATGAATATCGTAGAGATGATAGCTTCTAGGAACGAAGCCCTCTCGGATATAGTCGGAGATCTACCTAGATACTATCTATTCAGAGATAGGATACCATGCCCCCGGGAAATCACCGGTATCGTTATGGAGGAGTTTAAGAAGCTTGTCGAAGGCATGGATGTAGATTATACCGATGGTGTTAAGATAATGTTGAGGGATGGCTGGATCCTAGTTAGACCGAGCGGGACAGAGCCTATAATAAGGGTGATGTGCGAATCTAGATCTAAGCTTGAAGCTGAACATTTATGTAGAGCGTATTCCGATAAGATTAAACAACTAATCGGAGAAGCTTCGTCTAAATATGCGTAGCCGGTATTTAGGGATGATGTATGAGGATGATAGATCAGGATGCAATAGCATCTATAGTTGAGGAGGTAGGTATGAGTGTAGTAGGTGTTGGGAGTGTTAAGCTTATCTACGATATGCTACTCCATCCATACCCGGTTAAAGGTTTTGGATCCGGTATGGTGGTATCTAGGGATGGATATATCGTTACTAACAACCATGTCGTAGCTGGTAGCGATAGGATAGAAGTTGTAATGTCTAGCGGAGATATACTCGAAGCTAAAGTTGTAGGTTCTGATCCGCTCTTCGACGTAGCCGTATTAAAGGTTGAAGCCGATGAACTGAATCCCGTGAAGTGGGGTGATCCAGGCAAGCTTAAAGTCGGGTACATAGTGTTAGCTATAGGTAGATCTCTAGGTCTTCCAGGCGAGCCTACGGTAACCCTAGGTATAATTAGTGCTCTACATAGGAATGTAAGCTCTGAGTACATATCGCTTCAAGATTTAATACAGACGGATGCAGCTATAAACCCGGGTAATAGCGGTGGACCCCTCGTAAATCTCGATGGCGAGGTGATAGGCATGAATACAGCTATAATACCGTTCGCTCAGGGTATAGGTTTCGCTATACCTTCAGATAGGGTTAGGAAAGCCGCTGAGGAGATAATCGCTTATGGTAGAGTTAGGAGAGGTTGGCTTGGTATAGCAGGTATGACTTTAGATAGACGTATAGCTAAGTACTATGGTGTAGGCGTAGAGAGAGGCGTATTAGTCGTTAGGGTTGATCGTGGAAGCCCAGCTTATAGATCCGGTATAAGGGAGGGGGATGTGATAGTAGGTATAGGCGGCTATAGGGTTGAGAACCTAGAGGAATTCTTAGCTCAACTCTATAGGTATAAGGTGGGTGATCGAGTAGAGCTAGATGTGGTGAGAGGCGTGGATAAGTTTAGGTTTGAGGTAACTCTCACACATCCACCTAGATTAGAGGCTTGATAGGGTTGGGTTGGATCAGAATCCTGACGATCCTATCGATAACGGTTATAATCTTAACGTTGATCTCCACGGTGAACCCCCTATGCCTGCAGCAGGATGGAAGCTACATAAGGTTAGCAGGTAGGATTACAGATAGTGAAGACTCGCCTATAGTAAACTCTACGGTTATAGCTCTAGATTTCTCATCGTTTAGGAGGTATTATACGTATACCGATGCTCACGGCTACTACGAGCTTATACTACCAGCTGAGAATCCTCTAGGTGCCCCTCCAGAATACATACTATACGCTACGCATATAGATCCGGAAACAGGTCTACCAGACTATACTATAGGGATATATCCATTTAATCCGTACGATCAGAGAGCTAGGATTAAACATAGCTTGGAAGTAGACTTTAAGCTGTATCCTGCTGCTATAATTAGGATAGAGGGTAAGCCTTGGCATATCGAATTTCTAGAAGAGCCTCTATACTATATAGTAGAATTGATAGATCCGTCAACCCTTACCGCTATAAGTTTGGCTAATACCATAGTCGTCTACGGTAAGCCTCCGTATGCTTATAGCGATAAACCTGATGTTAGATTCATCCTCGGATATATTCTAGATCCGAGCGTAGTCATCGTACCTGCAAATACGAATATACTACTTAGGGTTGAAGCCGGTTTCCGTAGAGAGATGAGGTTCAAGGTTATAGAGTACGTGTATAGGTTTATGGGTGAATACCCGTTCAACCTACCTCCAGGCTCCATGGTATCGATAAATCTCGATGAAGTGTTTACGAGGTTTAACATCGATTATCTTAAGAGTGAAGCTGTAAGGGTTCATGAAAAGCTTATCGAATCTATGGAGGATGGTTTCTTCGTAGGCGGCGAACTACACGATCTCAATAAGGCTTTAGAGATGGTTAGGGAAGCTGAGGAGAAGCTTAGAACGGCGATCAGCTACGATGAGTTGAGGAGTTTAAGGTTCACGATAGTGGAGCCAGCATACTATATTGTCAAGAGCGTCGAAGGTAGGATAGGCTACATGTACGCTACAGCTGAAGCACAGTACATATTCTTTCCATGGGTATTATCGCTATTCTCGCTCATATTCTCATTCTTCCTATTCGATGAGGATAAACCGAAGATCGTATGGTCGATCGTCATATATACCGCTCTCATACTATTCTTTCTAGCAGTCTACCCTACAGCTTATAAGATACTATCGAAAAATGCTGTACTAGATATAGTGGATCTCATACGTCTAGAGATATCCAATGTATGGTTACTAATCTTAAGTTGCACGGCCTCCTTCATAGTGTTATCGCTTACATTCCTGTATGCTCCTAGGAAACGGTTCGGTGTAGAGGTTACCGGTAGAGCATCTGTTAGAGAGATATTCGCAGCGATAGCTTCTATAGCGAAAAGGAATGTTAAGAGGAGGAAGATTAGAGGGTTCTTCTCCATAGTAACCGTAGCTATACTAGTATTCAGCTTCACCACTCTAACATCTATATCATGGGTTTACGGTCTTACAACGGTCGATATTAAACCTCCGGCTAGATCGTTTGAAGGTATACTAGTTAGAAAGACTCCGGTAAATCTTGAATCCCCAACCGTTGCGACGCACTTATTAACTCAATCCGAGGTTGAAGGTATATCTGATATAGTAGGAGTCGCTAGAGCTTCGGTTAAAGTTCAAAACGTACCTCTAAGCACACCTCTATTCATCCTTAAAACGAGATACGCTGAAGCTGAGATATATGGGGTTATAGGCTTAGATCTGGATGATGTTACCACAGGTATAGGCTCCTACATAGTGAATCGTATAACTAGCTTAGAATCGAATTATACGGTGACCATCTCGGAGAGTTTAGCTAGGAAGCTAGGTTTAAGCGTCGGTGAATCCACAGATGTATACCTGGTTAAAGCTACTGAATCAGTTTACATCGGTAGATATATAGTTGAAGCTATAGTTAGAGATGAGTATCTAAGAGCTAGCGATATAGATGGATCTACGATAGCGCCTCTAAGATCGAAGGGTGGTGAGCTTAAACCTACCGAGCCTGAGGAGATTCTAATCTTACCGTACCAGAAAGCTTTGGAGATTAACCCTGAAAGGATATTCATAGCTAGAGTATACTTCGATCTACCTGTCGAGGATCGTAGAGTTCAAGATGCCGTTAGAATTTTAGCTATGAAGGGCTACGTAGTATTCCAGTTCCATGCAGGCAGGGCTAGGGCTACCTATATAGATATGGTTTTAGAGGTTAGGGGTATAGTAGAGTTTCTAGTACCGTTCACACTCGTACTATTGAATACGGTCTCCGTATTCGTACAGATAGCCTACGAGAGGGAGGGGGAGCTTAAGATCCTAGCAACCCTAGGGTTGACGCCTGGGCATATAGCGGCTCTATTCATACTCGAATCTATGGTTATGGGCGCTGTCGGTGGAGGTGTAGGATACCTATCAGGTTTAGGAGCATATAAGCTGATATCGCTTCTAGGCGAGCAGTGGCAGATAGGTGTTAGGGAGAAGCTTGAATGGTATTGGAGTATAATAGGTTTAGCGGTAGCACTATTCGTTACCTTCCTATCCGCTGTTAAATCTGCTTTCGAAGCTGCGGCTAAAGTTACACCATCGATGGTTAGAAGGGTTAAACTTAAACCTGAAGAGAGGGTTGAAAGGGAGAAAGCTATACTTAAAGCCTACGAAGAGCATAGCTTCATAATGCCTATAAAGGTTAAAGCTAACGAGCTAGTATTCTTCGAAGGATACATGCTTGATACGCTTAAATCCATGAAATCGTTATTCTTGGAAAGCGTATCCGATATCAAATTATATAGAGAGGAACCTAAAGCAGAAGGTTTGCCTATATCTGAAGAGGTTATAGAATTCGTATACAGGTTTACAGAGAAAGGAGAAACATACGAAGTTCTATGCAGATTAACCCTACTGTACAGGAGGGATTCTAGAGATTATAGCGTGATTTTAAAATGTAAGCCGACATACCCTGGTATGCCATACTATACTCTAGAATACACGGCTAAAACTATCAGGAGGATAGTGCTCGAATGGGTTAGGGTTAAAGAGAGGATTATAGGATCGGTTTAAGCTTAAAATCAACCTATAGTGGGGGACTAAGCGATCGAAGCTATCCCTAGAAAGATAGCTATAGCGGCGGTTCTCCTCATACTATCCCTAGCGATACGGTTATACTTCGTAGATGAAACTAGTATCATGCCTGATGAACCTATATACGTAGAGGCTGGTAGGATCTATTTAGAGGGGTTTAGGAGGCTAGATTTCAGCTATGATGTTTGGAGGATGAACGCTGAGCATCCGCCGGTAGCTAAGATACTTATAGGATTGACACGGCTAGCATTCCATGACATACTTGGAGGGGATATACATGCCTTATACCTATCTGCTAGGATAGCCTCCATGATCGTGGGATCGCTTATACCGTTATCGATCTACATCCTAGGATCCCCCATCTACGGCGAACCTACATGCTTCATAACAGGTTTAACTATAGCTCTATCTCCATGGATGGTTTACCACTCGACTTTAGCTACACTAGATATTTTCGCATCATTCTTCACAACCCTAAGCTTCCTAACTCTGTATTACGTTAAGCCCGATAACAGGGTATACATATTGCTAGGTATAATCTCAGGTTTAGCTATAGGATGTAAGGGTACGGCGATAATATGCTTAATAGGCATCCTACTATACTACATCATGATCTATGTATTCGAAGAGAGGGAACGCATGTATAGACGTAGGTTACTTGTTAGAATGGTGATCTCGATAATAATTTCTATCCTGACGTTTATATCGATCTGGCCTTGGCTATGGCCTAACCCTCTAGAAAGGGGGTTCTGGGTTTTAGGATTCCACGCATCGCATATGATTAGAGGTCATACCACGTTCTATGCTGGTAAGGTGTATACGCATGTACCTCCATGGATACCGGTCTATATAATCTTCGTTAAAAACCCGGTGGTTACGGTCTTATCGGTAATACTATACGTATGCTACACGATTAAGGGTTTGATCGATCGTAAACATAGTAGGGGGGATCTACTCATCATCTCGTGGCTTATAGGAGGTATAGCTACGTACATGATATTCCCCATCATATTAGGTGATCACTACATACTACCGCTAGCACCTGCTGTGTACATATCGAGTACCGATATAGCCGTTAAGATGGGTAAGGATGGGAGAGTTGTATACAGAATTCTAGGGTTTCTTCTAGTAGCATCTATGATCGTAAGCTTGGGGGTAGGGTTATACAGGTATAGGGAATCCCCAGGAGCCTATGTGAACGAAGCTATAGTTAGGGGTGATGAAGCTATAATAATGATAGATACAGGGTACGAGGATGCTGCCGACTATATGGTCGGCATAGGCTTACCTAGGGATCGTATAGTGGTGATAGCGACACCGTATAATCCCGGTATTCTTGAGATCGATCTTAAACGTAAAGGTATAGAAAGTGTAGCGGTCGTCGATATGAGTTCGATCGATTACGCGGATTACGTCTTTATACCCGTACTCTACGCGCGTAGATATGGTATACCTAAGGTAGTTTTAGATAGATTTCATCTGATCTATACCGTTGTATCAGGTAACACCGTGTTAACCTATATATTCGAAGCTAACGAGGCTACAGGTGGCTAGCTGGGAAACTATTATTAGGGTCTAACATCGAGTTAGGTATACGGTGATCTAGGTTTGAAGCCTTTCAAATTGGGGTTTATAACCGATGAGTATAGCCAGGATTTGGATGAAGTTGTGAAATTTGCTCTAGAGGTTGGGGCTGAGCATCTAGAGATAAGGAGTATATGGGGTAAGAATGTTAAGGATCTTACAGATGAAGATCTAAGGGTTATTAGAAGGGTGGTTTCGCAGAATGGCTTGCAGATAGACTGTCTAGCTTCACCCCTCTTCAAGGAGCCTATAGAAACCTATGAAGCTCATATGAAGATGCTAGATAGACTCTGCGATATAGCACAGATGCTTGATGCTAAGTGTATAAGATGCTTCGCTTTCGTCGGACCTACAGATCGGTATGAAGAGATGAAATTTGAGATAGCCTATAAGCTTAGAGCCGCAGCCGAGGTCGTCGATGAATCCGGTTTGAAGCTTGTATTGGAGAATGAACCTATATGCATAGTTACTACCGGTAGACAGCAGGGTGATCTGATAAGGATTGTAGAGCATAAAGCGTTACTAGCTACGTGGGATCCTGGAAATGCGTACGTCTCCGGTGTGGAGAGACCATACCCAGACGATTATGTCTACGTGAAGGGTTTAGTAGGGCATATGCATGTTAAGGATGCTTCCAAGGAGGATGGGAAGCCTAGGATAGTTAAGGTTGGAACTGGAAATATAGATTATAGGGGGCAATTCAGAGCTTTATACGAGGATGGGTATAGGGGGACTATATCGCTCGAGACACACTATAGGCATCCCACCGGTGGTAGGATGGAGGCTACGAGGGAAAGCTTCCTAGCTCTGAAGAATATCGTGAGAGAAGCCTTAGGGTTAGAGGAGTGAAGCCCTCCTATATGACTCCTCTATATACTTTCTCGTAAAAGATAGTTCTTCGAACGGTTTTTCTCCAAGCCTAGCCTCTATCGATAGATACCCTCTATAGCGTATCTCATCTAGAGTCTTGAATACTTTTGAGAAATCTATCACACCCCTACCCGGTACACGTAGATTCTCATCCGCTATATGTACATGAACTAGACGTTTAGATACCGCTCTAAGGGAATCTAGTACGCTATCCTCTTCACGAATCATATGTCTAAGATCTGCTAGAATCATCAGGTGATCTGATCCTATGGATTCAGCTATATCGTAAGCCTCTAAAACAGTGTTTATGAAGTTACTCTCCCTCTTAGATAGAGGTTCTATAGCGAATACTACTCCATACTCCTCCCCAGCTCTACAAGCCTCCCTTAACACTGCTATATTCCTCTCCCTAGCTATATCGTAGGGTATGTTTGGAGGTATATTCCTAGCATGGGATGAACCCCAGACTAGTATCCTACAATCGATCTCAGCAGCTGCTTCAGCTAGCCTCCATGTATACTCTATGCTCCTCATCCTCGTAGCTTCATCATCTGATACATGCTGAAAACCTCTAGGATATATCACGTTCGATGCAGCTATCTCGAGACCATAGGATTCTACAAGCTCCTTCAGCCTCCTCCTCTCCTCCCTCGATACAGTATACGGATTTAACTGGAGTGATCCAGGTATCTCTATCCCTTGAAATCCCAGATTGGATAGCATCTCCAGGTTCTCTCTAGATGCTTGCATACAGCATGCAAGCTTAAACAAGGCTTAGGACACCGGTTTAAATCCTTCAGGATTCTACGCTATATATCGCTTTCTATCCCTCCTATAGACCTACACATGTACCTAACATTTATCTTTCTATCGTAGGATATTAGTTCGATCAAGCTTCAATCGGGATATGAGCTTAGATCTTATACATGAGAAGTTGAGGTCTAGATTCGAGAAGTTTACACCCATCCAGGAGAAGGCTATACCTATCATACTCGAAGGTTGGAATACACTGATCGTAGCACCTACAGGCTCCGGTAAAACCGAAGCTGCTCTACTACCCGTTCTAACGATGTATCTTAAGCGTAGGAAAGCTAGTCGGGATACGGGTATACATATACTGTACATAACACCTCTCAGAGCTTTGAATCGCGATATGCTTAGAAGGCTTAACGATCTATGCAGCGAGGTATCTGTCAGGGTCGATGTAAGGCATAGCGATACACCTAAGAGTATTCGCAGCCTTCAGAGTAGGGATCCGCCTGAACTACTTATAACCACACCTGAAACGTTGCAGCTCCTACTCGGATCGAAGCGTATGCGTAGATGGCTTAGAAGCGTAGGTTGGGTTATAGTCGACGAGGTTCACAACATAGTGTGTAGTAAGAGGGGTGTACAGCTAGCCGTAGCTTTAGAGAGGCTTAGAAGGATAGCCGACAGGGGGATACAGTTTATAGGGTTATCCGCTTCGATCAGCAGACCATACGAAACTCTAAGGTTTATAGTCGGTGTAAAGGGTGGAGGGCTCGTCGTAGATGATCCTACCGCTAAAAGGTATGAGATACATGTAGAGGTGTGTAGACCTACCGATGAGGATTACAAGTTGGCTGAAGAACTTCAATGCAGTGTCACAATGTCTTCTAGGATTAGAAGGATCTATGATTATGCATCCAGATCTAGATCTACGTTGATATTCGCTAATTGTAGGGAGCATGTAGAGCTTCTATCGAGTAGGTTGAGGATTATGGGTTTGAACGTAGCATCCCATCACAGTAGTCTTTCAAGCGATTCTAGAAGCGAAGCAGAGAATCTACTTAAGCGTGGAGGACTTGAAGGTATCGTATGCACATCTAGCTTAGAGCTTGGCATAGATATAGGGAGGATAGATCTATGCATACAGTATCTATCTCCTAGGAGTCCCGCCGCTCTCCTACAGAGGATCGGTAGGAGCGGGCATAGCTTATACAAGGTTTCGAAGGGTGTAATCGTATCTAGCGGATCAGATGATTTCCTAGAAGCCATCGTAGTAGCTCGTAGAGTTTTAGAGGGTAGGTTGGAGGATCAGAAGTTTGAAGAGTATGCTTTAGATGTTCTAGCACATCAGGTAGCCGGGATAAGCCTGGATTACGGTGGATCGGCTAGTTTAAGCGATATATTCGATATCGTATCATCAACCTATCCCTATAGGGAGCTTAAGCTCGATGATCTACGTAGAGTTGTAGATTATATGGCTAGACTCGGACTCATAGATCTTGAGGGCGATATCGTAAAAGCGAACGGTAGGACTAGACTATACTACGTTAGGCATGTATCGACTATACCTGAGGAAATCAGATACCCTGTCTTCGATGAGGAGACTGGATGTGAGATAGGTCATCTAGGTGAGGATTTCTATGCAAGCTATGGTAAGCCAGGTGTTAAGCTTATACTTAGAGGGGTTCCATGGATCATAACTAGGATTCACGGATTCGATGTATATGTTAGGAGAGCTGAAGACTACCTAGCGGCTATACCTGGATGGGAGGGTGAAGTCCTACCGACACCTTTCGATGTAGCCTTGGAGGTTGGATATCTCAGAGGGCTTATCGAAACACTCTACTCTAGAGGCGTAAGCTTAGATGAGGCTTCAAGGATCCTATCGTCCATGTATCCATCGGATCCTGAAAGCTTCGAGGAAGCTTTAAAACCTCTGTATAAGCATCTAGATGAAGGCTATCCGCTCCCTAAGCATAACCTTATACTAGTCGAATCCGTCGGAGGCTATATAGTTCTACATGTATGCGGCGGTCATTCCGTGAATAGATGTATAGCTAAGATACTATCCCATATACTGAGGGAGAGGTTTAACGTAGAATGTATAGCTAGATGGGATGCGTACAGGATACTATTGATGGCTCCAGCTCTACCTAGGATTAGCGACCTAGTAGAAGCTATTAAGAGTATCGATCTAGATTGGTGTAGACGTATACTATGGGATTCAGCCGATAGCTATATTATGAGGCATATAGCTCTAAAATTCGATGCTATACCAGGTAGCCTATACTATAAGTCTGCAAGCTATCTAGCAACCCTACCCGATAGATTCAAGGATACACCCATATACGAGGAGACTGTACGATTCCAGCTTAAACACCATTACGACTACGACAATTTTAGGAAGATTATGGAGGCTATCAAGGATGGAGAGATAGATGTTAGGATCCTAGAAGATCTAGCCGAACCTACACCTATAGCTAAACCTATATTCGATCTAGGCTTAGAAACTGGGTTCTACGATGATCAATCTTTCAAGGATATGCTCCTATCCAAGATGCTGAGCCTCGTATGCTTATCATGCCTATACTCTTGGAGGAGACCTGTTAGAGATCTTCTCCGAGGAGTTTCATGCCCATCATGCGGTGGAGGTGAGATAAGCGTGATAAAGTGGAGGAGGGAGGAGACCTTAGAAGCTTTAAGGAAGAGGAGGGATTGCGTGAAGCTTAGCGATGAGGAAGAGAAGCTTTTACTTAACGTAGATATGGCTGCGGATCTAGTGAAGCTCTACGGTAGTAGGGCATTCATAGCTCTATCTGTTAAAGGTGTAGGACCGTTAACAGCTTACCCGATACTAGCTAAGAAGCATAATGATGAGAGAGAATTCCTTAGGGAGCTTAGGGAAGCTATGCGTGAGTATATGGAGACTAGAGACTACTGGCATGATCGGGATAATCGATCATAGATTATCGATGGAAGCCTACCCCTATTATCGAATGTAACCTCCACCACTTCTACGTCGCTCATGGATCTTATACTTCTAGCTAGAGGATCATCGCATCTGTAATGGATAGTACCCAATACATTCTTACCAGAATCCAGTAGCTTATACATAGCATCCCTAAACTTATGGGATAGAAGCTCCATAGGACCAACCTCATCAACTACTACAACCTTCACAGAATCATCACGTAGAGCGTGAAGGATAGCTTCGACACCTATAGATTCGAACACTCTAACATCAACCCTATACCTACCTATCCTAGGACCAGAAGCAAGCGATACATGGGCAAGCCAACCCTCCAGACCTGAAGCTAGATCCCTAACCCTGAAGCCAACCCTAACACCACGCTCCCTAACCTCGAAGCTCACCATACCACCGACGCCTACACCAGACTCTCTCAGAAGCTTAACGGTTTCTAATACAACGGTAGTCTTACCAATACCGGGTCTACCGGTTAGGAATATTCTACAGCCCATCAGATGGGATATTAGACTAAAGATCTGTATAAAAATGATGGGTAACAACCTATTCCCTGCTTCCTGAGAGCTAATACATCTGCTTAAAGCTTAGTAATGTTTTAGCAACTGCTTGTATGAAGAATATCGTACCTAAATCCCGTATATAGTATGGAGATTTATCAGTGCCATTTATAGGTGGTGGTACTTTCTCTAGTATAGCACCTTTAAGATTTGGATCCTCAGGGTTTTTAAATTCCATATTCACGTAGAATCTCGATGCTTTCCTCATAGATTCTATGTAGCGTTTATCTCCTAAGATA
>CAZBGY010000010.1:0-39567 GCA_964491605.1 uncultured Candidatus Bathyarchaeia archaeon
TTGCTAAACCATTCAACCCAGTGTAGACGTACGGTATGCACGAATACTATCAGTCCTTCTATGAACATTACTAGGAATGTACCTAGAGCTATCACCACTACCTGGACTGGTAGAGGCATACCGTAGGATAGCTGTATGAACATACTGCTCATCATACCATGGGATAGGAGTAGAGCCATTACACGCCCGTAGGATACGGTATTACCTATAGTCGATATGATAGCTTCGAATGTGAATGATGCTGCCTCCATGAAACCTTCTAGTAATCCCTTCCCCATTATCATCAGTATTAACGGCAGTATCACGGCTACGATCACAGTGATCAGATGCTGAGAGAAAAGGTTCACTATATTGAATATATCGTATTTCAGCGTGAACACCATGTAGATTAATCCTATGTATAGCCAGAGCCAGGGTATAGGTTCTGTCAATGCTTCGAGATACTCTCTATTAAGCAGCTTAACGACTAGGTTTATCGTAAGCCCGAGTACTATATGGATAACCCCTACGAATAACGCGAATTTGAACATAGGCATAAGATTACCATGCTCTAGCATCATTACCGGGTTATAGCCGCCTATAGGTATCCATGTATTCCCTACCTTGATGTTAAACCCTATCGGGTGGATTACATCGTGGAAGCCGAATATATCACCGTATAAGAGGCCACCTATGATGGATGATAATCCTAAAGCTATGAAGAATACCCCATTATCTACGAAGTATCCGATTATCTCCCCATACCTGCCACCCCTCCCTCTAGCCCATATACATGCTAAACCGAGTATTAGGAGTAGAAGACCATGCCCGATATCTGCGAACATCAAGCCGAATATCATCGGGAATGTTATCGAAAAGAATAGCGCAGGGTTGAACTCATGGTATGAGGGTAGGCCATATGCTACGGCTAGACGTTCGAATACTTTAAGCGGTTTAGGTGTCTCGATTACCGTAGGCGGATGATCCTCTTCCCCAGGATCCTCTGCTTCTACGATAGCGTAACCTTCAGATACCCTTCTTATGTCTTCGCATACCTTCTCGGCATACTCTGCCGGAACCCATCCTTCGAATACTATACAATCGCATACCTCAAACGTCGAGGACATGAATTCTAGCGAAAACTTATAGCTTTCCATCAGATCCCTGATTTTATATAGACTATTCTTAGCCGTATCGATGTATCCTCCAGCTATACTTCGCTTGCAATCCTCTAATAGATTTTTAACCTCGCGGAGACCCTCCTCGTCTCCGACATCCTCTACCAATCCTATGATCTCATCTATGAATTTAAAGCCGGATGGGTCACCGATAGATTTCACCTCGCTAATCTCGATCGCAAATTTATCTATACTACCTAGTATCCCATCCACTCTAGATAGATATTTAGATACATCCATCCTCCTCACAAGACCTTTTCTAATCCAATCTTCAGCTTCACTAGAGAGGAATGGATGGAAAACACCGCTTTCCGCTATGATACCTACCACCTTATGGAAGTACGGTCGGTAGGTTATAGCCCTAATCTTTTTCATCTTTAAAGGTTTAAGCATCCCTCCAACCCATCCATTAACCCTGTTTTTCAGGCTATATGTTCAGCCGAGACTATTATAAGATTAGCGTATAGATTAAACGTAGCACTTCAACCTTTTAATCCTAAGATCAGGATTAAGGATAGACCTACCGTTAGAGGCAGGAATAAACCTAGACCAGCATAAAATACTCCATACCAGCTTCCGACGGTATATCCGATTATAGAAAATGTAAGCATAGCTAACACTATGATCGTACTCTTAAGAAGCATCCTCTTGAATGCGGTAGCAGAACTTCTATCCCTAGGTTTCACATAGCTTTCAACCTTGATCTGCTTAGGTTTAGAGTATAGTTTAGCCTTCATCTTTAAAGCTTTTGAGAGTATATGGAATGGGATGGGCCGTTCACCTTTAAGCCATGCATCTACATCTTCACGTGAAACATTCATCTCAGATAGGAAACGCTCCATACCTAAAGCTTCTATGAGGGATGATATAATCTCTCTAGCCTTCCCGCTAGACATATCTACATCACCCCTTAGAATCGTATGCTAAGCCTTTAAACGTTATGCCGAAGTAAACCTATACCAAGCTATGTACCCCCTTTATAAGTTATGCTTAAATGGCTAACTAGAAGTATATAACTCCCTAGAATGATGAATGATATAACATGATATATACTACATCAGCATCGGGGTTCGATGAAAACAATGTTCAACGGTATAGTATTCGATCTGGAGAAGACTATCACGGATTTCTATCGACTAGTGGATTGGAGGAAAGCTAGGATCGATATCATGAAGATATTCGAAGATAGAAATGTGCAAATCGATGAAAGGATGTTAGCTAGTAGGGAGGAGTTTCTTTCAAACTTCGATAAGCTTGTAATGGGGTTGCCGTTCCATGAAGCCGCCGGGTTATGGGAGGATTCTTCAGCTAAACTCGAAGAATACGAGCTATCAGCTATTCAATACTCTAAGCTTAGACCGTATGCATGGGATGTATTGAGATGGGTTAGATGGAGGAATTTCAAGGTGGGAGGGATAGCTCTATCCACTAGGAGAGTTGCTTTAGAGCTTATATCTAAATTCAATCTACAGACCTATATCGATGTAGTCGTCGGAAGGAGTATGAGATATAGGGTTAAACCCTATTCAGATCAGATACTCCACTGTATATCAGAGATGAAAGGAAGGAGTAACGAGATGATCTTCATCGGATCAGATGAAAATGATCTAAAAGCCTCTAAGACGATAGGATTATATACCATAATAATTTTAACAGATAGCATAGTTAAGAAGCATGTATTTAAAACCGCAGATTGTATAGTAGAAAACTTATATCAGTTATTAAAATTTCTAGAGAAGACATTTAGCTCCTCATAGAAATCTCAATAGCTTCAACAGGCGTTGCTCTCACTTCTGAGATTTTCAAAGGCCTGAACGGTGTACCTTCGCCTCTGTAGAATTTAGAAAACCATTCAACCCATATAAGTCGTGTCGTATGTATGAATATCATAAGACCTTCAAGCATTACTACAAAAATTGCGCCAACTAAAGCTGCTGCTAAACCTCCACCTCCAAATTCTAAAATCATATGCGTCAGTATACTATGGGATAATGATAAAGCCATTATCCTTAGATATGATACAGTATTGCTTACTGTAGATATCATAGCTTCAAAAACTGAATTAATCCTTCTAGTCTTTCTATATATAATTTACCTAACAACATTATACACATAGGTAGTATTACTAGCATATATAATGTAGGACTACCTAACCATGCAGCGAAATCTAGTTTAAAACAAAATACATTATATATGATCCCTATATACATACATATCCATGGTATAGGTTCTATTACAGCTTTAATATACTCCTTATTCAATATCTTATTAGCTAAATTTAATATTATACCAGATGATACATGTACAGCACCTATGAGTATGGATAGCTTAAGCATCGCTATCGGATTATCTAGAGGTCTAAATGGGAACGATATATTAAATGGATATGGTAGTATTAAGTTGAAATTAAATATATCGATCTTATATCCTAGAAACTCACCAAATAGCAAACCACATAATATGCTTGACACTCCGCATATAATATATAAAGTGGATCCATTAATTAAATAACGAATCAGATCAGAATCAACATCAATCTTATCTTTAATAGAATATATGATTAAACCAGCTATGAGAAGAATTAAACCATGACCCATATCACCGAACATGAAACCGAATAACAACATAAACGAGAACATCACAAATAGTGTAGGATCAATCTCATTATATGATGGGAAACCGAAGGAATCCACTATCCTTCCGAAAGGTTCTAGGAATATACTGCGATTAATTAAGCTTGGAGGCTTATCATCGTGTTCAGGAGGGCTAAACTCCATCTTTACTCGATCACTGTATAAACTCTTTATCTTATACTCGAATTTATCCTTCATAGATCGAGGAATCCATCCGATAATATACGGGTTTATATCGATAGATGTAGGTGTTTCGACGAACATTGATAGATGGAAGTTACCGAACTCCTCTAGGAAATGTAGTAAGTCTTCGATTATGCTAACATCCAATACATCTATACGAACCTTATATAATCTTGCAGGCCTCATCAATGGGTTTTGTAAAAAGAAGCTTGGTCATAAGGATAGTAGTGGTAAGATATGTACATTACGTAAACTGGAAATATTAATCCAACTACGGATGGAAGCCATAGCCTATCTGTAAGTAGATACCTACGACGATCTATACTTGTACTTACCCTGCTGCTTCGCCCATTCTATCGTTTTAGGATCAGCTCTCTTAAGTTCTCTCTCAGGTAGGATCGATAGGACATCCCACATTAGATCTAGCGTCTCCTCTATGCTACGCTCCTCATAGACTCCTTGATTTACGAACCTCTTCTCGAATTCATCCGCGAATTGTAGGTATAGCTTATCTCTAGCGGTAAGTCCGGCTTCACCTATAACCGCTATAAGCTCTCTCAACGATACTCCTTCGGCGTAAGCATAGTAGCAGCAATCTGCGACTTCCCTATGATCGAATCTAGTTCTACCTTCACCTATACCCGTTCTCATAAGCCTAGATAGCGATGGAAGTATATCTATAGGCGGGTATATACCTTTATGATGCATAGCTCTGCTAAGTATTATCTGCCCTTCGGTAATGTATGCTGTTAGATCTGGAACCGGATGCGTTATATCATCGTGAGGCATGGTTAGTATCGGGAATACCGTATGGCTACCCCTCACTCCGCGTATACGCCCACACCTCTCATATATCGTTGCTAGATCTGTATACAGGTATCCAGGATAACCCCTTCTACCTGGAACCTCCCTTCTAGCGGCGCTCACTTCCCTTAAAGCTTCAGCATAATTAGTCATATCGGTTAGTATCGTGAGTACATGATATCCCTCATGGAAGGCTAGGTACTCGGCGCAGGTGAGGGCTAGCCTAGGCGTTATCATACGTTCTATAGCTGGATCGTTCGCTAGGTTTACGAAGAGTACTATATGATCCAATACACCCCTAGATCTGAAATCTTCTATGAAGAATCTCGCTTCCTCGGCTGTTATACCCATCGTCGCTAGGACTACTACAGCTTCCTCCTCCTTACCTAGTACTCTAGCTTGCCTAGCAATCTGAGCTGCAAGCATATTATGCGGTAGACCTGAACCTGAGAATATAGGTAGCTTCTGACCTCTAACCAGGGTGTATAACCCATCGATAGCTGATATACCTGTCTGGATGAATTCTCTAGGATGCTCCCTAGATGACGGGTTTATAGGCATACCATGGATATCCCAGTAGTCTTCAGGTATTATCGGCGGGCCGCCATCTATAGGATCACCTCTACCGTTGAATATCCTACCGAGTAGATCGCCTGATACAGGCAGCTTTATAGTTTCCCCTGTAAACTTAACGGATGTTCTATCTAAGCTTAACCCTTCGGTTCCCTCGAATACCTGTATGACAGCGAATCTATCAGTCACCTCGAGTACCTGTCCACGCCTCTCCTCTCCGGTCGGGGTCTCTATACGTACCAGTTCGCCGTAGGCTATACCTCTGACAGCTTCTACGAAGAGTAGTGGACCTGAGATTCTAGATATACTCCTATACTTCTTGAGAGCTAAGCTCATACCGAAGACACCTCGATCACCCCGACTGAACCTCCTTCATCAATTCTCTAAACTGCTTCTCCATATCTAAGCGAAGGTTTTCAGCGATCTCTCTAAGCTCCTCGAGTGGACGTATCTTAAGTCTAGCTATCTCACCTCTTATAGGTAGATCCAGGATTCTATGTAAAGCTACACCCTTCTTCACGGATTCGTTGATAAACCTATAGAAGTCTAGTATTATTCTCAGGAGGAGCCTAGTTTTCTCCAGGTCAGAGTATGTATCTACCGGATGGTATGCATGCTGAGCTAGGAAATCCTCTCTTATCATCCTCGCAACCTCTAGTATAGCTCTCTGCTCATCTGAAAGGGCGTCTGGACCTACGAGCTGGACTATCTCTTTAAGCTCCTCCTCCCTTTGCAGTATGTACATACACTCGCGGATCATATCGCTCCACTCAGGGTCGAGTTTACGTCTAAACCATGCATCAAGATCGTCACGGTAGAGTGAGTAGCTTCTAAGCCAGTTAACGGCTGGGAAGTGCCTCCTCCTAGCAAGCTCCTCGTCGAGAGCCCAGAATACCCTAACTATCCTTAAAGTATTAACCGTTACAGGCTCCGAGAAATCTCCACCTGGAGGCGATACAGCTCCTATAATCGAGATAGAACCGGTCCTCATAGGCCTACCTAATGCTTCAACCTTACCAGCTCTTTCATAGAACTCTGCAAGTCTACTAGCTAGGTAGGGTGGGTAACCCTCCTCCCCAGGTATCTCCCCGAGCCTACCGGATATCTCCCTTAAAGCTTCAGCCCATCTACTCGTGGAGTCGGCCATCAAAGCTACGTTGTAGCCCATATCCCTAAAATACTCCGCTATGGTGACACCCGTGTATATGCTAGCCTCCCTAGCTGCGATAGGCATATTCGATACGTTAGCTATCAATACCGTCCTCTCCATAAGAGGCCTGCCAGTCCTAGGATCTGTAAGCTTCGGGAAATCTTCTAGGACCTCAGCCATCTCATTCCCCCTCTCCCCGCATCCAACATATATCACTATATCCGCGCTAGCCCATTTAGCCAGCTGATGCTGCATTATAGTCTTACCAGTCCCGAAACCTCCAGGTATAGCGGCGGTACCTCCTAGGGCTAGCGGGAAGAGTGTATCGAGCACTCTCTGCCCCGTTATAAGCGGCTCTTCGACCGGAAGCTTTCTAACGTA
The DNA here is from genome assembly GCA_964491605.1 of uncultured Candidatus Bathyarchaeia archaeon. Lineage (GTDB taxonomy): Archaea > Thermoproteota > CALKCG01 > B24 > DRYS01 > DRYS01. The sequence continues at coordinate 6,882 of CAZBGY010000010.1, forward strand.
TGGTCTAGGCTTCCTCACAGGCCATCTCTGCATCATGCTTAAACCTACTTCTCCACGTTCAGTTTCTAGGTATACAACTGTATCTGTAACCCTATATTCTCCTTCTTCGACTCTTCTAACGACACCCTTAATACCTATAGGAGCCATAACCTTATGCTCAACCATAGGTGTTTCCTGCACCACACCTATAATATCGCCTTCACCAACTACATCCCCAACTCTAACTGTAGGCTTAAAGAACCACTTCCTACTTCTATCGAGAGATTCGACTACTACTCCTCTGCTTATGAAGTTACCTGCAAGGAGCTGAAGCCTGGTGAGCGGCCTTTGAACGCCGTCGAATATGTGGCCTACCAGCCCTGGACCAAGCTCAACTGAAAGCGGTTCACCTGTAGCTACAACAGGTTCCCCAGGCTTAAGACCTGAAGTTTCCTCATAAACCTGTATCGTGCAACGATCACCTTCAACCCTTATAACTTCTCCGATGAGCCCGAGCTCCCCAACCCTAACGACTTCATACATCTTAACGCCTGAAACACCTTCAGCTTCAACTACAGGCCCCGCGATTCTAACTATCCTTCCACGCCTTTCCATAACTAGATTCAACTATGTAAAGTACGGCTGCATATTCTTTAAGCTTTACTACGTAGATACACGTAGCTAAACTATCAGGGTAATATCGCATGAATCCTATGATGATAGTGAGTCTATAGCTTCCGATCTAGTTATACGGGATAGCGTAAAAGCTAATTAGCTTGACTATAGATGAATATCTATGTATAGTGTTTGCTATGAGCAACGGTGAAGTATGCTATATATGCGGTGAGAGAGGGGGCAATCTGAAGAAATGCCCCTACTGCAACCACTACTTCTGTGAACGACATTATGCAGAGCACTGTGTATGGGAGGAGAAACATAGAATCTTAACCGAATACTCGGATTCTGGAGCTATAAGCGTATGGAGGAAGAGGAGGAAGCCCGCTTCAACCTAGATTTAGGGATAGCATTACCGTCTGCGTCAACCTATCCAGTATAGGTGCAGGGAATACGCCTACTATGAACGTTAGAATCGCTAGAGCTATTATCGGTGTGAGTGCTAGCATAGATCCCTCCTTAACCTCCTCGAGATGTGTGGGTGTTTGACCGAAGAATACCCTTCTCACAGTCCAGAGTCCGTATCCTGCTGTAAGCATGGTGGCTAGTAATCCTAGTACAGCTACCAACAGCTTCTCTATGCTTCCAGAAGCTAAGCTACTTCTTATAACCCCTCCGAATATCATCCACTCAGATACGAAGCCGCTAGTCGTAGGTAGCCCTATCAATGTTAGAAAGCCTATGAGAGCTGATACTGCTGTTAGAGGCATCCTGGAAGCTAATCCGCCCATACGGCTTATACTCCTAAGCTCCGTCTGCATTATGAGGATGCCTGCCACCATGAAGAGGATGCCTTTACCCAAGCCGTGAGATAGATAGTGGAGGATGGATCCTGATACGCCTAGCATATTAACGGATGATATGCCGAATAGTAGGTAGCCCATCTGGCTTATACTGCTATAGGCTAGAAGCCTCTTCACATCATCCTGACTTAAAGCCATAAGCCCACCGTATACCATAGTTAGGAATGCCCATATAGCTATCGGGAGGCTGTATACCCTGAAGAATTGTGGGAAGAAGCCTAGAGCTATCCTGATCACACCGTATCCACCTATACCTATCATCGCAGGCGATAATAGTGCGCTTATAGGTGTAGGAGCCTCGGCATGCGCATGCGGAAGCCATACATGCAAACCTAGTACAGCCATCTTAACTAGGAATCCTAAAAGCATAGCTGTAGCGATACCTACTTCCAGCTGGAATGGTATCCTAGTATTCTGTAGTATAGTCTTGACTACCTCTATCGATGTAGCTCCGGTAACCCAGTAGACTGCTACTATAGATGCTAGTAGAGCCAAAGCTCCTATATGAGTCCATAGGAAGTACATGAAAGCTATCTTCTCCCTCTCCCCGTAACCCCATCTAGCTATCAGTAGGTAGCTTGGTATCAGCATAAGCTCGTAGAATATGTAGAATTCGACTAGATCTGTGGCGAGGATTGCGCCGAGCATACCAGCTGCGTAGAGTAGGTAGAGCGCATAGTAGCTTCCATATTCTTCAGGTTTATCTCCTATCCTATGCTCCATGTAAGGTATAGAGTATATGGCGATAACGGTAGATAGCACGGCTACATTTAGAGCGAACGGGAGGCTCAACCCATCCAGTTTGAAGCCTATATCCCAGCCCATCCTCGGAACCCATGAATATACTTCAATATACTCCGAGCCTGCTACCATTAGCATCATAGTCGTCGAGTGGAGGAGGATAGCGAACGCTAACCAACCTACATGATGGGATAACTTCCTACCTGCTAGATAGACTATAGGTGCTAGGACTATGGGTGTGAGGACTGTTTGGATTAAGATTGGGAGACTCATCTACCATACCCCCATGAATATGAGTAACATGATTAGGATTAGAACTAGGATGATCGAAACCTGGTACATGTTAATGTTGAGGGAGCCTGTCTGGAGGAACCTAGAAGCTCTACATAGATGAGCTATAAGCTCGGCTACCCCATACTGTATACCGTTGAAGAACGATATCTCCACCAATCTATTCGTAAGTGTAGCGAGCCGGAAGGTAAACCATGATAGCCCATACTGTATACCGTTGAAGAATCCTAGCTCGATCCATCTATTCATAATCCTAGCTAACGCTATAGGTAGATTAACGAATAGGATGTAGTACACCTTATTTATGTACCATCGGTTCCATAGAAAGCTCCATATGGCCTTAAGGATGGAATTACCCTCTACTATCAAGCGTGGATCAGCCCTCCTAGCTACATACAACCAGTATCCCGGGAGGCCACCAACTATGAGGGCAGATATGCTAGCCAGCATGGATGCTATAGAGGGGGCGATCGTAGATTCATGAGGTTCTACTACGGCTTCCAGATGATGAACGGCGGCTACGAGGTGGGATAGAGATTCGTGGAAGAAGTCTTCCATGAGCCATCCGAGGATACCTAGTATAAGCGTGGAGGCGGCTAGTAGACCGTAGGGTATCCACATAATCGGTGATACCTCATGCAGATGCAATCCTTCAACCTCCAATTCCTCGAGATGCTTACTTTTAGGATATAAGAAAGTTATACTAATCATTCTTAAGCTATAGAAGAATGTTATAGCAGCCGTTACGGCTGATAGCATGAATAGCGCTAGATCGCCTGTTTTGAAACATACCTTGAGTACAGCCTCCTTACTCCAGAATCCTAGAAGCGGAGGTACGCCTGAAAGCGAGAGAGCGGCGATAAACATCGAGACAAACGTTATAGGCATATACTTCCTTAGACCACCCATCTCATCCATATACTTAGTCTCACATACATGTAATACAGCTCCTGAAGCTAGGAATAAGCTAGCTTTGAAAATCGCGTGGCTTACTAGATGGAATATACCGGCTGATAGACCTTCTACGATATCAGCCGCTAAACCTGCTGCTCCTAGAGCTAACATCATATACCCTATCTGACTTATGGTAGAGTAGGCGAGAACCTTCTTTAATTCTCTAGCTACTACGGCTTGCGTCGCTGCTAGAAAAGCTGTGAAGCCGCCGATCCAAGCTACAGCTAAGAAGAATGTATGGAATTCTTCAAATCCTATCACAGGTATTAAGCTAGCGACTATGATCGCCATCCTCGCTATCAGGTAGACACCTGCTTTAACCATCGTAGCGGCATGTATGAGCGCGCTTACAGAGGTGGGTCCAGCCATAGCTTCCGGTAGCCATTCATGAAGCGGGAATTGAGCTGATTTACCTATCGGTCCTAAGAGCATGAGTAGTAGAATAGGCGTTAGAAGCCCTGATTCTAATAGGGTTAAAGCCCATACTGGATTCGATTGAAGCTCAGGTATGGAGAACGTACCTGAATAGCTGTAGATAGCTAGCATAGCTACTAGCATGCCTACATCACCCATCCTAGTCGTTATGAAGGCTTTCATACCTGCATGGCTGGGCGGATACTCGTCTGGATAGGTGCCGACCCAATACTTCTTCTCATCCCTATACCAGAAGCCTATAAGTCCATAGCTGCATAGACCTACACCCTCCCATCCGAAGAACATCTGTAGAAGGTTATCGCTTAGTACGAGGAGGAGCATATTCCCTATAAAGAAGTTCATGAAGAACCAGTATCTTGTAAGCCCGGGTTCGCCATGCATATACTCTAACGAGTAGAGCATTATCAGGAAGGATATCCAGGATACGACGTTAGCCATAATGACGCTTAGAGGATCGACGAGCACCCCTACGAAGATTGGAGCGCCAGGTATAGGCATCCAACTATACCTCTCCCATATAGTTATGCCTTCGATTGCTACTGGTAGCAACCTTGATGCGAAGATAGCTGCTATGAGGCTGAAAGCTACAGCTCCATAATCCCTAACTTTATGATCGATCTTAGCTAGTATAGGTGTTAAAAGTGCTCCAGATATCGGTGTTAACCAGCATAGCCATGCTTCGATCATCGTAAGCTAACCTCCTAAGATAGGAGCTATGTATGAGTTGATATCTAGAGCAGCTCTACCGGCGATTTCAGATATAGATATAAGCATCGACGGGTATACTCCTACGAATATGCATAGCGATGTAAGTATGACCATACCAGCTATCATAGTAGCCGGAGCCTCCTCGACCCTCGAGACGTCACCTTTAGGTTCTCTAAGCATTATACGTTGTAAGAGTCTTAAATAGTAAGCTACTGAGATTACGAAGTTTAATATGGTTAAAGCTGCTTGAACGTATAGTTCGCGTTGTATAGCCGCCGATACTATGAGAAGCTCGCTTACGAAGCCGTTAAGCCCAGGCATACCTGCTATAGCTAGAAGCCCTATCGAGAGTAGTATCCCGGTTATCTTCATCCTCCTACCTATACCTTCGAGTACAGATATATCTCTTGATCCGGTTGCGTGATAGAAGGCGCCGGCGGCCATGAAGAGGAGACCCTTCATCATAGCGTGATTGAATACGTGTAGGAGACCTGCCGATACCGATTGAACTGTTCCTATCGATAGAGCGAACGTTATATATCCTATCTGAGCTATGCTACTGTAGGCTAGAAGCCTCTTTATATCTGTCTGAAACATAGCTGTAAGGTTTCCTATAAACATCGTAAGGAATGCTAGTATTGAGAGTATGAAACCCCAGTATACGTGTAGAGTTTGGAATAGTATGTAGAATCTAAGCAGACCATAGATACCGGTCTTTATCATAACACCGGATAGTAGGGAGCTTATAGGGCTTGGAGCTGCCGGGTGAGCGTCTGGAAGCCATGTATGCATAGGAGCTATAGCAGCCTTAATACCGAATCCTACTATCAGGAGGGATATAGCTAGTATTATCCATGGATCCGATGCCAGTATAGGAGTTCGTGTAGCAAGAGCTATACCTGCGAAGTTTAGCGTCCCTACTATACCGTATACTATAGCTATACCCGATAGCATAAGGGCCGACCCGGCGCTACTCATAACTAGATACTTGAACCCTGCTTCTACAGGTTCCCATCTATCCTTCCGGAATGCTACTAGAGCATAGGAGGAGATACTCATAATCTCCCAGAATAGGAAGAATGTGAAGAAATCTCCGGCAGATACCACTCCGACCATACCTAATATCATAGCTGATAGGAGAGTGTAGTAGCTGTTGAGACCTGTATCATGATTCATGTAAGATGCGGAGTATATCGATGAAGCTAGCCCGACAAGTAGTATCGGCAGTATGAAGAAGGCTGATACCATATCGATCGCTAGGATTGAATGGAAGAGGGATGAAGCTGGATATACAAGTACACCTATACGAGAGATCAACCTTAGTAGCAGGATGTACGGAATGAGCGGCAGAGCTAAAACCAACGATGAATACCACTCTCTAAGATGCTTTACACCTAGTTTATCCGATATCCAGCCGACTATGGGTATAGTACAACATCCGAATGCGAGAGTCCATATGATCAGCTCTATCAACAATATTCACCCCCTCAACCTACGTAACTTCCTAACATCTACCGTTCCATAAACCTTATAGACAGCTAGCATTAGAGCTAAAGCTACAGCGGTTACACCTCCAGCCGATGATATGGAGAGTATAGCTAAACTTTGAGGTAGAAGCTCAACGTATCCTGGAGTTCTATAAGCTCCGAACGCTACTATCAGTAGATTCGCTGCGTTGATCAGAATCTCTATGGAGATTATCATCTTAACCATATGCCTCTTCGAGTAGAATCCGTAGAGTGCAACCGCGATTAGAGCTACGCTGCACGGTAGTATAGGTTCTAGCATAGCTAACTCCTCCTGAGTAGAGCTACACATGAAACCGCAGCTACCAGTAGCAGTAGACCTAGGATAAGTATATCAAGCCATCTATAACCCCATAGGAAGGATGCTGTTTCACGCCCTATGATGGCATCCCCTATAGGTGTGTGAGGGGAGGGATAACGCTTTATGATGGTAGGCTTATACGTTAAAGCAAGATACGAGAATATGAGGAGGATTAGTAGGAGCATAATATATGCTGGGATACGGTTAGCTATGCTAGCCATTCTCCCCACCTCTACCTATAGCTATGACCGCGGCTAGGAATAAAGCGAGTATAACCCCGCCGTATATTAGAGCTTGGAAGACGGCTACATACGGAGCGTTAAGGACCCAGTATATGATCGCTATGGAGAAGCACATAGCGCCGAAGCATACTATACTCTTGAGTAGATCGTCGAATTCTAACGCTAGTATAGCTAGGATGATCGATGCGATCGCTAGTACAGTTTCGAGTAGCATTCCCTAATCCTCCATAACTAGACAGTCTAGATGAAATCGTAAAGTACATGACACCGATTTTTTATTAAAGCTTAAAGTCTGTAGAGCTACGTATATTTAGTAGCTCTACAACCATAAATGAAGGATAGCTTCGGATTATATGTATCGATGAAAATTTTTGTATAGCTAGCATAATAAGCTAGAGCTTGGATAATCGAATCTATAGGTATGGGGGGATAGGTAGTGGTGGAAGAAGCTCTTAGCATACTAATACCTTTAATCTTTGCGTCGATAATCTACTGGGTTGGAGGGAGGATAGCGGCTAAAGGCTCGGCTAATCCAGGTAAAGTTAAGCCTTATGCATGCGGAGAGGAGCTACCCGGTGTTAAGCTTAACCTAGATATAACAAGATTCTACATATACCTAGTATACTTCATGATCTTCGATATTCTAGGTATAATACTCTCGTTAGCTTTAACCGCTAACCCGATCTATGTAGCTCTATTCATCGCACCGACTATCGCAGCGTTACTCTTCATAGCTATGAAGATAGAGGATGTAGGAGGTTAGGGTATGGATATGGTTGTAACCATACTGAAGATGGCTGTATTCCCAGGGGTACTATTCGTAGTAGCGCTCTCACTATTCTATGAATGGCTGGACAGAAAAATCTACGCTAGGTTGCAGCATAGATACGGACCCCTCTATACAGGTCCATCAGGTATCCTTCAACCTCTAGCAGATTTTATAAAGCTTCTATCGAAGGAGGATATAGAGCCTGAGGTATCGGATAAGGGGGTATTCAGGATGATGCCCGTGATACTCCTAACGCTACCGCTCATAGCTTCGATGTATATACCCATGCTAGAGTTAAGCAGGGGGCTTGCATCCTTCGAGGGTGATCTTATATTCGTACTCCTACTCCTAACTCTTTACAGTTTATCGATCGTACTAGCTGCTTGGGCTTCAACCAATAGGTTTAGCATCGTCGGCGGTATACGTACAGCTATACAACTATTCAGCTTCGAAATACCCCTCGTAGTATCCCTACTAGCACCTTCTATAGATGCTGGAACTCTCTCGATAGGCGGGTTGATCCTCTGGCAGAGTGAGAATCTACCGTTCATACTGCTGCAGCCTATAGGTTTCATCGTAGCCTTCCTATGCTTTATAGGGGAACTTGAGAGGATACCGTTCGATATACCTCACGCAGAGACAGAACTCGTAGCCGGGTGGATTACAGAGTTTAGCGGTAGGAAGCTAGCATTGATAAGGTTGAGTATGGATGTAGAACTTCTAGTTGCCAGCATGCTTCTCGCATGCATATATTTCGGGGGAGGAGCTGGGCCCATCCTACCGCCTATAGTATGGCTTATACTGAAATCGCTAGTAATTCTAGCTTTGATGTCTAACGTGAGAGCTCTACTAGCTAGGTTTCGTATAGATCAAGCTGCTAGAGGGGCATGGCGTATACTGACGCCCTTAGCTCTGATCCAAACATTGTTAGCTGCTACTCTTTAACCGAGTATCACGCTTTATCTTTGCAGCCTTCGATAATAGCTGTTCGAGCTTACGTTTACATAAATATAATTCTACCGGTCCATACCCTGAGTAGAGTTCAAGCACTATAGGTGTTTTAATACTGGATAAGACTAAAGCTATGGATTCATAGTCTAGATCCCCTACGCCTATAGGTAGATTCTTGAAGGCTAGATCCGCCGTTATATCGTTAACATGGATAATCCTCACCGTATCTAGGATGCTTTTTATGATCTTCGCTACGTTGAAATCGTAGGTTGCCGCGGCAGATATATCTAGGCATAAACCTAGATTATCTTGATCGACATCGTCTAGGAGCCTACGTATATCTTCGACGCTTTGTACGATCTTCCTAGAGCCAACCTCACCATTCTCGAAGGCTACAGTTAACCCCTGTAACTCCGCCTCTCTACATATGGATTTACAGCTTTCTATAAGCCCTTCCCATGAAACCTTTCCGGTCATAGAAGCCGGGGTGAAGCTTACGATCTTAGCTTTCATCCTCCTCGCAAGCTTAAACATCCTCTTAACCATCTCCCCGTATCTACGAGCTAGCTGAGACGTATCGACGAATAAACCTCCGGCCTCTACGCTCACTACATTTACTAGCCCCTTCTCGACTGCATCCTCTATTATTTTAGCCTCCTCCAAGCTTATCCTATTATCGGCTATGCCACCCTTCTCATCTGGGCTTCTAATACACTCTACATCGAGATAACTGAAACCGAAGTAGATGAGTGTACGAAGCCAATCCGATACCGGCCTCTTAACATTATGCGTCGAAGCAGCTATGATAGAGGCTTCAGGTACTTCCATCCCCACCCTTACACTCTCCAACCATATCTTAAACTTCAACTTAAACTAAAAGTTTAATTCGCGAAGACGGGTAGAGAAGGTGGGAGAGATGTGGCTTGCCGTCTACCAGATCATCTAGGATACCCAACTTCTATAAACTCTCAGTAGAGGAGAGGCTGAATATTGTTAGAGAGTTTGCAGATCTAACAGATGAAGAGGTTGAGATACTAAAGACAGGTAGGCTGAGCTACGATATAGCCGATAGGATGATAGAGAACGTCGTAGGATTGATGGCTACACCGTTCGCCGTAGCTACGAACTTCCTGATAAACGGTAAAGACTATCTAGTACCGATGGTTATAGAGGAGCCTAGTGTCGTAGCGGCTGCTAGCAACGGAGCTAGGATGGCTAGAGTTAAAGGCGGATTCCACGCATCCAGCACAGAGCCTATAATGATAGGCCAGATACAGGTTGTTAAACCTCCAAACCCTTATAAAGCGAGGCTTGAACTCCTAGAGCGGAAGGATGAGATACTGGATCTAGCTAATAGTAAGGATCCGGTACTGGTTAAGCTTGGAGGCGGAGCTAAGGATCTACATGTTAAAATCCTAGAAACCTTCAGGGGGCATATGCTTATAGCTGAGCTCCTAGTAGATTGTAGGGATGCAGCAGGTATGAACGCTGTCAATACTATGGCTGAAGCCGTAGCACCGCTTATAGAGCATATAACCGGCGGTAGGGTTAGGCTTAGGATAGTTTCGAATCTATCCTCCTATAGGCTTGCGAGAGCGTGGGCTATATTCGATAAGGATATCCTAGGAGGGGAGGACGCGGTCGAGGGGATACTGGATGCCTATGCTTTCGCGGTAGCGGATCCATATAGATGCGCGACGCATAACAAAGGTATAATGAATGGGATAGTAGCCGTAGCTTTAGCAACCGGTAACGATCATAGAGCTATAGAAGCTGGTGCACATGCATATGCAGCTAGAGATGGGAGATACAAGCCTCTAACTACATGGGAGAAAACACCTGAAGGCGATCTCGTAGGAACCATAGAGCTACCGTTAGCCGTAGGTATAGTCGGCGGAGCCACACGTAGCCATCCTACGGCTAGGATAGCTCTTAAGATATTAGGCGTGAAGAGTGCTAGAGAGCTAGCTGAGGTTATGGCGTCAGTGGGTCTAGCTCAGAATCTAGCAGCTCTAAGAGCCCTAGCAACCGAAGGTATACAGAGGGGGCATATGAAGCTTCACGCTAGGAATATAGCTATCGCAGCAGGGGCTACCGGAGATCTGATAGATGAGGTAGCTAGAAGGATGGTTGAAGAAGGTGTGATAAGGATAGATAGAGCTAAAGAGATACTCGCTGAGCTAACAGGCATGGTGGGGGAAACTTGTTGAAACGATCGATCCGATAGGATTCCATGGAATCCTCTATATATTTCGAGCGATCAACTATATCTCGAGGTGATGTAGAGTGGAAGGTAGGTTGGAGAGATTCGTGGTATGCACCATCCTACTATCTATGCTAGTATGTACTCCTTTAACCGTGTATGCTGTACAGGGAACTGCAGCTTCTATACATCAAAGATTAGATATGGAGAAGGAGTTCATACTGGATATAGCGGAGAAAGCTAGGATTAGAGCGGAAATAGCCATTCGACTATCGTTGAAACTAGGTATCGATACCTCTACGCTAAATGAAACATTTAAGCTAGGTCTTGAGTTGATGGAAAACGCTACGGTAGAGTATGAAAGGGGGAATTATGATGCAGCCCTACTGTACGCCCTCAGAGCGATGAATACCTTCAGAGAATGTATCCGCAACGCTACTATAACGATAAGAGAAGATAATGTTAGTATGGGATGGATGGGGTTAGCCGTAGCATCAATGAGGCTGGAGGAGTTTATAGATAGAGTGAATTTCAGTAGAAGAATATTAGAGAAGAGGTATAATATGACTGCTAATGCAATAAACCTCCTAGTGGAGGCAAACGATACGTTGGCTATGATTAGAGAGCTATTAGCTGAGGGGAATGTAAGCGGTGCAGCTAAGCTTCTAGGCGAGGCTAGAGTTAAGGTTAACGAAGCTTTAAGGATCCTTAGAGAGCTGGCGTGCTCTAAGTATGTAATGGGCGTGAGGATGGAGAGGTACCTGAGGGGTATCGAGAACGCTAAGTCTAAGATCTACGAGGAGCTTAAAATGTATCCGCAGCATGTAAGGGAGAGGATAAGATCTAAACTAAGCGAAGTCGAAGGCCTTTTAAACGAAGCTAGGAGAATGATCATGAATCGTGCGATGGATAGAGCTATGAATCGTATAATGGATGTGCATAAGAGTTTCATCGAGATTCTAGATGAGATGAAGAAGGATTAATCCAACGATGCCTATAGGGTATCGATGATACTAGTTACGTTTCCATGTTAATCGTAGCCTATGCTAGATACGAGCAAGATCGGAGGTTATATTTATGATCGTTACTATAGATAAGCCTGCAATCCAATCCGACTCTATCTCCCGGATACCAGTCTTGAAAGCTAATTCTAAGTTATCCACGTAGTATACTAAGGATCTACCATCGATGGCCGCTATCCTCCAGTATCGTCTAGTATCTTTAGCTATCTTTATCCTCCGCTTCTCTATTATCGATGTATACTCTCTAGGGTTCTTAATCGCTTCGAGGGATTCCTCTATAGAATCCTCATAGAAATCTAGGATAGCATAGCCTACGATTCTCATATGCAGCTTCCAATCGCTAATCGTTAGATCCCTACGCGTCTTCACGGTATAGCATGATATGGATTCGATATATGGTCTATAGGATTCTCCAATTAGGATCGCCGGGGATATATAGATTGATGAGAAGATTAGCAGCTCAGATAATTCGAGAGGTATCTGAAGCTTTCCAGCGAATACCTCTACAAGCTTCTCGAAGCTAGCTGATGGGTAGACAAGTTCTCTGAACGGGGATCTAAACCCTCCACTATACGCTTTAAGCTTAACAGATAAGCTAGGCGTGAATCCTAGATCCCTATACTTGAATCTCTTCGCCAGCCATCTAAGGGTATCTAAAGCTTTATCTTCGATGGGATTCAGTAGTACGATCCCTCTAAGATTCTTCGCTATCGCAGCATGTAGAGCGAGCATCATTCAGCTACGACGCAACTTGATCTGATAGTTTGACTTTAACCTTTATGTAATAATCATGTAAAGTATAATCTGTTGAGGTATGGGCGCTCCGATATTTTTAGCTATAGATCTAGGTGCTAGCGGTGGTAAAGCTGTCGCAGGTATATTAAAAGATGATGGAAGGCTTATAGTAGAGGATGTTAATCGTTTCCCTAACTATATGGTTAGACTGCACGGCAACCTATACTGGGATGTACTATACTTATGGCAGAGGGTTAAGGAGTGTTTGAAGATAGCTTCTAAAAGGTATGGTAGGGATCTAGTATCAGTAGGTATAGATACCTGGGGTGTGGATTTCGCTCTTATAGATGGTAGAGGTGAGCTTATCGGGAATCCGCATACCTATAGGGATCCTAGGACTGAGGGCTTAGTAGAGGAAGTCTGTAGAAGAATATCTCGGAGTAGGATTTATGAGCGAACTGGTATACAGTTCATGAGGATAAATACGCTTTACCAGCTCTATGCCATGGTTAAACAGAAGTCGCCACAACTGGAGGTAGCATCAACCCTACTCATGATACCCGATCTATTCAACTATTGGTTGACAGGTGTTAAGGTTGCAGAGTATACGGAGGCATCGACTACACAGTTTCTAGATCCTCGTAGGAAGGAGTGGTGCGTAGATCTACTAGAGGAGCTGGGTATACCGATACGTATACTTCCAGATATAATCGAGCCGGCAACCATGCTGGGACCCCTACTTGATAGCGTCTCTGAAGAGGTAGAGGTTGAACGAGGATTAAATGTTGTAGCCCCCGCTACCCATGATACAGCATCCGCTATAGCTGCAGGTCCACTGGTAGATGGAGAGTCTGGATACGTTAGCTCAGGGACATGGTCTCTAGTAGGCGTCGAGCTAGACGAGCCACTCATAAACGATGATGCTTTAGAGTATAACTTCACGAACGAGGGGGGAGCATTCGATACTATAACTTTCCTTAGGAATGTACAGGGTATGTGGATTCTTGAAGAAGTTAGGAGGAATCTAGCCGATAGAGGATACACCTACGGGTATGATGAGCTTATAGGTATGGCGTATAGAGCTGAGCCGTTCAAAGCATTCATAGATCCAGATGATCCGAGATTCCTAGCTCCAGATAATATGATCGAGGAGATCCGTAGATTCTTGGAGGAGACTAGGCAGGAGAAGCCTTCAGATATAGGTGGATTGGTGAGGGTTATATTCGAGAGTCTAGCTCTCAAATATAGATTGGTTTTCGATCAGGCTTCACGTCTAACTGGGAGAAGGCTAAGGCGTATAAATATATTCGGCGGAGGATCTAGGAATTGGTTGCTCAACCAGTTAGCGGCAGATTATACAGGTCTACCGGTGTACGCCGGCCCAGAGGAAGCTACATCTATAGGTAATATACTACTCCAGGCGGCGGGTTTAGGTTACGTAGATTCGCTTAGAGATCTGAGGAGGATCGTAGGAAATTCATTCCAGATTAAAGAGTATACGCCGAATACATCCGGTAAACACGAGGATGCATATCACAGATTCTTGGAGATAGCTTCGAGGATTAAATTTGAATAACTTATGGGTACACGACTTGAATGTACTGCTATTAAAGCTTTAAGAGTAGTATGGCTTAATACGTTAACGGGATTTATATGAGGGGGATCCTCATCATACTCGCTATACCTATGCTAGTCTACATTATGATAGTGACGCCGCTAATTTGCGAGTGGAGAGTGGAGAGTTTAGATTTCACCGTATACGGGGATGGGGTTACAACCGTTAAGATTAGACTAACGGTATATGAGATTTACCCGGTTATCACGGTTAAACTTCCATCAGGTTCTGCGGATAATCTGATCGTAGTCTCAGATGACGGCGAGCTATTATCCTACACCCTTAACGGATCGATGCTTACCATAGATACTCTAGGTATTAAAAGCTTGATCATAGAGTATGAGACGACTGAGTTAACGTATAAGGATGGATTACTGTGGGGGTTTAGAGTGGATGCACCTGTAAACTTTACGGTAACATTACCATCGAATTCTACGATCGTAAACATCTCCTCTATACCTATACGTGTATCTACATTACCTGATGGCAGGATAACCCTTACGATGCTTTCAGGATTACAGTATGTAGAGTACATATCACCTCTATACGATCCTGCTTCTAGAGTTTTAGAGGTTATAGCTAGAGCTTTGAAGAGTATAGATGAGGCTGAAGCTGAGGGTAGGATACAGGGTTTAGAAGAGGCTAGGAGTCTACTATCCGACGCCGTCCACCTACTATCCAGGAAAATGTATTCTGAAGCCGAAGTTAAAGCTTTAGAGGCGATAGAAGCGGCTAGGAAGGCAACTAAACCATCCGTAAGTATGCTAGATCTCGCGTATTATATCATCGTAAGCTACTGGTATATACTGTTAGGCTTAGGCGTAGGAGCCACGGCTCTAATACTATCGAGGAGGATTAGAACCTACAGAAGCTTAAAGGATATATTCGAGAGGAATCCATGGCTTAACGATGATGAAAGAAATCTATTGAAGATTCTATGGGAGAAGAATGGTGTGGCATATGAGGCAGAGCTTAGGGAGGCTCTTAAACTCCCGAAGACAACCGTATGGCGTATGATTAGAAGGTTAGAAAAGAGCGGCATCCTAAGGGTGGAGAAGGTTAGAGGTGAGAATAGGATTCATATAAGGAGGTAACATTATCTTCAAGTCTTCTCCGGATACTTTATTATCCTCTGCCCGATAACCGTATTATTCGGTATCAATATTAGCCGTCCATCATCCGTTCTTATACACGTGAAGAGCGTAGAAATATCTTCGACTACGCCTTTAACCCCACCGAGCTCTACAAGCTCACCTATAGATATCGGTCGAGCTATCAATACGAATAAGCCTGATAGAACCTGGCTTAGAACATTCTGCGATGCAAAACCTACAACCATACCTATGAAACCTCCTAGAGCTACGCCTGCTGTAGGATTCGTTAAAGCACCAGATATCACTGATACCATAATTCCTATTCCTAGTATACGGATGACACTCCTCACCGATGCGGCTACAGGATGGGTATACCTAGCTCTAAGAGACCAGTATATAACATCCGAGAACCTCTGCACTACAAGGTAGCCGAACAGTAAGGATATAGATAGGTCTACATAGATCTTATAGGACGTGATATCTATATTCAGTCTAGGTAGGAGATCTATAGTGATGTAATGGATTATGGCGCTGGATACTATGAATAACGCTATGACTACTATAAGTTTAGCTACGGCTTTAGGAAACATCCTAGATGGCTTTCCATCATCTACCCTGCTCATGGCTAACCCCGAGCGAGCAATAGAAAAAGATGGGAAATTTAAGTATTGGGGGAGGGCTACCTTCTCAGTAGTCTCTGTAGTATGTAGCCGAATCTCGCTGCATCGTAGATCGATCCATCTATCGATATCAATCCGAGCATATATGCTTGCTCACCATCAAGCTCTCCAGATACTATCCTCTTATAGCTATCCATCTTCATAGCGAATCTCACATGGGGGCTACTATGGACGCCTTTAACTACCCTCACATCACCTCTAGAAAATTCTACGTAATAGTTTTCCTCAGGTTTATCGGTGAATACGAATTGGAAGACTCTATCGAAACCCTCCACATCCCTTCTTATAGCATCCTTCCTACTCTCGAATAGATTCTTGGCTTCCTCGTAAGCGGACATACCGCCGATTAAAAATCGCAGCTAATATTATATAAAAATTACTCAATGGTATAGTCATAGAGAATTTATGGGGAAAAATAGACTATGGAGCCCAGCTCTATATTACCATATCTATATCGAGGGGTAGCTTCATCCTCTGACCGAGCTTAGATGATAGGTATATCGCCTTTATAACCTCTAAACTCTTAATACCCTCTTCACCAGGTATCGGGAAGTCTCTATCCTCCAGTAGGGCATCTACGAAGCTCTGGAACATCTTCTGATGTAGGTTGGGAGGCTGCCTTAAAGTCTCCTTCGCACCCTCCTCCACCATCTTAACCTCAGCTTCTATACCCTTAACGGTTTTCAGTACAGCGAGATTCCTATCATGTATCTCGGCGCATCCCTCATCCCCGAACACCTTGATCTTAGTATACTGCGCATTCTGAGGTTGTACGGATACGGTCGCCACTATGCTTCCCAGATGCCCTCCTGCATATCGGAACATACCTAAAGCTATATCTTCAACCTCTATATTCGGATGCGTTAACCTATCTATCAATCCTACAACCTCCTCCACCCTACCTCCTCCAAGCCATATGAGTAGATCTACATAGTGTATACCCTGATTAGTTATAGCACCTCCACCTTCGGTAAGCCATAGTCCACGCCAGGATCTTGCAAGCTCATCCTTGAAGTAGTAATCCTTCTCGCTCCTCCACCACATCATCTCGGCGGATAGGAAGAACAGTTTACCTAACGCACCTTCATCTATAAGCTTCTTCAGACGCTGTATATCATCAGCGAACCTCTGCTGGAATACGACACCGAGCTTAACACCGTTCTTCTTAGCTCTATCTATCATCGTTCTAGCACCTTTAAGAGTTACAGCCATAGGCTTCTCAACTATCACATGCTTACCATACTCCATAGCGTATATAGCTTGAGGGGCATGCAGGTATGATGGGGTAGCTATCGAGACAAGCTCTACATCTGGATCGCGTAGTAGATCCTCTAACGTATAATAGCTTTTCAAACCATACATCTTAGCTATAGAATCAGCCCTCTCACGTATAGTATCTACTACGGCTAACAGTTTAGCACCTTTAACGTTCATGAAAGCTCTAACATGCGTAACGCCTATATTACCTAAACCTACGACACCTACACCGATCTCCTTCAAACCCGTACACACCTGAAACAGATAAACGTGTATACCGCATAAAAAGCTTAGCATCAGAAACTTAGATGTTAACAGCATTTATATACACCTAGGTATAGAAAATCGATGCCTACCAAGCGTATACCAAAAGCAATACTTTTATACGGCCATACACCCTCTAAACGAGGGTGTTGGTTAGGTGGGTAGGAGGGTTGTATCAGCCTACTCTGGCGGTCTCGATTCAACCCTAGTAACGATACTTCTGAAAGAACACTACAAGTTCGATGAGGTTATACCAGTGCTCGTGGATGTAGGTCAAGGCGAGGAGGAGATAGAGACCGGATTTGAGAGGGCTGAGAAACTCGGATTGGATGTAGTCTTTGTAGATGGTAAGAGGGAGTTCGTCGAGGAGTTTGTTCATAGATGTATAAAGGCTAATGGAAGCTATGAGGGTTACCCTATAGGTACATCTATGAGTAGAGCTTTCATAGCAGCTAAATGCGTAGAGATAGCTTTAAAGGAGGGTGCGGAGGCTGTTGCTCACGGATGTACAGGTAAGGGTAACGATCAGTTTAGGATAGAATTCACCGTTAAGTACCTAGCACCGCATCTAGAGGTTATCGCACCTATAAGGGAGCTTAACCTAGTGAGGACAGAGGAGGAGAAAATGCTAGCTAAATACGGTATAACACCTAAGCCTAGGAGGGGGAAGCTTGGAGGGGATATAAATCTATGGTCGCATTCTATAGGAAGCGGGCAGGTGGAGGATTTATTCTCCCAGTATCCTGAGGATTATATATGGGTTACACCTCCAGAGCAGGCGCCTGATAAACCTCAAGAGATCTCTATAGAATTCAAGGAGGGTATACCTGTAAGAGTCGACGAAGTTAAGGATCCGGTCGAGGTTATACTATACCTTAATCGTGTAGGAGGCATGCATGGAGTGGGATTGATAGATATAATGGAGGATGGCATGATAGGATTGAAGTCTAGAGAGCTATACGAAGCTCCGGCTGCAACTATACTCCTGAAGACCCATAGGGATCTAGAGCAGCTTACGTTAACTAAAGATCAGCTTAGATTCAAAAGTATAGTGGATATGGTATGGGCTGATATGGTGTATCACGCTATGTGGTTTCATCCACTCAGGAAGGATCTAGATGCATTCATAGATTCGACGCAAAAACATGTTAACGGAACGGTATACGTAAAGCTGTATAAAGGGAGCTTCTACATAGTCGGTAGGGAATCACCTTCATCACTATTCGCACCTGAGCTTAGAAGCTTGAAGAGAGCTGGATTCGATCAGAGGGATTCTATCGGATACGCTAGGATAGGATCGCTGATATATCAGCTCCTAGGAAAACTAAACCGGTAGAATAGCGAATACGATAAGCCAGTATACCCCTAATTTTTGCCTATCTCCAATCTTGATCGGCATCTAAGAAGACTAGGACTGGTAGCCCCTAGATTCTACCTAGATCGAGGTAGATTGTTGATATTTTGACCTGGAGCTCTCTCCATCATTATCCTCTTCACGTAATTCTTCGCGTTTCTAACCCTAGGTATAGGGCTATGCTTCTCCCTAGCCGGGAGTTTAGGTGTCTGACTTCTAACCTTACCAGCTTTAGTTAAGCTTCCATGAGTAGGCATACACACCACCAGACTATAGAGTTAGAGGGAGAAGCCTAATAAGCATTTACATCGAAGACCGTATATCCGACTATAGATGACCGTAGATCTAAGAGTTAAACTCTCAGACATGCATCTTAAAACACCGCTAATACTAGCTTCAGGTATACTAGGATTATCTGCTAGGATGCTGGCAGAGATTAGTAAGATCGAGAGCGTAGGAGCAGTTACTACGAAGTCGATAGGCTTGAAGCCTAGAGATGGATACCCTAACCCCACGATAGTTGTACTTCCATACGGATTTATAAACTCTATGGGTCTCCCAAACCCCGGGGTAGAATCATTCCTAGCAGAGCTTGATGAAGCCGGTAGTTTCGACTCACCCCTCATAGCGAGCTTCTATGGGTATAACATAGATGAGATAGCTGAAGTAGCTAAGATTATAGCTAGGCACCAGGCTGTATCAGCTTTAGAACTTAACGTATCATGCCCGCATGTATCAGGTATATCCGAGATAGGGTTTAAACCTGAGCTCGTAGCTGAAGCAGTAGCTAAAGTTAAGAAATGCATTGATAAACCTCTATTCGTTAAGCTAAGCCCTAATACCCACCTAGTAGTGGAGGTAGCTAGAGCTGCCGCTGAAGCTGGAGCGGACGGGGTAACGGCAGTTAACACCGTTAAAGCTATGGTTATAGATACAGAGTTGTGTAGGCCTATACTTTCAGGTGTATATGGCGGTCTCTCAGGCCCAGCGTTGAAACCTATAGCTCTTAGATGCGTATACGAGATATATGAGGAGGTCGATATACCTATTATAGGTTGCGGAGGTGTATCCAGCTATCTAGATGTAGTCGAATTCATGTTAGCCGGAGCTTCGGCTGTAGCTCTAGGTTCTATAATAGCTTTGAAGGGGGTTGAAGTATTCGGGGAGCTAGCTAGAGGATTATCCAAATATCTAAAGCGCAAAGGTATTAGGAGTGTAAGGGAGATTGTCGGCTTATCCCATAGATAGGATATTCCTAGATAGGCATAGACGTAGGATTACTAGGATCTATGGGAGGAAAGATGAGTGCGTCGATACGGTCTCGCTATACATACCGGATGGGCTGGCAACCGATTCTACGCCTGGACAATTCTTGATGGTATGGATACCTGGAGTCGACGAGATACCTTTAAGCATATCCTATGTAGGTAATGGCATAGTAAGTGTAACCGTTAGGGCTATTGGTGAAGCTACTAGAACCCTATGTTCGCTTCAACCCGGGGATACGATCGGTGTTAGAGGACCTCTAGGTAGAGGATTCACTATTAGAGGTGGGAAGAGTCTGATCGTCGGGGGAGGTATAGGTGTAGCTCCTCTAAGATATCTAGTCTACAAACTCCTAGACGTAGGTGGGGATGTACATGTCATATTCGGGTTTAGGGATGGATCCCATATGATATTCGTAGAGGAGATGAATAGACTCTCCTCTAAGGGGTTGATAGAATTCTATGCAGCTACCGAGGATGGAAGCTACGGGTTTAAAGCTACAGCTTACGATCTAGCTTCCACCGTTATAGACGAAGGGTTCGAGATGGTGTATGTATGCGGACCTGAAGCTTTGACGAGGAAGATCCTCATGCTATGCCTAGAGAGGGATATTCCCATGGAGGCTAGCATAGAGGGCTATATGAGGTGCGGTATGGGTATATGCGGTAGCTGTGTGAGAGGAGTCTACCTAGTATGTAGGGATGGACCTGTATTCGATCGGAGTAAACTCGTAGAGATAGGAGAGATAGGCTTATGTCGTAGGGGGGCTTCAGGTATCATGGAGTCTCTACTATAGTATTGGCTCTGAAATCTACCGAGAGGAATCGTGGATAAAACCCCTTAGCTCTAAGCTCCTCCTCCAGTATACTCATAAATACGCCTCTACCATCAGCGTAGATCCTCCCATATACGGATGATATCGGAACCTTGAATACGGCGCAGCTAGGTGAACGTTCGACACCCACCACCGCCGCAAGCTCCACCCTAGGTTCGATGGATAGGTCGACCATACGCTTGATACTGGAAGCCGATTCAGAAGCTAACCTCCTACAATGATCTATAAAGCCCTCCATCCTCTCATACTCTGTACGCGTATATGGCGATCTAGGATTTCCTATGAATAGGAGTTCGGGGCATGGAAGCTGTAGTAGGGAAAATCCCATCTCATAGAGTTTGGATACGATCTGTAGAGGAAATACGGGTCTTTCAATCTTAGCTCCCGGAGGCCAGTATCTAGCAGCTTGATTTAATATGCAATGCGATACTAAAGCTAGCTTGAATACGCTAGATGACATACAGACACCTCTACGATGCTCACCCTGATAAGATGCTGAGCGCAAACTATACTTAAGATTAAATCTAGGAGTCTATGAGGTAAGAATATGAGTATGGTTTGAGCGGAAACCTCAGTCTTCAGGGCTATAAGGGTAAGGTTAAGGAGCTACTTCTATCAGCCGGCGTGGATATCGGGGATGAGGTGAGGATAGTTAAGGATGGGGTGGTATACGAGGGGGTGTTAGCTCCTAGGGTTGAGTATGGGGAGGAGGATTATATAGTGGTCAAGCTTAGGAGTGGATACAATGTAGGGATAAGAGTATCCGACGGTAGTATCGAGGTAGAGAAGCTCCCAGCTAGGAGGGAGGTTAAGTATAAGCCTCCGGCTATACCTAAAGCTAGATCCAATCTGCCTAATGTAGCTATTCTAGGTACAGGTGGAACTATAGCTAGCCGTGTAGATTATAGGACAGGGGCTGTTACACCCATATTCTCCGCCGATGATCTATACGGGTTCACACCAGAACTTGCGGATATAGCTAGGATAGATGTCGAAACGGTTTTCAATATATTCAGTGAAGATATGACTCCTAAGCATTGGTCTATCATAGCGTCTAGGATAGGCGATTATATAAGGAGAGGTGTAGATGGAATCGTCGTAACCCATGGAACAGATACTATGGGGTATACAGCTGCTGCTCTAAGCTTCGCTCTGAGAAGTATACCAATCCCCGTTATACTCGTAGGAGCTCAGAGATCCCCGGATAGACCTAGCTCGGATGCAGCTCTAAATCTTATAGGCGCTGTAACGGCTGCTGCAGAAGCTCCGTTCGCGGAGGTCGTCGTAGCTATGCATAGAGGCTTATCGGATGATGAAGTCGTATTCCATAGGGGTACGAGGGTGCGTAAATGCCATACGAGTAGGAGGGATGCGTTCAAATCGATCAATAGCGATCCTATAGCGGTCTATAGGGATCGAAGGATCGAGATGCTAACAGAGGATTATAAGAGGAGAGGATACAAGGAGTTTAGAGTCGAAGCTGAATTCGAGGAGAAGGTTACACTCGTAAAATTCTATCCTGGATTCGATCATAGAATCTTAGACTGGTATGTGGATAACGGCTATAGGGGTATCATAATCGAGGGGACAGGCTTAGGGCATGTATCCTGTAGATGCATACAATCGATCAAGAGGGCTGTAGATTCAGGTGTATTCGTAGGTATGACATCCCAATGCCTATGGGGTAGAGTTAATATGAATGTATACAGAACTGGACGCGAGCTTCAAGCTGTAGGTGTAGTACCTTTGGAGGATATGCTTCCGGAGACCGCGTTGGTTAAGCTTATGTGGGTTCTAGCTAGGGTTAAGGATATGGATGAAGCTAAGAGGCTTATGCTTACAGATATAGCCGGGGAGATGGCTAGCAGGACAAGCTTCAGGTGGTATGCCTAGCTATGGCTAGTCTAGATTATGAATCTCTAGGATTGAGGGTCGGGTTGGAGCTGCACTTCCAGCTAGCTACCAGGTCTAAGCTATTCTGTAGATGTCCGGCGATGCTATCGGAGAGCGAAACTAAGATCAGATTCGAGAGGAGGCTTAGACCTACCCAAAGCGAGCTTGGAGAGGTTGATCCGGCGGCTCTATTCGAGTATCGTAAAGGGTTGACTATAGTCTACGAGGCGGATGATAGATCGACATGCTTAGTCGAACTCGATGAAGAGCCTCCGCATAGCATAAACGAGGAGGCTGTGGATATAGCGTTAACGATAGCGCTATTACTCAACGCTAAACCCGTGGATGAGATACATGTTATGAGGAAGGTTGTTATCGACGGGTCGAATACGACGGGTTTCCAGAGGACATGCGTAGTCGCTTTAGGCGGATGGATCGATCTAGATGGGAGGCGTATCGGTATTCAGAGTGTATGCCTAGAGGAGGATGCCGCGCGTATAGTCGAGAGGAGGGGGGATAGAGTCTACTATAAGCTGGATAGGTTGGGTATACCGTTGGTGGAGGTATCCACTAGCCCAGATATACGTAGCCCTAGCGAAGCCGGCGCAGTCGCTCTCGCTATAGGTAGGATAGTGTTATCGACGGGGAAAGCAAAGGATGAGCTTGGATCTATAAGGCAGGATGTCAACGTATCGATTAGGGATGGGGCTCTAGCCGAGGTTAAAGGCGTACAGCATCTAAGCCTTATACCTAAAGTCGTCGAGAACGAGGTTAGAAGGCAGGTTAGACTACTCGAACTTAGAGATGAGTTGAAGAGGAGGGGGCTATCCAAAAGCGATATGGATCCTACGCTCTACGATGTAACGGATGTGTTCAAGCAGACGCGATGCAGGGTTATATCTAGAGCCGTAGATAGCGGTGGCGTAGTCTACGCGTTGAAGCTACCGAGGTTTAGAGGACTACTCTCGTGGGAGCTAACCGAGGGGTTGAGGTTTGGAACAGAGCTTGCAGACTATGCTGCCTTCTGGGGTAGGCTAGGGGGTATATTCCATACAGATGAGCTTCCGGCCTACGGTATATCGGCTAGCGAAGTGGAAGCTCTTAGGAGAGTCGTAGGTGCAGGTAATCAGGATGCCGTAGTTATAGCTGCAGGATCTAGAGATAACGTCGAGGATGGATTGAAAGCTGTATTGGAGAGGATTATAGCGGCGTTTGATGGTGTACCTGAGGAGACTAGGAGAGCTGAGCCTACCGGTGTAACTAGGTATATGCGTCCCAGACCTGGAGCTGCACGTATGTATCCTGAGACGGATATACCTATACTTGTCATCGATCCTAGGAGGATAGATTATCTGAGATCGAATCTACCCGAACTTCCATCCATAAGGGTTAAGAGATATATCGAAGAATACGGGTTAAGCCGGAAGCTAGCTGAGGAGCTTGTGAACTCGCTATACGAGAATCTATTCAAAGAGGTTTGTAGAAGCTTCCCATCGCTGCCACCTTCGATCGTAGCTTCAACTCTTATCGAGACTACTACTATGCTTAGGAGGAGGGGTGTACCTGTGGATCGAGTATCTACGGATAGATTATACGAGTTATTCAGATTCCTGGCAGAGGAGAGGCTTTTCAAGGAGGCTATACCAGATATACTCGCTTGCATGGCTAGTAGGGATATAGGTGTATCTGAAGCTTTGGAGGAGCTTAAACTAAAGCCTCTAACGGATGAGGAGCTTAAAGCTCTCGTAGCCGAGGAAATATCTAATAGCGGAGAGCTTATATCTAGGCATGGGTTGAACGCGGCTAAGATGATACTTGGATCCATTATGAGGAAGTATAGGGGTAGGGTTAATGCATCTAGGTTGGCTAGTATGATCGAGGATGAGATTAGGAGGATTTTACGTTGACGTATTTATTGAGATGCCCTTTCTGCGGCTCGGAGAGCGGAGAAGCATATCCATGGAGTAGGTGTAACCAATGTGGATCGATCCTAATGTACGAAGCGGAAGATTACGAGTATAAGCTTACGGTAGATCAGAATATCAACTCCATATGGAGGTATTCCTCGGCTCTACCCTTAAGATACGCTTCGAATATAGTAACCCTATCCGAGGGGTTTACACCCATCGTTAAAGCAGAGCATCTAGGTAGGATCTTGAAGATCAGCAATCTATACATCAAGGATGAGGGGAGGAATCCTACAGGATCTTTCAGGGATAGATGCGCTTCGATACTAACTACAGACGCATTGCATTCCGGGTTCAAGCATATAGCAGCGGCTTCTAACGGGAATATGGGTGCATCCCTAGCCGCATACGCTAGGAGGGCTGATCTATACGCGCATATAGTTATACCTAGATACGTGGATGAGGGGAAGCTAGCTCAGATGATAGCTTATGGAGCAGATATCATAGAGTATGGAACCTACGTCGATGAATCCATAGACTATATCTCAAGCCTAGCATACGATAGGGGATGGTATCAAGCCACCCCTGAGCTTAACGCTTTATCGTTCGAAGCTTTGAAGACTATAGCTTTCGAGATATGGGAGAGGCTAGGTGTACCGGATAACATAATAGTACCAGTTGGAAGCGGAAGCCTACTAGTATCCTTATGGAAGGGGTTTAGGGAGCTTGAAGCTATGGGTTTAACTAGCGGGATGCCTAGGCTTATATGCGTACAAACTGAAGCTATACATCCGATAGTAGATAGGTTCCGAGGAGTATGCGAACACCCTATAGGAGTATCTAAAGCTTTAGCTCTACTCGTAGCTAGACCGGTATTATCAGATCTAGCTGTTAAAGCTTTGAAGGATACGAATGGGGATGCGTTAACCGTTTCAGATTCAGATATAATGAAGGCTATGATTCTTCTAGCTAGATGCGAAGGAGTATTCACAGAATTCTCCAGCGCGTCTACCGTAGCCGCTGTTAGGAAGCTTCTCGATGAAGGCTTAATCGATAGGAGCGATGTAACGGTATGTATAGCTACTAGTAGCGGTCTAAAAACTATATCCCTAGTAGAGGTACCTGGTAGGGGTAAGCGTAGAAGAGCTATCATCCTATACGGCGGTAAGCCTATGAAGATTAGGATACTCGAGATTCTATCGGCTAAACCTAGATACGGGTATGATGTATGGAAGAAGCTAGGTGGAGTTGTAAGCCTTCAAGCCGTATACCAGCATCTAGAGGGGCTTGAAGCTGAGGGCTTGATATCATCGTATACGTCGGATGGGAGGAGATACTACCAGATATCTGATAGGGGTAGGAGGCTTCTAGAAGCTTTGAAAACTCTAGAAAGGTAATGCTTAAATTAAAGATATTCCACCCCCTAGAATACGTAATGCTTAGAGCCTCATCTTCGCATATAACAGGTGCTAGGACGCCTAGTTGCAGCTCCTGTGAAAGGCTGATAACACCTAGAGAGGATGCTGTTAGCTTCGCATGCCCTAACTGCGGTAAGATAACTATATGGCGCTGCGAACTATGTAGGAAGCTTGCAAGAAGGTATGTATGTCCCGTATGCGGTTTCGAAGGCCCATAGGGTTGATAGTAGACTACGAATCCTACGTTTCTAAGGTATTATTTATATAGCTGGTAGTAGGTGCAATCGTAGGTTTGAGGATCTTAGGAGGTATATGTATGGGTAGGGTTATGGCTACTATACGTGTATTCCCCTCGACTACCGAGGAGGATTTGAATCTACTAGTGGAGAGTATAGGTGCTAAGCTTCCGAGCGAAGCTAGACTATATATGTATAGGAGGGAGCCCATAGCGTTTGGTATAGAAGCTTTAATACTAGAGGTGATGGTACCAGAGGAAACTATGGGTGAAGTCTTGGATAGGGTTGAGGAAGCTATAAGATCGGTGGAAGGTGTAAGCGAAGTAGAAGTTATACTGACTAGACGCGTGTAGGATGGTATGTTCAGCGATTCTATGAGGAGAACAGGGTTCTACGTCGAGTATTATAGGGAGAGATGGTTCTACAGGTTTATACGTGAAGCTGAGAGTAGGTATAAGTATGCTATTAGGGTTGGCGACTCGAATCTTAAAAGAGATCTACTTCTCAGTAGTATGGTGAAGGCTAGAGCTGCATTATACTATCTGCTAGGTGATCCTAGATTCATCGAGGCGAGTATAGCTAGGCTCGTATCGACTGAGGGAGCTATCCCTAAAGGTCTTCCAAGCATCCTCTATGAGATGGAGAAGCTCTTCCAGGAGGCTAGGATCGAACGTGATATATCTAGACTACAACCCAGAGTCGAAGCATATCTTAGGATAACTGCCAGGGTAGCCTCCATGATACTAGGCTGATAATCCATAGGGAAACTTTACCTAGAGGAGACCTCTATACGATTACGTAGATGTTGATACTGACCTGCACCGACCCGCTAACCTAGCGGGGGATGACGAGATGCATCTCATCTGAACTAGGCATACCGGCTGGTGGTATCGATGAACATAGAGCTGGAGCTTCTAGGAGCTCTAGCTAGGATAGCTGGATCTAGAAGCGTTAAGATCGAAGTTACAGATAACGCTACGGTTAGAGACGTACTATCGATGGTTAGGAGAATGCAGCGTGGGATGGAGGAGTATATACTCCTAAGTGGAGATAGGGTGAATAATGTAATCGTGCTAGTCGATGGAAGGGATATCGGAGTTTTAGATGGTATAGAAACTAAGCTTAGGGATGGTAGTAAAGTCACACTGATACCGGTGGTTCACGGGGGATAGAGGTATAGTTATGAGCTTAAGTATTCATCTAGGCATAGATGACACCGATTCTATGAGAGGCGGGTGTACGACGTATATAGCCGCCATCCTCGTCGAAGAGTATTCGAAGCTTGATGTTAGATGGCTCGACTACCCGAATCTAGTAAGGCTCAACCCTAATATACCGTGGAAGACTAGGGGGAATGGAGCTGTATCCCTCAGATTTCAAGCCGATAAATCCATGCTGGAAGATATCGTGGATAAAGCTTTGAATGTTGTGGAGAGGGAATCTATGATAAGGGATGAAGGTGTAGATCCTGCGATAGCCGTGTACGTAGGCGATATACCTGATGAGCTTAGAAGATTCGCTTACACGGCGGAGGTAGATGTAGTAGATGTAGAATGCGCTGTGAAGTTAGCCGATAGCCTAGGGGTTATGAGATGGATACTCAAAGATCCTAGGGGTTTAATCGGAGCTTTAGCGGCTATAGGTGAAGATCTCAGAGGGGATCATACGTATGAGCTTATAGCTTACCGTACACAGCGGATGCGGGGTAGTCCTAGGATGATCGACCCAAACTCCGTGAAGGCTATGGATGAAGCTACCAAGGGGGAGACTTACGCGAATATAGATCGTGAAACCGGGAGGATACTTATAACGCCTAGAGGACCGGATCCGATACTCTACGGTATAAGGGGGGAGACTCCTGAAGCCGTATACAGAGCGCATAGGATTCTGAAATCCTACGAGGAGGTGGAGAGATGGGTTATATTCAGGAGTAATCAGTGTACCGATGCACATTTTAAGGCTAGACGTACGATATCAACGCTGAAGCCTTACGTATCAGCCGTATTGGAGGGGGTTGTATTCGGTAGACCACGCACCATACCTGGAGGGCATGTAGTATTCAAGCTCTGCGACAATACAGGGATCGTGGATTGCGCTGTATACGAGCCTACAGGTAGATTGAGACTTATAGCTTCTAAGCTGATGGAGGGTGATAGGGTTAGAGTGTATGGAGGCGTTAAACCTTTCGGTGGAAGCTTAACGTTCAACGTAGAGAAGATAGAGGTTGTAGAGCTTACAAGGATCTACCAGTCTATGAATCCTGTATGCCCTGGTTGCGGTAAGAGGATGAAGAGTATGGGTTCAAATAAGGGTTTTAGATGTGTTAGATGCGGGTTTAGAGATATGGATGGCGTAAAGGTAGGAGTTGAGATAGAGAGAGAGGTGAAGCCTGGTCTATACATGCCGCCGCCTAGGACGTATAGGCATCTAACCAAACCCCCTGAGAGGTATGGTAGAGAGAAGAGCGGGGGGTTAATCTGGTTCCATCCATGGCATGAGCCTTGAAGAGCAGGTATACACTATACGAGAGGAGGTATAGGTATAGGGAGAGTATGCTTAAGCTTAGATCGGATAATCCTACGGCGATAGAGAAGGGGTTGAAAACGTTCATCCTTAAGAGGATGGAGCTTGAAGTATACCTAGCTTTAAACCCATGGGTGAGGTATACACTTGAACCTATACGATTGGATAGCGGTATGCCTGAGATCGTTAAACGTATGGCTTCAGCCTCCTCGATAGCCGAGGTTGGACCTATAGCTTCAGTCGCGGGAGTTTTAGCCGATATTGTATGCGAAGCTATGCTAGAATCAGGTGCCAATGTAGCGATAGCCGAGGATGGGGGTGAAGCTTCGATAGCTTCAAACATACCTGTAAGTATAGAGGCGTATGTAGGATCGGATAGGGTGAAGTACATAGTGTTCGAGGTGGATCCATGGGATACTCCTCTAGGTGTAGCTTCAAGCTCTGCTAGACATGGTGGCGGTATAAGCTTTGGTATCGCGGATCTAGCTACCGTTTTCGCTGAGAACGCTGCTCTAGCGGATGCAGCCGCTACGAAGCTATGCAATATGGTGGATATGGAGTCTAAGGATAGAGTGGAGGATGCGTTAAGGGATACCTATAGGATACCAGGTGTAAAGGGATGCCTAGTGGTGGTAGGCGGGTATATAGGGTATGCTGGGTGGCATCCTAGGATATTGGAGATTTCTATAAGGGAGGCTACCAATCCTACGGTATCTATGAATCGATCCTCTGAGCAGCTTTCTCTAGATGTTTAAGGTGCTCGTATACGATCGATGGCCTACCGTATACAGCTCTCATTATATCCTCGAAATCCTCCCTAGGCATACGATCCTCCTCTATGCATGGCTTAGCGAACTCTCTATGAGGCTCTGATTGATACCAGTAGGCTATGCTAGAATAATCTGCTGGAATCTCATCGTACTCTCCATGATGAACTCTAACCGATATACTCCTACGGAAGGGAATTGGATCGAATACATGGTATCTGAAGCATGAGATCCTATATCTACGTTCATCCTTAATTAGTAGACCGTGCGTAGCCGTCGTATAGACCCCGTGTAGGAAATACCATCCACTTAGGAAGTAGTCTTCAGTACCCGTCGATCCGTAGGATAGCTCCTCGGATCCATCAACCTTGAATTCGAAGTTACCTTCAAGATACGTGAAGCCATAATCCTTCTTGATAGGGCTCATATCGAGCCTTGTCCCTACGTAGAAGCCTGAACCTTCAGCTTCGAGTATAGTGTATGGCTTACCGTTCTCCGTAGGATTCTCCCTACGCCACTTAGCATGAAACCTAACATCGCATCCATCCAAGCCTCCATCGAATACATAGTATCCAACCATAGCGTATAAGCTACGTATAGGCTCTGAGCTTAGGTTAACGAACTCTATCCTACAACTCCTAGCAAACGGCATAGGTATGAAGCAGTAGTATCCACCGCTAGTTTCACCCGTAAGCATAGAGCTATGATGCCTATACTCACCGAAACCTGCACCTACAAAGTCGCCTATAGGGACATCTACGCTAGGTTTAGATTCACCATCCCAGTATATATTCAGGATGGTATTGCGTAGAACGTATCTATCCCTAGAGCTTACCGTAAACCATAGCGATGCTATGGATCCAGACCCGTCGATATCGAGGAGGGTATACCTTCCACCCGGAGGTATTGAAACCCAGTCGACCCATCTACCTTCATCGACGCTATGCGTAGTCGATGCGTAACGCATATAGGATCTCTTATAGCCCGGCAGAGTGAATAAGCCTAGCAGCATAGCATAGATGCGATCGATATGAGTCGGCTATATAAGGATTAATGTATGCTAAGCTTCAACGCACGCATAGGACAAGCGTTAACGCATAACCCGCATGCTACACACCTCTCCTCATCGAATACTAC
Source organism: uncultured Candidatus Bathyarchaeia archaeon (assembly GCA_964491605.1). Classification (GTDB taxonomy): domain Archaea; phylum Thermoproteota; class CALKCG01; order B24; family DRYS01; genus DRYS01. The sequence goes on from CAZBGY010000010.1 coordinate 37,463, forward strand.
ACTCCAATCCCTGGCTATGTTTATAGCTTCCACCGGGCATAAGCTTACGCATGCACCGCAGCTTATACATTTCTCTAGATCAACCTCTAGCAACTTCATTAGAAGCTCGACTTTAACCCCCCTCTCCTCGAAGAATCCTATGAAATCCTTCAGCTCACTTTCAGATAGATCTACAGACGCTACTATTATACCCTTCTCAGCATCGACGTCAGCCTCTATTATATTGAAGAGCTTACGGAACCTCAGTATAGCTTCAGAGAATACAGGTTTATCTGCAAGCTCCTTAGGGAATGTAAGCTTAAACCTCACGGCGCTACACCTCTCGTAGCGAACCTACGTGAAATATCATCTGCGGTTATAAGACCTATAACCCTGTTTTCGCTATCCACTACGGGAAGCCCGGATATATTGTACCGCTCCATCTTAGCTACTACGCTATGTATAGGCTCATAGGGTGTAGCCGTTATAACACGCTTCGTCATAACTTCTTCGAGCTTAATACTACCGTATGCTAAAGCTCTAGCTATATCCCAGCTCGTCACTATGCCCGTAAGTCTACCGTAACTGTCTACGACCGGTAGATGATCTATACCATGATATACGAGGAGTCTAGCCGCACTCTTTAAATCCTCATCGGTTCTTATCGTAGGTACATCTCTACGCATAACCTCGGAGACGGTAGGCTCCTTCCTCCTAACCTCTAAGGGTTTAAATACCGTATCGCTAGGTAGGAGCTCTACAGGTCTGGATAGGTAGAAGATACCCTCCTCGATCCATTTCTTAAGAGTTTCAGCTATCTCTAAAGCCATCTTTATACTTGATAAAGGTGAAGTCTTTACACTTCTATCGTTTATAACTACACGCCCGCTCTTCAACTCGGCGTAGCTAACCCTACGTACAGATGGTCTACTTCTAGATGGAACTCCATAGTCTAGTATATCTGTATATATGTCTTCATCCCTTAAAGCGGCGGTCTTAGCAACCCTCTCGTTTATTATAGGTATAGCTATACCTATACCTACATAGAGCGACGTACCATACCTGTAGATCGATGCACCCCTAAGATATCTCGGATTCATCGACTTCAGATCACCTTTAACCATTAGTGTAGACATAGCTGCGCTCGGATTATGCTGCGTCCCCTCACCTATAACATAGCCTACGGCTCCACCGAGGAATATACGTGTACCTATACCTATAGTTTCTAAGTATAGATCTTTGTATAACGGACTTAGGACACCTGAACCGCTGAACGTAACGTTACCGTAGTATGGGAGGAGTATACCCATATAAGTGTAGAGAATTCTATCCGTGGAGTTCGTAGCAGCATTATAGCGTTGATAGGCATTCCTAGGGTTTACGAGTATGGCTTGATTCAGATCGTATATGGTTATAGAAGTTTCAAGGTATCTCCTAGGATAGCAATCCGTCCCGTAAGCTTCGGCTCTAAGTTCGATCTCCCTACCTGCTACAAGATCCTCTATAACATGCCCACCACCATACTCGAACGGTCTAGTTTCACTCATAGCCGTAGCACCTATATACGCATCCACAGCGGCTAAACCCTTGTATGCTGGAACATCGTTAAGCCAGCATCGACTCATCTTCATCGGAGGCTCTGTATGACCGAAGTTTAAGAAAGCACCGCTACTACACATAGCCCCAAAGGTACCGGTAGTAACCACATCGACCTCCTTGGATGCCTTCTCCCACCCCTTCTCCTCAGCTAGCTTAGCATACTCATCAGCCGTTAGAACGACTACGTCACCACGCTTAATCTTCTCGTTCACCTCCTCATACCTTCTAAGAACCTCAGAACCTCTACTAGACATACTGATCACCTGCAAAACACTGTTATATAGGATACATCGATATAAATATATAGTAATTAAGTTAGGTAGCATTTAATGCATTATATGCATAATAACGGATGGATGGGGGAATCCATCGCATATATGTAAGTAACATATGGCTTAGAGGTTAAGCGGAACAGAGATATGAAAACCTTTCGAGGGAATCGGAGCTTGAAACCGGGATTTTACCTAAGTAATAAGGATTAAAGCTTTATGCATTACCCCACCTCACCTAGCTTAAATACTCGATCT
>CAZBGY010000010.1:39667-55559 GCA_964491605.1 uncultured Candidatus Bathyarchaeia archaeon
GGATTATTAGTATTCGTAGTACATCATGATGATCGACTACTGATGCGTAGAGTTTTAAAGCATCGTCAACCATGTTGAGATAGAAGGATGACCCAGCAACTCTACGAAGGAGACGATAGAACTCTATACGTTAACGTTTATCTACATCCTATAATCTACTTCTAGAAAAACAGTGTTATGAATAGGTTACAGGAGCTCACCGAAAAAATACTGAAGTTGAAGGAAGAAAAGAAAGCTTTGATACTAGCTCATAATTATCAGCGTCCAGAGGTTCAAGATATAGCGGACTATGTCGATGATAGCGTAGGTTTAAGTCGGAGAGCTATGCTGGAGGAGGAATGTAAGATTATAGTATTCTCAGCGGTCGACTTTATGGCTGAGACCGCGGCTATACTCAATCCTGGTAGGAAGGTTTTAGTACCGTCTATGGGAGCTAAATGCCCTATGGCGCATATGCTACCTGCTGAAACTGTAGCAGAGTATAGGAGAAGGTACCCGGATATACCTATCGTACTCTACGTGAATACCTTAGCGGAGGCTAAAGCTTTATGCGATGTATGCTGCACCTCTGCTAACGCCGTAGAGATCGTCGAAGCCCTAGATTCCGATACCATCCTGTTCGGACCAGATGCTAATCTCGCAGAATATGTAGCTAAGAAGACTGGTAAGAATATTATACCGATACCTGAGAGAGGGTTCTGCCCGACGCATATCCTCTTCCTCAGGGAAGATATAGCGAAAGCGAAGAGTTTACATCCAGAAGCAGTTGTGATGGCCCACCCGGAATGCACGATAGATGTACAGGAGATGGCAGATTTCATAGGTAGTACTACGCAGATGTGTAGATATGCTAAATCATCCTCGCACTCATCTTTCATAGTCGCTACAGAGGTGGGGTTACTCCATAGGCTTAGAAAGGAGAATCCAGGTAAATCCTTCATACCAGCTTATAGAGGCGCCGTATGCCCTAATATGAAGTTGAATACGCTGGAGAGGATATACTTAGCATTGAGAGATGAGAGATACTTGGTTAAAGTGCCTGAGAACGTAGCTTCGAAGGCTAGAAGAGCTTTGGAGAAGATGTTTGAATTAGCTAGGTAGAAGATGCTACCAGGGCTATGCGCAGAATGTATATAGCAACTATAACGATAGCTTCGGCGATACTCATAATATCAGCATATATAGCGATGTACTACGTTGGAGGATGCAGAATCCTAGTAGGTACTACGACAAGCCTCTATAATACTGGTTTACTCGATAAGCTTCTAGATGAATTTAGAAACGAGGAGCCTGGTATAACCGTAATATTCATACCTGTAGGTAGCGGGGAGGCTTTACGTATGGCTGCATCCGGTGATATCGATATGGTTATATCGCATACACCATCTATGGAGAGAGAGTATATGGAGAGAGGTATACTTTACAAACAAGCTATAGTAGCCTATAATTCGTTCGCGATAGTTGGACCTAGAGATGATCCAGCCTCTATAAGGGGGTTGGATCCTATAGATGCCTTCGCCAGGATATACGCCGTAGGTGTTGAGGGGAGAGCTTCTTTCATCAGTAGAGGCGATCAAAGCGGCACCCATCTTAGAGAGTTATCGCTATGGAAGATAACCGGTCTGAATCCAGGTGGATCATGGTATATAGAATCTGGGCTGAGTATGTCGAGAACACTACTATTCGCAAACGAAAAGCATGCATATACGCTGACAGATCTAGGTACGTACATACTGCTTAGATCTCAAGGTAGGATAGATCTAGAGGTATTGGTAGCGAATCACAGCCTCCTACTCAACATATATAGCGCATACATTGTGAATCCTAGGGTAATTGGTGGATATAGGTACAGCTCTGCTGAGAAATTCTTCAGATTCCTCTCATCTAGTAGAGGACAGAATATAATATTCGAATATACAGTTTCAGGCATCCATATATTCAATCCTGCTAGCGGATACGAGGATAACCTCCTAGAAATATGGATAGAGCTTTCAAAGCTATAGGGATAACGTCTAAACGGGTGATTGCATATGGAGGTAATCGATATCTCTATAAGAACTATAACCATATCCTCTATAGCTTCGCTACTAGCTTCAACATGGAGTCTACCGTTATCCTATGCTCTATCAGGTTCTAAAAGTAGGTATTCTATAGCGGTGAGAGAGTTCTTTAACGCTACTATAGGTATCCCGACGGTGCTTATAGGCCTCATGGTATACCTAGCTTTCAGCCGTTCAGGACCCCTCGGGTATCTAAACATCCTATATACACCGCAAGCTATAATCTTAGGGCAATCGATACTAGTAACGCCGCTCCTAGTAGTACTATTCACCGATATATTCAGAGAGTATCGTAGTAGGTATTGGGAGCTAGCTTTAACACTCGGCGCCACCGAGAAGCAAGCCGCCCTGATAATAGTGAGGGAGGCAAAGTTCAACATGATCACGGCATACCTTTTATCGTTCGCTAGAGCTGTAGGCGAGCTTGGGGTAGCCCTACTCGTCGGAGGTAATATAAAAGGATATACGAGGGTTCTATCTACGGCTATAGCTCTAGAGATCGAGAGGGGTAGATTCGAGGATGCATTTACATTAGGCTTAATACTGCTACTCATAGTAGTTTTAATTAACATAACCGTTAGGATTTTATGGAGGAGGATTAGGTGATAACGCTTAGAAATGTATATTTCGATTATCCAGGAGGTATAACGGCTTTATCGGATGTAAACTATACGATCAGGGAGGGTGCTACAGTTGTAGTCGGACCTAACGGTTCAGGTAAGACTACGCTTCTAAAGGTAGCTGGACTCCTCTATAAGCCTAGTAGGGGTTCTATCTTTGTCGACGGAGTCGAATTTTGGGCTCAACCATCGGATGTAAGAGTGAGGATTAGGAGGAATATCGTATATGTACACGATAACCCGGTCATGGTTACTGGTAGCGTAGCCGAGAATATAGCATATGGGTTGATCCTTAGAGGTATAGGGAAGAGTAAAGCTTTAGAGGAGGCGTATAGATTCTTAGCCGATCTTAAACTCGAGCGGCTAGCCTCGAGAAACTCTAAGAATCTATCTAGCGGTGAAGCTCAACTTGTATCGTTGATCAGAGCTTTAATACTGAAGCCTAGATGCCTCCTCCTAGATGAGCCTACATCGAATCTAGATCCTGATAGGAGGAAGGTATTCGTGAAGCTTATAGAGGATTATGAGGGGATACTAGTCGTAGCTACCAACGATTACGGTTTAGCTTCCAAGATAGCCGATAGGATCGTCGTGATGAAGGATGGTAGGATAGCATCTACAGACGGGGTAGAGCTTCTAGCAGGTATATAGCGAGGTGGATTATTTGAAGATAATACACCTAGATGAGAAGACGGGTATAGCGAAGATACGTGTGGAGGATATAGAGGATCTATGGAACCTCAGGGTTCTGATAAAGCCTGGAGATCTCATCGAAGCTAGGACTATGAGGATGGTTAAGCTAAGGACTGGGATGGGTGATGTTAGGGAGGGGAGGAGGTTCCCTATGGATCTAACCCTCAGGGTTGAATTCGTCGAATTCGATAGATATGGTAGAAGGCTTAGGGTTAGAGGGGTTGTCGTAGATGCGCCTGAAAGGTTTGAGGGAGTTAAGGGTAGTTATCATACGGTGAACGTTAAGGTTGGATCCATCATAACTGTGAAGAAGGAGAGGATATACGGATATGAGGTGGAGAGGCTTAAGAAGCTATGCGTATCTAGGTTTACACCTGTAGTCTTGGTATCGATCGATAGGGATGAAGCATCTATAGCTGTGTTAAGGGGGTATGGGTATGAGATGCGTGCGGAGATACAGTCTAGGATACCGGGTAAATCTAGCTTGGAAGGGAGGGAAGGAGAAGTCGATAGGTTCCATTCAGAGGTGGCTAAAGCTGTTATGGATACGGTAAACTCGCTCGGAGGTAAGCCTTTAATAGTGGTTTTAGGTCCAGGATACTTCAAGGATTCCTTCATAGAATACTTCTCATCCAAGCATCCTGAATACTCTGATCGTATAAGGATCTGCGTAGCTAGCAGCGGCGGTGCTTCAGGTTTAGCTGAAGCTCTACGTTCAGGAAGCCTATCCAGGTATATATCTGAGTGTAGAGCCGTGGAGGAGTCTATATTGATAGAGGATGTTCTAAGAGAGGTTGGGAGAGATAGCGGGCTAGCAGCTTACGGGTTCGAGGAGGTCGAGAAGCTTTCATCATACGGCACCGTTAAACTTCTATTAGTATCGGAGAGGATGCTCGATAAACTCGATGATGAGGGGTGGAACAGGTTGTATAGGATGATAGAGAATGTAGAGAGGATGGGGGGAGAGGTTAGATTCATAGGATGCGAAACCGAGGCACACGATAAACTCGTAGCTCTAGGCGGTATACTAGCTCTACTCAGGTATCCATCCCCATTCTACTGTTAGCCTGTAAACCGCATCCACGGATCCTATCTATAAGCTTCCATAGATCATCCCTATCCGGCGGCTCCACCTTCCTTACTCCATCCCCGGCTAAGATCACCCTCCGATCGGGATCATCCGTGAATAAACCTATCTCGGAATACTCTACTCCAAGCATCGATAAGCTATCTCTAAGCTGATTCAAGCCATCTGGTCTAACGACTATCAGTAGGGATCCGGAGCTTATAGCTTTCAAAGGATCTAAGCCGAAATAGCTGCAGAGAAGCCTGGTTTCCTCAGCTACAGGTATCTTATCCTCATATATTATGAAGCCTAGATTCGATGCTTCAGCTAGCTCCACGACACCAGCTAGAAGCCCGCCCTCTGTTAGATCATGCATAGCTACGACGCTATCAACAGCTAGGGCAGCCCTAGCTTCAGGTATGATGCTCAACCTATCCCTCATGGATATGCATCTAATCCTGAAGTCTCTACCGAAAACCTTCTCCACATCTTCAGCTAGATCTGAGGCTATTATAACCGTAGCCTCCATAGCTACGGTTTTAGTAACTACGATGATATCGCCGGGCTTTATATCCTTAGGATCTAGGATGCGATCGACTACACCGGATACGAAGCTGCATACTATAGGATATACTACGTTATCGGTGAACTCCGTATGACCACCTACGATAGCTATACCAGATCTACGTGCCTCAACATCTATACAATCCATAATGAATCTAGCATCTTCTATAGACATACTTGTAGGTAGGAGTAAGATTACCGTAAGCCATCTAGGTAATCCACCCGCCGCCGCTATATCGTTCGATGGAACTATAACTGCTAGCCTCCCTATCTCAGCGATAGCCCCTGTTATCGGATCACCTTTAAGCGCTATCCTAACACCGCTGCAATCCACTACAGCGGAATCCACGGCTATCCCGGGACCTAGTATAACATCGCCTCTACGAGCACCCCTAAACCCTAGGATATGGCTTCTAAGCTCAGCTAGCGTAGGTTTACCTCTAGGACGCCCCATATCCATCTACTACATCCATACAGTACCGTATCCTATTCTACATCGATATTCTCTGCTTTAAAGCCTACGCTGATAAGGTAATCCTTAACCTTGAATCTATGATCCCCTTGAAGCAGTATCTTGCTATCTTTAGCGGTGCCACCGCATGCGCATAGAGATTTGAGGGATTGAGCAAGCTTCCTCAACTCTTTATCGTTAGCTACTATACCGTTTATGACTGTTACAGGTTTCCCGAAACGAACTTTCTCAAGCTTTATAACGATACGCTGCTGCTCTTGGCTTATCTGTCTGCATATGCATAGATCCTTAGGAAGCCCACATATAGGGCAGATCTCCGCCATAACCTACCTCCTAGACTTGCAAGGGAAAAATCATAGGGATAGAAATATAAGATTTTCTACTTAGATCATCGAATCTGCTTAACCCTTCTATAAGCCATCTCTAAAGCTTCCACGCCTGGAAGCCTACCACCAGAGATATACTCTATGAAAGCCCCTCCAGCTAGACTCACATAGGAGAATCTATCCCTTAAACCAAGTTTCTCCAAAGCTGCGACCGTATCTCCTCCACCACCTATACGGTATGCTCCACTCGAAACTACAGCTCTATAAACCTCCGATGTACCGTCGATGAACCTATCATCTTCGTATACGCCTAGAGGACCGCTGACAAGTATAGATCTAGCTTCAGATACGATACGCCTATACATTTCGATAGTCCTATGACCTATATCCATTATAGGATAACTAGATGGAAGATTCTCTACAGATATCTCAACCCTTCTACCATCCATATCTACAGCTACATCTATAGGCATCTTCACCCTACCATCATACTTCTCCAGTATCCTTACGGCTTCATCCTTAAACTTCAGGAATCCCTTCTTCTCCAGTACCCTAACGTTGATCGATCCGAGATCGAAGCCTTTAGCGAGTAGGAGTAGCTGACCTATCAACCCGCCGGTGAGTACATAGTCTGCTAGACCCCCAGCTAGGAAGTAGTCTATCATATTGGTACTCTTCTCAGATTTAGCTCCACCTAAGATGCATACGAAGGGCTTCTCAGGATTCTCTAAAACCCTATCCAAGGCTTTAAGCTCCCTCTCCATAACCCTACCGGCGCATGATGGAAGCGTATAGGCGAAGCCTACGACTGATGCATGGGATCTATGAGCTACCGAGAACCCGTCTAAGACGAATATATCTGCAACCCTAGAGAGTTTAGATACTATCTCCGATCTAGCATGCTCCTCAGGCGAAGCCTCCCTACCCTCATCCGGATGGGATCTTACATTCTTGAGGAGCAGCACCTCCCCGAGTTTGAGCCTAGATATAGCTTCTAAAGCCGCATCGCCTACAAGATCGTCTACATAGCCTACCTTGAATCCCAGTATCTCCGATAGCTTCTCAGCATGCTTACGTAGCGATTCCAGGTAATCCCTCTCACCTGGTCTACCCTGGTGAGCCAATATAACTATCCTAGCACCTTTACCTGATAGCTCCCTTATAGTCTCGGCATGCTCCCTTATCCTACTATCATCGATTATCTCACCGGTAGCTGGATCTACCGGGACGTTGAAGTCAGGTCTCAAAATAACGGTTTTACCAGTGAAATCTAGATCATCGATCGTGAGAAATATAGCCATAGACCCCTACACCGAGGCTTAACCTATATCGGCTATCCTCCTAGCAGTCTCAGCTAGCCTACAGGAGTAAGCCCACTCGTTATCGTACCAAGCCAAGACTTTAACGAGGTTTCCTATAGCTTTAGTCATAGGTGCATCCACTACGGATGAGTATGGGCATTTAATATAGTCTGACGATACTAGAGGCTCCTCGCTGTAGCCTAGTATACCTTTAAGCGGAGGCTTCTCCGAAGCCTCCTTGAAAGCTGTGTTAACCTCATCGACGGAAACATTCCTTTCTAAGACTGCTGTTAAATCGACTACGGAGACCGTAGGTACAGGCACCCTTAAAGCTATACCCGTCATCCTACCTTTAAGCTCCGGTAGCGTAAGTGTAGCAGCTTCAGCCGCACCGGTGGTCGTAGGAACTATATTCCAGCTAGCAGATCTAGCCCTCCTAAGATCGCTATGCTGCATATCCAGGATCCTCTGATCGTTCGTAACAGCGTGTACGGTATTCATTAAACCGTATCTTAAACCGAATCGTTCGTTCAGGACTTTAGCTACTGGGGCTACAGCGTTCGTGGTGCATGAAGCTAGAGATATCATCGTATGCTTCTTAGGATCGTACATGTTATCGTTGACACCTGGAACCATGGTTATATCCGCAGCTTCAGCAGGTCTCATAGGAGCTGAGACTAGAACCTTGCTAGCACCTGCCTGTAGATGCTTGGATGCCCCAGCTCTATCGGTAAACCTACCGGTAGATTCTACCACTAGGTATACGCCCAGATCTTTCCATGGAAGCTTCGACGGCTCAGCTTCCTTCAAAGCTTGAACTTTCACGTCCCCTGCTACTATATAGTTACCTTCAACCCTAACATCGAAGGGAGCTCTACCATACGTACTATCATACTTCAATAGGTGGGCTAGAGTCTTCGCATCAGCTATATCGTTGATAGCTACAAACTCTATATCCAGATTATTCTCTAGAGCAGCTCTAAAGGTAAGCCTACCGATCCTACCGAAACCGTTTATAGCTACAGCCCGACCCATAGAGACACCTCTAAACTACTACGGCTAGTTAGAGCCTAGATAAATATTTAACCTTAAAAATACACTATACGGGGATCATCGGCTATAGGTGTATCTGGGTAGCATCATATACCCCTACCATGGTATACGGAGTTGAATATACCCATCATCTCCTCCAAGCTTAATTCTCTAGGATTATTCTCGAGGTTACGCTTATAGGTTAAAGCCTCCTCGGCTAACCTACCTACATCATCGAGCGGAATACCTAACGATCCTAGGCCTGAAGGTATACCGATGTAATCTTCGATCGAAGCTATAGCGTTAATTATAGCGTCGGCAGCCTCCTCGAAGTTTGAGGATGGTAAGCCTATAATCCTAGCTAGATTCAACGTTCTATCAGGCTGGGATTCCATATTCAATTTAAGTATCGGAAGCATTATGAGAGCGTTAGCTAAACCATGGGGGAGGCCGTATCTAGCCGTTAGATAGTATCCCCCACCATGTATCATGGTTGTTCCTGTCATATTTATAGCGAATCCCCCGCTCATACTACCGTATAGGAGCATGCTTCTAGCATCCATACATCCATCGTATGCATCCTTCAGATTACTGAGTATAACCCTGATAGCTTCGATAGCGTAGATATCCGACATTATAGATGAATTCCTATTGAAGTAGGCTTCAAGCCCATGGGTAAGCGCATCTAAACCTGTATACGCTACTTGATCCTTCGGTAGGAATCTGAGGGGTTCAGGATCTAGTATAGCTATCCTCGGAACTAGGCTCCAACCGGATACGATAAGCTTACGAGTCCCCACGGTGACTATAGCGTATCTAGTTACCTCGCTTCCGGTACCGCATGTAGTCGGTATAGCTACTATAGGCTTTATAGGATCATCGATTATCTTAGGGTACAAGTAGTCTGTTATAGATCCTCCAAGCGAGTATGCTACGCTCACCATCTTAGCGGTATCTATAGCGCTACCCCCACCGAAAGCTACGAAGAAATCAACCCCGGCTATACGAGCTTGACTAACACCATCCTCCACATCACGGATCGTAGGATTGGGTTGAACCCTATCAAACACATACACTTCGAAACCTGCGGATTCCAGTAGGCCTTTAATCCTATCTAGATAGCCTGAGCTCTTAGCGAACCTTCTACCCGTTACGAGCATACATCTACCTTTAAGACCGATCCTCCTAGCTTCTGAGCCCACCCTATCTACGGCTCCAAATCCGTAGACCACCCTAATCGGGAATGTCGATTCAAACCTAAGCATAGCTCGACATATATCTAGGCCCTACTTAAACTAATATCGATTTCCACATCGATCGCAGCCGATCCTAGAATATACATCCTTCAACATATCCTCAACCCTTTCCTCTAACTCTCTTAAACCCCCATCGTTCACCAGCACGTAGTCGGCTCTATCCTTAAGCTCCATCAGACCGAATCTAATCTCCTCCTCATCCCTAGCTATCAGATCCCCTACGCATCTGGGATCATCCATCCTACCCCTAGAGGATAGGAAGCTAAACCTTTTTTCGATAGGAGCATCGACGAATACGAGGAGCATAGAGGGTATCCTACTCTTGAAGAAATCCAGCTCTAAAGGGCTGCGAATCCCATCGATGACAACCGGTCTATCGGATGATAGTATATCATCGATGCATAGACGAGCTACGGCGTCACCCCCCATCTCCTCTCTAAGCCTATGAGCTAACATAGATAGATTCTCACGTGTAGGCTTCAATCCACGTCTAGAAGCCTCCCTACGAACGTAATCACCCATATTCACGATCCTCCAACCCCTAGATTCAAGCATCCTAGCTACAGTCGTCTTCCCAGATCCAGGTAGGCCTACAACCCCTAACGCTATCATAGCCTCCACGATAGATTAGGGTGGGATACCTATCTAACTTTAACCATACCGCCGCGATACCTTATATACACTTCTCTTAAACCTGCATCCGACGCTACCTTAGCTAAGCTCCTCAGTATATCCTCGGATGTAGGTTCTAGAAGCCTATATCTCGGATCGAGTATATCCCCGTAGGGTGTGAACTGCTGTAGGACGTATAGGCAGTCATATTGTTTCAGATCGTATGCTATCATCTCTATGTATTCAGGTTTATCGGTTAAACCAGGTACTATGGTGGTTCTAGCTTCGAATCTACGATCGTAGAAGCTACAGATATCCATGGACCTCTTAAGATTCTGTACGGCGGTGGATCCAGGTATAGCCCCGCCTATAACTAAACCGTATAGATCTGGTTTAAGAGGAGCTTTAACGTCTAGAGCTACATGATCTAGAAGCTTCCTCTCGAATAGATTATCTAGAAGCCCAGGGTTCGATCCGTTCGTATTTACGAACGTCTTAAGGTTGTAGCCCTTAACGGTTTCGAAGAGGGCTTCTACGAACCTAGGTTGCAGCGTAGGCTCACCACCGCTTACACCTACGGCATCTATAAGCTTAAGATTCCTCTCAACCTTCGCCATGATATCTCCGACGGATACCTCGTATCCAGAATCGATAGGTATTATACCGGCGTTCTGGCAGTATGGGCATCTAAAGTTGCATCCAGCTAAGAATATCATGAACGTTATATTCCCAGGCCAATCTATACCGCTAAGCTCGACTATCCAGCCTACCCTACCCCTAACCTGCAACTCCGCACAGAGAATATATGGTTGAAGCTAAGCTATAGTTTAATCCTTTCTGAATAGGTATACCGAGTTTGAAGATCGTAGGTATAAGGTTCATGTATTGAAGCCTCAAGAGTTTACAGGGGAAGATACGAGGATAAACATACCTTCAGCTTTGATCTGTATAATAACCGGTGAGGGGGTGGAGGGGGTTACCATGCTCGAGGAAGCGGTATACGCTGAGGAGCTGGTGGAGAAGTTTAAGACCGTCAAGAGATGACTGAGGGTGTGGAGGAATTCACTTCGTCGGTAGGTGCGGATCCGTTTGATAGGGAGAGGATCGAGAAGTCCCTATGGCATCAATACTTCTTCCAGAGATCCGCGCCTACGATCCTATACGCGTTGGATGAGTGTCTATGGGATATAGCTGGGAAAGCTTTAAAGATGCCTATCTACAAGCTGATCGAAGCCTATAGAGAGAAGATACCTGCGTTCGCGAGTACACAGTCGTATAGTAGCGTAGAGGATTACGTCAGAGTGGCTGAGGAACGCGTAGAGTATGGGTTTAAAGCTATAAAGATTCATCCCACGCTACTGGAAGAAGGGTATCGAGGTATGCAGAGCTATCAGGGAGGCTGTAGGCGATGATATTACGCTTATGCTCGACCCATTCCACGCATATACCAGGGAGGAGGCTCTCAGGGTAGGTAGGGAGATAGAGAGGCTTGGATTCTACTGGTATGAGGATCCCATACCTACGACTGATATCGAGGGTTTAGCAAGCTTATGCAGAGCTTTGGATATACAGGTATTGACGTGTGAGAATATACACGATCTATACGGGTATGCCGAGCTCGTACTTAGAGGGGCTGCAGACGGCTTTAGATGTGTAGATGTTAACGTAGGAGGTATAACTGGTACGTTGAAGGTAGCTCATCTAGCAGAGGTTTTCAGTATGAACTGTGAACTTCATAGTTGGGGTCACCCATGGCAGCAGGCTGCTCATCTACACGTAATGCTAGCTATAAGGAACTGCAGCTTCTTCGAGATGCCCTACCCTATAGGTATATTCGATCAGGAGACTAGGGATACGATCAGGATAGATATGGATGGATACGTTCACACACTTAGGAAGCCTGGATTAGGATTCGATATAGATTGGAATGAAGTCGAGGAGAAGACCATCAAGGTTATCTCATGGCCTGAATGCATATACGAATCTACCATGGGATTAAGGTTAGAGTTATAACTCTAAGCGTCGATAGCTATGTAGGGGGGTTATGAGCGAAAGCTATAGATGCTTCGTAGCGGTGGATCTGGAGGATGGGGGGATCATCGAGAGGATTAGATCATTTCAGGAAGCCCTAGCTGGGACTGGTAATCCTATGAAGCTCGTCGAACCTGAAAACCTACATTTCACGTTAAAATTCCTGGATGAGGTTCCTATAGCTAGGATAGAATCAATCAAGAAGGCTCTATCGACCATATCCTTCAAACCCTTCGACGTAGAGGTGAAGGGTGTAGGATACTTCCCAGGTGGCGGTAGGGTTAACGTGGTATGGGTTGGAGTAGGTAGAGGATACGATAAGCTTAAATCTCTATACGAAGAGGTCGAAGGTAGGCTTTCGAATCTAGGATTCGCTAGGGATCCTAGAGGCTTCACAGCTCATCTAACAGTCTCCAGGGTTAAATCGGTTCACGATAGAGCTAGACTCCTCAAGCTTATAGGGGATTGGAGGGATTATAGGTTTGGAGAATACCTCGTGGATAAGGTTAAGTTGAAGCGTAGCATACTAACATCTAGAGGCCCCATATACAGCGATCTACATGTAGTCGAGGCGTCGAGGTAAAGTTATGTCCATCGATGAAGTCGTAGCCGATGCTCTCAAGCTTGTGAAGCCTGATAGAGCCGAGGAGGCTGAGGTTGAAGCTTTATCCAAGATGATCTTGGATAAGGTTGAGGAGCTGATAGCCTCTGAGGGGGTGGAGGCTGAAGCTAGGATTCTAGGATCTATAGCTAAGGGTACTTGGCTTAAAGGGGATTACGATATCGATGTATTCATACTATACCCTCCAGGTATCGGTAGGGAGATACTCACAGATCTGAGTATAAGGATAGGCGTTAGAGTCTTCGACGATCTCGGGGGTAGATGGATCCTAAGGTATGCTGAGCATCCGTACGTAGAGGGGTGGATTAAGGGGGTTAGGGTGAATATAGTTCCGGCATGTAGATCTAAACCTGGTAGCTGGGTTACAGCCGTAGATAGGACCCCGTATCATACTGATTACGTTAGGAGGATGCTTCCATCGGATGAGGTTAGGGATCAGGTTCGCTTACTGAAGAAGTTTATGAAAGGCATCGGCGTCTACGGAGCGGATGTTAAGGTAGGCGGGTTCAGCGGATACCTATGTGAACTCCTCATAATCAGGTTTAGATCGTTTATAGATACCCTGAGATCTGCATCTAAGGGTTGGATAGGGCTTTTCATAGATTTAGAGGGTTATTACCGTGATGTAGAAGCTGCACGTAAGATTTTCGGAGGTCATCCTCTCATCGTAATCGATCCTATCGATCCGCGTAGGAATGTAGCTTCACCCGTATCTCTCACGAAGCTTAGCGAATTCACAGCTGCATCCAAACTATTCCTGGATAAGCCTAGTATAGAATTCTTCAACCCGCCTAAGATACGGTTCGACATCGATCTTATACGTGAAGCTATAGAGCGTAGAGGATCGACTCTGCTAGCTTTAGTATTCGATGAGCCGGCTATACCTCCAGATACCCTTTGGGGTGAGATATATAGGAGTTTGAAAGCTTTCGTAAACATCATCGAGAAGTGGGAGTTTAAGATTATTAGATCATCAGCTTGGAGCGGTGATGGGTTCACAGCCTTCATAGTAGAGCTTGAATCTGGGATACTACCTAGGGTTAAGCTTCATAGAGGCCCACCTGTAGATTCACCTGAGGCATCTAGATTCCTAGAGAAGTATATGCGTGGAGGGGGTAGGGTATCTGGGCCGTGGATAGATGGAGATAGATGGTATGTAGCGAGGAGGAGACGCTATACAGATATATGCTCTCTCCTGGAGGATCTATCGAGGAGCGATCTACCATCTCACGGGTTCTCGAAGGATATAGCTGCATCTATAGCGAGAGGATTTAAGATATATATGGGTATCGATCTCTTAGAGCTAGTTGAGAGATCTAGAGGATTCTCTGAGCATCTATACGATCTACTAGACGGTAGACCTAGGTGGCTTAGATTTGGATGTATCGAAGATACATCTAGATAGGGCTAGATCCATCGAGAAGTTGAGGTATATAGTAGGATATCCTAAACCTGAAGTCGTAGATATCGATTCTAGGTTTGATCAGCTTAGATCCCTAGGGGTTGAATACATATTATCGGAGGGGGGTAGTAGTATAGGCGGAGTAAGGGTGTTGGGTAAGGGTTATCGCAGCATAGTTATTCTAGTGGAGACGAGGAGCGGGCTGGCAGCCGCTAAGATTAGAAGAGTTGATTCAACTAGGGAAGGGTTGATGCATGAAGCTATGATGCTGAAGCTAGCTAACACAGTATCCGTAGGGCCTAGACTCTACGGCTTCACAGACGATGTGATATTGATGGAGTATATACCTGGATCGAACATCTTGGATTGGATATCGAGCGAGGATGATCTGGGTAGAATTCGTTATGCCGCCAGGATTCTATTAGGTCAAGCCTACCGGCTGGATAGGGTGGGGTTGGATCACGGTGAACTCAGTAGGGCTGAGAAGCACGTCATAGTGAAGCCTACAGGTGAACCGGTCATAATAGATTTCGAATCGGCTAGCGTATACAGGAGGCCTAGAAACCTTACATCGATAGTTCAGTATATAGCTTTCAGGATACCGTATATAACAGGTCGGAGGGTGATCGAAGTCGATAAGGATGTAATCCTAGAGAATCTTAGGATGTATAAGAAGTCTATCGACGATGAATCCTTCCATAAGCTAATCGATAGCTTAAACCTAGATCAGATAGATATTTAAATCGATAACCATCGCTACTTCTACCAGAGGTATGCCCGTAGTACACGTCTACATGTGGACTGGAAGACCAAGCGAGGTTAAGGAGAAGATAATCGAGGGTATTACGAAGGTTTTCACAGATATAGGCGTACCGCAGGAAGCCGTAACGGTTGTAATACATGAAATCCCAAGGGATAATTGGGGTGTAAGAGGTAAACCTGCATCCAAAGCTATACCCGTTTAGGTAATCCTATCGATCTTCAAAGCGAGATCCCTATCGATAGATAGAAGGCTACGATTACCTAGGGGGATCCATACACCATCTACAGCTTCCAACGCTTCAGAACATACTAACACATAACCCTCACCCCTGAGATAGAATAGCGTATAATGGTCGCCGTTCAACCTATAATCCCTATAAGCGTATAGCATATCTCCATCGGAGAGTATGAAGTTTAAAGCTGTATAATCCACGACTACACTATGTATACGCTTCAAAGCTTCACTCAGGCTAAAGCCTTCCATGATAAGCTGGACGATATACTTGAATAGCTTCTCGCTATCAGATGAGCCTGATACCGGGAGCTTAGTATCGAGCTTACCGATATCCCTTACGGTACCGTTATGACAGAAAACCCATCCATCATAGACGAAGGGCTGAGTATTAGCTATACATACAGGTATACCCTGGGAAGCCTTCCTTATATGAGCGATTATAATGCTGGATCCAAGCCTTAAAGCATCATCGGAAGCTGAAAGATACATGTCCATCTCATCGATGATAGAATTACAGGATAAGCCTAGGATCCTAGGACGATCATCATGGAAGCATACGAGCCCCCAACCATCAACGTGACCCTTAAAAGCTAGAAGAGCGAATTCACGGAAAACAGCAGGGGGATAACCAGAACCGATAACACCGAGAATACGACACATATATAACCCACCGAGAATATGAAGAATCAAACGCTTATATAAAGGCGGAGCAGATAGCAGAATAAGGGTAAGAATTAAGGAGTAAGAAGAGTGTAGATAGAGGGGCCGTCGTCTAGCTTGGAAGGATACCAGCCTGGGGCGCTGGCGGTCCTGGGTTCAAATCCCAGCGGCCCCACCA
>CAZBGY010000011.1:0-51002 GCA_964491605.1 uncultured Candidatus Bathyarchaeia archaeon
AATAGGATTCCTAGCAATATATAGGTATTGGGCATGGACACTACCAGGACTAGGAATAGCACCACCACCGTACGCAGCTGGAGGTACCAATATGGGCTTCGATCTAACTCAATACGTTATAATACCTTTAGCCCCCATATGCTTCAACTTCGATGTATTCTGGATAGGTGCATCATTCCTAGTACCTGTGAAGACACTTTTCAGCTATATAGTTACGGCGATAATATTCCATTGGGTATGGTGGCCTATAATGTCTTGGTTAGGATACTGGGAGCCCCAGGGTGCAGGTAACATAACAGCTCTACACAGCTTTATTCACACGCCATATCGTAGTTGGACTGGGCCTAATATGCAGAGGTGGTGTTATACATGGGGTGCTGTAGCGTTTATATCCTTCGGTGCTGGATATGCGTTAGTATTCTTCCCGATCCTAGTAACGTTCAGAGGTGAACTCATTAATAGTATAAGAGCCCTTATAGGGAGGGCTCCACCTGAAGTCGAAGCTAGAGAACCGCTAAGATATAGATGGCAACTGCTAGGCTTAATACTTTTCATGGTTATCTCCGTAGCTTTATGGTGGTATGCAAGCTTAGGGAATCTACCCGTAGTATGGGGTTTCATAAACTACCTGATGTACATGATATGGATGATGTGTAGAGCTAGAGTCGCTGCTGAGTATGGGATAATAGCCGATCCGATAAACGATAACTATTGGGCTCACAAC
Organism: uncultured Candidatus Bathyarchaeia archaeon; assembly: GCA_964491605.1. Lineage (GTDB taxonomy): Archaea > Thermoproteota > CALKCG01 > B24 > DRYS01 > DRYS01. The sequence continues at coordinate 725 of CAZBGY010000011.1, forward strand.
TGGACATATACATTCAGACACTGGTTTGTAGCCGATCCATCATCACCATTCTTCGTAAGGGATCTGCAAGCTAGATACCTTATACTTAGAAGCGATTATCCGTGGTACTACACCGTCGTAAGATCTACTCCCGTCGCTTCGCTACTACAGAGCTATAAGGTTGCTTCGCTGGAAGGTCTGCATGCAAAGCATGTTTTGTTAGGAACGATAATAGCGGTAGTGGTTTGCGTGCCTGTATCCATATTCTACCTAGTATCTTTATGGCATAGCTTCGGAGCACTAAACCTATCGATATTCAACTATACAGGTGCTCCTCATAACTACTATCAGAGGGGCCCCACATACGCATGTATAACAGAGATAGGAGATTACTGGAGGGGTAGCTTATCAGCTGGAGGACCTAGAACCTCACAGTGGATATTATTCTCTATAGGTGCGGCGATAGTGTGTATAGTTTACGCATTGCACGCTAGATATCCATGGTTCCCGTTAAACCCGGCGGGTGTAACGATGGGTATGGGTTGGATGATGATACCCGTCCTAACACCAGCTCTAGTAGCCTATATAGCTAAAGTCATCGTTATGAGGATAGGGGGAGCAAAGCTATATGAAGATGTAGCTATGCCCTTCGCTATAGGCTTGACTGTAGCTACAGGACCAGCCCTAATAATAACTGGTTTACACCAGCTAGCGACAACCTTAACCATAATGTAATAAAAATAGTTCAATACATTTTTCTCTTTTTCATACAATTATCTATCGTTCGAAAATATATTTTAATCATAGCTAATTATGAGGTTTCCATATAAGTATGATAATGCAACTTTGTAATTACAGATTATTATTTATAATATATACATAAAGAATCTGAAGGATAATCTGATCTTAACTCTTATATCTAATTTCCACATTATATACTTATTTTTACCCATTAATTTTAGTATACTGTGAATTTAATTCATCATCTTCCATATAGACTTGAATCCTTATAATAGTTTATAATCGTTAATCCTAATCTATCGAAATACTTAGCTCGAGATGAGAGATCAGGCTTTAAAGCTCTACCTAGATGAGTACCCTGAAAATTTATAACCGTTTATCACCATTAACATTATACCTATGCACGATGTATTCTGGGTGAATTATAGAGCTACGAGCATGGATATACTTTCCAAGTTGGAGAGACTGCTTGAAGAATCCGGTGTACTTGAAGGTATAAGTTCAGGCGATATTGTCGCCGTAAAGATTCATCCAGGTCTATATGGTAGTGTAAGGTATCTTAGACCTGCGTACGTTAGGAAGGTAGTCGAGATAGTTAAAGCTAGAGGTGGTAGGCCATTCGTGACCGAGACTGTAGGTCATAACCCATCTAGTAGTAGGGGTACTGCTGAAGGATATATACGTGAGATGATAGCTAACGGCTTTACATCAGAAACTCTAGGTGCACCTATAGTGATAGCCGATGGATTATGGGGTTTGGATGAAGTTAAAGTAAAGATAGATGGGTTAAGGCTTAAGGAGACGCGAGTAGCTTCAGCTATAGCACATTCCGATTTCCTAGTATCGTTAGCTAGGGTTAAAGCTCACGGCTCAGCAGGTTTAGCAGCTTCCATAAAGAATATAGGCGTAGGATGTGTAAGCCGTGCAGGTAAAAGTAGGATACACTTCCATTCAGGTCCATCATTGAACATAGAGTTATGCGATGGATGTGGTCTATGCATAAAACACTGTAAGCTAAACGCTATAGAGCTTAAAAACGGTAAGCCTATGATAGATCCCGCTAAATGTAATCGATGCCTTATATGCGTTAATATTTGTCCTAGAAAAGCTTTCACCGCTGAAAGAACAGAACCTCCAGAAACCCAGTATCGTATAGCGGATTCAGCTTTAGCCGTATCGAAAGCGTTGAAGGGTAGGATAGCATACATAAATGTAGCGGTGGAGATAACACCTCAATGCGATTGCGGTAGAAGAGTGGATACACCTATAGTACCGGATCAAGGTATATTCGCCTCTAAGGATCCTGTAGCTATAGATAGACTCGTAGCCGATAAGATAATAGCGGCTCCAGGTATACCTGGATCTGCCGCTGAGGATGCTGGAGCATTAGAGTCTGGATCGGATAAAATTATGAAGATAAGGGGTACTGATTGGAGGGTACTCCTCGAAGCAGCGGAGAAGGTTGGGTTAGGTTCTCAGAAGTATCGTGATATAATGTTGGATATATAGAAACGTGGGTAGAGTAGCTGGTGGAGGTTTCTCTGCTCTTATGTCTATGGCGATTCTAAGTATGCCGTACTTGATAGATGTAGCAGCGTTTAAATAGTATAGCAGGTTCGAATTGAGTTGATCGTTATGTCTCTCCTAGAGAGGAGGTATCTAGGTCGTATAGGATATAAGGCTAGTGTAATAACGCTTGGAGGATGCGGTGTAGGTAGGCTGAGCCAGGAGGAAGCAGATAAAGCTATCGAATATGCCTTAAGCTATGGAGTGAATATAGTGGATGTAGCTCCAAGTTATGGTGAAGCCGAGGTTAGGTTATCTAGATGGGTTCAAAGATATAGGAGTCAGCTCTTCATAGCGGAGAAAACTCTAGAGCGTAGTAGGGATGGAGCATTGAGAGAGTTACATAGTAGCTTAGATAGGCTTGGGTTGAAGTATTTCGATCTATACCAGATGCATGCTCTAGGTGAACCTACAGATATAGAGAAGGCTTTCGATCGCGGAGGAGCTTTAGAAGCGTTTATAGAAGCTAGGGATACAGGGTTGACGAGATACCTAGGTATAACAGGGCATAAAGATATGCGTATCCTCCTGAAAGCTTTAAAGCTATTCGATTTCGACTCCGTACTATTACCCGTAAACCTTGCTAGCATGACGGCTCCATCACCTGAGAACGATTTCAGACCTATACTAAATGAGGCTGCTGAACGCGATATAGCCGTGATAGCTATAAAGGCTATAGCTAAGGGTAGATGGAGAGGTGAGAGGAGGTACTCGACTTGGTATGAACCACTAGACGATCAGAGCGATATAGATCTAGCCGTATGGTTCACGTTATCCCAGGAGCCTGTAGCTACATACTCGCTACCATGCGATGTAAGATTATGGCCTATGGTGTTAAACTCAGCAGCAAGATTTAGAAGGCTATCATCCGAGGAACAGATCAAAGCTGTAGAGTACGCTAAAGAGAAGGGTTTCAAGCCTTTATTCCCAGAGAATCTATAATAAGTGCTATATACATCGGTAGCCTTCTAAAACGTTAAATCGTATCGATACACCTATCAGGATCTAGGGATGTAAAGCTCGCTTACCTAGGATTCTCCGATCGCCATGAAATCTGATGGCCTATTACCTATAACTAGCCGGTAATATTCGTATCCGCTCTTCTCGATAACCTTCTCAACCCTCCCCTCGGCTATCACGCTCTCTCCTTTCCTAGCTTGGCCGCAGAACCTCCCCCTGAAGGATGTAACCTCGATCAACGGCTTAACATCCTTAACGCCGCTTAAGACCTCTACGTTCGATACCGTATATCTACATGGAGTGAATATCGAATCAGAATCATCTTCAACCCTAGCTTTTACCCTAGCATAACCTATAAACCTATATAATCTATCCCCGTAAGATTCTCCAACCTCATCCCAATCAACCACGAATCTTACGAAGAAATCCCTACCTAGAAACCTTCCTTGACAAACCTTTCTAGATTCAACCTCATAGAACCTTTCGAAAGGCATCCATGTATCCCTAGAGCGGAAATCGTACAATCTCTTCAGATCGTTCAAGCTATATGGGGAGAAACCGCCTCTCTTCTCGCCTAGTAGAATCTTTAATCCATCATATACGGATAAACAGTTCCTCCTACCGTATACGATGATATCTATATCTGATTCGAAGCTATGTAGATCTACCAGTATCGAACCTGAGACACCTATATAGCTTAGAGAAACACCTGTAAAATCATGGATAACCTGGATTAACCTAACCGCTTGGTATTCCACGATATCAAGGTCATCCCTACTAGATAGGGTAGAAGCCTTCTCCACCGGCTTATAGAGTTTCAGTATATAATCCCTAGGTACACCCTCCATCCTTTCATCGAAAACATGATCATAATAGATGTAGTGCGGATACCTCTCCCCGAGAATCCTATCCCTATCGCTTAAAGAATAAACCTTAGCATACCTCTTACCGAACCTTACCCTATCCCCAGCTGAATCCTCAAAATACCTTAGATACGCTATAACCCTATCCGGTGGATGGATGAGGCCCTTAACATCGAATATCAAGCCCTCGATAGTTTCGAGGAAATCCCCCTCACGAGCTTCTACCAGCTCACCTCACCCGCCATCTAGAATTTCAAACCGTTCAATAAAGCTATCATCAGAGATGAAGCAGTTAAATCCGCGGTTGTACCTGGATTATACTCCCTACCAAGACTATGTAGCTTTTCATCGAACTTCCATAAAGCCTCCCTTCCCTCCTCAGTAGTCAAACCGCCCATATCCAGTATCCTCCCAGCCTCCATCGATATCCATAAAGTCTCCACGATACCCACCTCTACAGCCTTCCTTATATCATCTTCAATTTTAACTCCAACACTCCTGGCGATAAAGGTATCTGGAAACATGGAGAGTATCCTCAGGAACGTATGGACGGTAGCAGTATTTATATCTCTCGTCGATTCGAAGGTTTCGATCAACTCCCTAAATCCTACTTCGAAAGATATCTCCATACCGGTTACGAGCTCCCTAGCGATACTATCGTAGAATGACGATTCGGACATAACATCGTAGAGGGTTATACCATCCCTAAGGATCCTCCTACCAGCATCCTTATCATACACATCCGGAGCTCTCCCATAACCAGCTCTCCCCATCCTATGAGGAGGGCTAGCCATAGCTATAGCTCTATAAACCTCTACAGCATCAATCGGAGTTGTCGAACGCATAATATCATCGATATTCCTCCTTAAACTTTCAACCCCGAATCCCCCCTCCTCGATATACGTTTTAGCAGCCGCTATCGAAAGAGGAATAAACAATAGGCATACACCTAGATGCGTATTCCCACCATAATGCGATGATATAACATCTATGACAGCTCTTCTGATAAGCCTCCCAACACCTAACTTCGATAGATGTAGCCTACCCTTCGCCACCATAACACCTTTCAAAGCAGCGACTCCGATCGATCTCCCTAAAGCGATCGATCCAGCTATGAAATGTTCGAAACGAACATCGCTACGATCCCTAAATCTATGAACATTGCCAGGCTTAGGCCAACCGCTAACCTCCAGAGCTGAAGCAAGCTCAGCGGAACGCCTAACATACTCGACTACCCCCCTTGTAGTTAACCCTCTCAACTCAACTCGGATGTATGAGATGAAATCTAAGATCACCTTTTCGCTATAATCCTCCATATACCAGCTTCGAAGGTAATCGAAGAATTCGCCGTACCTCGGTCTAAGCAAAACTTAAATGACCCCCTAAGAATCTATCCGAATCAACTATGTAGCCGGGGTAGCCTAGCCCGGTAAGGCGCCGGACTCGAGATCCGGTTCCCCCCATGGGGGATCAGGGGTTCAAATCCCCTCCCCGGCGCCTACAACTCAGATTGCTTAATAACTAGTTTTATCTAGATATCGGGGTAGTATAATCATTGGATATGACTGAACGGTTAGCTCTGCTAGGTGGCGAGAAGGCTTTAACTAGAATCGATGAGTTAGCCTATGCTTCTCGATGGCCCGTATTCACGGATGAGGAGAAGAGGGCTGTATGCGAAGTACTGGATAGCGGAGATGTATATTCGCCTATCGAACGGTTCGAACATGAGTTCGCAGCCTACCATAACGTTAGATTTGCTTTAGCTCATAATAACGGGACTTCAGCTCTTCATTCAGCATACTTCGCCGTAGGCGTAGAACCTGGAGACGAGGTTATAACGCCAGCTTATACATGGCATCTACAGGTAGCTCCGATCCTAGCTCTACACGCTATCCCTGTCTTCTGCGATGTAGATCCTAAATCTGGATGTATAGATCCTGAAGATGTTAAGCGTAAGATTTCCGATCGGACGAAAGCTATAGTAGTCGTACATCTATTCGGCGCAGTAGCGTCTATGGATGAAATCCTATCGATCGCAGAAGATCACGGTATAGCCGTGATAGAAGATTGCTCCCATGCTCACGGTGCTAGATATAGAGGTAAGAAGGTAGGCACTATAGGCGATATAGGCTGCTTCAGCTTGCAAGCTAGTAAGCTTATGACTGGTATAGAAGGTGGGATATTGATAACCAGTAACGAGGAGTATTATGAGAGAGCATGCCTCCTAGGACATTATGAACGTATACCTAAGCTTAAGATGGAGAAGTATCGTAGATACCATCGGATCGATACAGATATGGCTCCTTCATGCTTCGGATTCAAGTATCGTATACATCCGCTGGCTGCAGCTATAGCTTCCATACAACTTCGCCATCTAGATGAATGGAACTCCATCAGGAGAAGCAACATGATGTATATAACTAGGGCTCTCTTAGAGATCGGAGAGGAGTTGGAAGGCGTATTTGAACCTCCCTATGAAGAACCTGGAACTGAACGTCTATGGTATGGATATATATGCCAATATCATGCAGATAAAACTATGGTGCCGAGAAGTCGATTTATGGAAGCTTTAAGAGCTGAAGGCCTCTACGCGACAGATATGCGCGGATACTTCCCAGTATACTGGAATCCTATATACGAGGAGAGGAATGTATGGGCTAAGGGATATCCGTTCGATGCGCCTTACGTAAGCCGTAAGATTGTATACGAGAAAGGTATATGTCCTGAATCTGAAAGGATATGTCGTCGCACCGTATGTCTACCAGTACTGCATCGTAGGGTGAGTACAGATCTACTCGACGAATACGTATATGCTGTGGAGAAGGTTTTAAGAAATCTACCTAGTTTGAAGTAGATTCTATGCATAGTTGTTTCGTTTGTGTTCCGAAGGATCAATCTTATATAGGTTGCATGCTAATTTCCTCATCGATGCAAGTGGAGATAGTCCCCCAACCTAAAACTCTGAAGTTCACGGGTAGATGGTTTGAATTCGATGGCTTCGATAACCTACCTGAATTCCTGTCTAGAGAGTTTAAGGTACCTAGAGGCAGATGGTTTATAGAAGAAGTTGAAGGTGAAGGTATAGGTCTAAATGTGGAGAAGAACCGTGTAGAGGTATGGGGTGATAGGAAAGTATACTACGCTACGGTAATACAATTAGCAAGGTTGAAGCCGGGATACTTACCCGAAGTATCTATAGAGGAGGAGTTCGATTTCAGTTTCAGATGTTTCCATTTAGATATAGCTAGAGGAGGCGTACCTAAGCTTGAATACTTTGAGAAGCTTCTAAGGCTACTATTCCTATTCAAATATAATTATCTAGCCGTATATGTGGAGGATCTATTCCCATGGAAATCGTATCCGGAGATAGGTGTAGATAGAGGTAGACTTACATGCGATGAATGGTCTAGGATTGTATCGTATGGATCGCAATTAGGGATAGATGTCTTCCCCTCGCTAGAGATTCTAGGGCATATGGAGAATATACTAACGCTACCGGGCTTCAGAAGATTCAGTGAATGGCATAGACCGGAGGAGGGATGCCTAGATATCTCGAACGAAGAAGCTAGAGTTTTCGCTATGACTTTACTCGAAGATGCATTGGATCAGACTAAATCTAACTATATACATGTAGGCGGTGATGAGACGTGGGCTCTAGGTAGAGGTAGAAGCCTAGATGCCACCGGGAGGTTTGAAGGCCCGAAGCTATACTTAGAATTCTACAGAGAGGTAGTGGATAGAGTTAGACGTAGGGGGAAGATACCTGTGCTATGGGGTGATATGATATCTGGTATGTATTTAAGGGAGAGAGAGGCATCTATATGGAGGGAGCTTATGGAATCCGATCTATGGAAATCTGTTATCGTAGCTAACTGGGATTACCGTTCGGAATCTAAGGAGTATTTTAAACGTAAGATAAGGCTTTTCTCAGAGAGGGGGTTGAAGCAGTTCGTCTGTCCTGGGTTAGCTAACTGGAATAGGTATTACCCAGATTTCGATATAGCTCTAACCAATCTTAGGAACTTCCTCGATGCGGCGAGAGAAGAGGGTGTAGATGGATTCATGATAACGGCGTGGGGTGATGACGGAGAGGAATGCTTATTCTCGTTCATAGAACCCCTCATACTAGCAGCTATAGAGTATGGTGAAGGTGAAGGTAGATGGGAGGATAAATGGTCCGCCTTAATGGGCGAGCATAGGAGTATAGTCGATGTTAGGAGATCCCTAGGTAAGATGGAGGTAGCTGAATACCTGAAACCTACTTTATTCCAGCCTAGATCTAAGCTTAAGGGTAAGGAGAACGTATACGAATATTGGAGATCTACCTTTAAGACTATATCGGGTCTTAGCCTGCCTAGAGATCTAGACTTCTTAAGGAGATGTATCGAAGTAGGTTTGAAGAAGATCGATGGATACGATTCTATCTCAGATTATATCAGTCTATCTAGTATCTATGCAGATCTATGGCTTGAGGAAAGGAAGCCTAACGGGTTAGAGAGGATCCTCGGTAGGTTTTGGTCTGTAGCTTCTCATCGCGATCTAGAGCTACGCTTACATAGGGGGGTCGAAGATTGATGCATCCTACTCCTCGAGAAACGATAGGGATGATACTATGCGGGGGTCTGGGGAGAAGGCTTAGACCGCTAACAGACTCCACCCCTAAACCGTTGATAGAGATAAAGAATGGATACACCATACTCGATAAACAGATACTAGATATGAAGTATGCTGGTATAAATCGTGTTATACTCTTAGTGGGGTATCTCCATGAGAAGATAGAGGATAGATACGGCGATAGATGGAACGATGTACGTATAGAATACTCCGTAGAGGAGGATCCTATAGGTACATGGGGTGCTGTAGCTACCGCTCTAGAGAGGTTTAAACCTAGATGCAATATACTCGTATCAAACGGGGATATAGTAACCGATCTGAATATGAGGAAGATGATCTCCTCATCCGCTAGATATCCTACTATGATGTTCATAGTTACTATGAGGAGTCCATACGGTATAGTGGAGCTTAGCGGGGATAAAATCATAGGATTCGTAGAGAAGCCTCAGCTACCATACTATATAAACGGTGGCTTCTACATCGTGAACGAGGGCTTCGATCTATTAGGGTTTATCGGTAAACCTAAGGCTCCATCGGATCTTGAAAGAGATGTATTCCCGAAGCTAGCTAGATCAGGTTTACTAGGATACTATATGGAGCCATACGATACATTTTGGAAGTCTATAGATACGATTAAAGATCTGGAAGAGGTCCGTAAGGAATTTGCATACAGGGAGGATAAACCATGGGGCTACGAGAAGCTTATCGAATCGAATCCATCATATATTTATAAAAAGATACTGGTTAAAGAGGGGTATAGGATACCATTACATAGACATCCAGCCGATGAAACGATCTATGTGGTTTTCGGTAAGGTTAAGGTAGATGTCGATGGTAGGGAGATCCAGATCGATCAAGGTGAAAAGTATACAGTTAAAGCCGATGCTGAGCATACGGTGCTAGCTATCGAAACAGCGATGATAGATTCCATATTATCACCGAACGTCGATGAAATCGAATGGCTCGACGACCGGTGGATAATATAGGGGTAAGCATTTATTTAGGTATCCATTACATGATCATATCGTGGTGAACTAAGCTTCATGTCTATAGATGTATTTCAAGCTATAACCGGTAGACGTAGCGTTAGAACGTTCAAATCAGACCCTATTCCAGAGGACGTTATTAACCGACTATTAGAGGCAGCTCAATGGGCCCCCTCAGCCGGTAATATGCAGGCTAGAGATTTCATCGTAGTTAAGGATAGCGATGTGAAGCTTCGATTAGCCGAAGCCTCCTGGGGTCAATATTTCATAGCGGAAGCGCCAGTAGTCATAATCGTATGCGCAAACCTTGAAAGATCTGCTCAAAGGTACGGTGAGAGGGGTAAGAGTCTATACGCTATACTGGATGCAGCAGCTGCTGTAGAGAATCTGCTGTTAGCCGCATACGCTTTAGGTTTAGGTACATGCTGGATAGGAGCTTTCGATGATGATAGGGTTAAACGTACGCTCTCGGTACCGGATCATGTTAAACCTATAGCGATAATACCGGTAGGATATCCTAGGAGACAGCCTAAACCGACACCTAGGATACCTATAGATCGTATAACCTATAGAGATAGGTATGGAAACCCATACTTCCGCTAGATCCTAAAACTTATCTTGGTGTTTACGTATCCCATACCTCCTGAGGTAGATATACCCATTGAGATTCAGTCTACTTCAGAGTCGTTTAGGATATAAGCTCTCTGGTAAACTAGCTAGATACGTTGATGAGAAGGAATCCCTAGAACTAGCTATATTTTCATCTATACTCGGAGCAGGTATAGGCTTAGCTATATCAGCATTCATTCTGATATTCCATATCATATCTAGTACTTCTAGGCTTCTGATGCAATGGCTTCCAGTATATGTACTACTACCCGTTATAGGTATCCCTACGGCATACGCTATAGTCCATAGTTTTTCGAAGGATAAAAGAACCGGTTGTGGTACCCATAAAGTTCTGGAAGCCTACCATATTAAATCCGGCTTCATAAGTATTAGGGATATAGTATCTAAGAGTATGGCTTCATCCGTAACCATAGGTTTGGGTGGGAGTGCGGGTTTAGAAGGTCCAAGCCTACTCTTAGGTGGAGGTTTAGCTTCATGGGTAGCGGATAAGCTGGGTATGAAGCCGTACATTATACGTAGATTGATGCTTGCAGGTAGTGCAGCGGGTTTAAGTGCTGTATTTAAAGCCCCGCTTACGGCTATACTTTTCGCTTTAGAGATACCCTATAAACGCGATATAGAGAAGGATCTCTTTATACCAGCTCTCTGCTCATCTATACCGGCGTACATGGTAGCATCTTCGATCCTAGGATGGGAGTCTATAATAGAATTCAAGCAGCAGGTGGTATATCCTATAACGCCATGGTCTCTAGCGATACCTCTGGTGGAAGGTTTAGCTTCAGGATTGATAGCTGTGGTATTTATAGAGATATTCATACGTATAGGATCTATCGCTAAGAGGATTTCGAAGAATCGGAAGGGTATTGTTCTACCCTTACTAGGCGGGGCTATACTATCGATTATATGGCTTGTAACACCTGAAGCTATGGGTATTGGATACGATATCGTAAGTAGAGCTTTATCTGGAGCGTTCACATCGATCCCGTATGCTTCTCTCATCATACTAGCTAAGATTATAGCTACATCCATAACTTTAAACTTCGGTGGAAGCGGAGGGCTCTTCATACCATCGATAGTCGTAGGCGCGCTCCTTGGTAATGTGCTATATCTAGTGATCCCTAGAGGCTTATGCGACTCCTATCTCCTATCCGTATCGGGTATGGCTGCTCTTATGGCTGCATCGAATAAAACTCTACTAGCTAGTGTAGCGTTCGTAGCTGAGACATGCGGTCCGCAATCGATTATACCTGCTACCATATCGGCTTCGATAAGTTACATGGTATCCGGTATGAAATCTTTATACGGAGATATTCAGCCGCCTAGGAAGATGGCTGAGGAGGAGAAAGCTTTAGAAGAGTTATACCATATAGTAGCTGAGAATACGTCTGCTAGATTATTCGACGTTAAAGTCGAAGAGGTTATGACGAAGAACCCGATATACCTGACGGAGGATATTACAGTCGAGGAAGCTTTAAGGTTTACTAAAAACTTCAACTTTAGAGTATACCCGGTGGTTGATAGGGGGTCTAGACTGATAGGCTACGTAAGGATCGAAGATTTGATATCGATATCCGAGTATAAGCGAGAATTGGATCTATCCAGCGTGAGCTTAAGGGTTCCCACGATAGCTACCCCAGATGAAAGGTTTCTAGACGTCGTTAAAAGGATGTGCGAGAAGGATATCGATCACGTATATGTAGTTTCGAGTTTAGATAATGCGAAACTTATAGGGGTTATATCTGGTATAGACGCTATTAGAACAATCCTATCCCTGATGGAATATAGATCAGATAGCTAAGGATATGCAGAGCTACATCTAACACCCTTCTCACGGCATATCCCCTCTATACGTCTCCTCACCTCTATCCACCACTCGCTATCCCTCTTAGTTAACGAGATAAGCTTATCAACCGGGTAATCCCCATAGCCCTCCAGCCTACTCCTCACAGAGTCTAAAACCCATCTCCTCAAGTTGAGTTTATCGTATACGATCTCGCATCCTATACGTCTAGCATTATCTACCACTAATTCGATGCTATCGTAGCTATCATTCACATAGGGTATTATAGGTCCTAAGAATATCCATGTCTCCACACCTAGGTTGGAAACCTCCTCCAAAGCGTAAACTCTTCTAGAAGGTGGTGGAGCTTTAGGCTCTATCAGTTTAGCGATATCTTCATCCATAGTAGTTACGGTTACCCCTACATCGAACATACCAGGCTTTAATAAATCTAGATCCCTAATTATAAGATCGGATTTCGTCTGTATCGATATGTGAAGCTTACCCGCTTCAGATAGAATCTCTAGACACCGCCTAGTTAGCATATACCTAGCCTCCAACGGCTGGTATGGATCCGTAACCGTGCTAACCCCGACAACTCCACTGAATTTACTAGATCCGATCTCCTTAGCTAAAACCCTATGGATGTTACGCTTAACTTTAACAAACCTACCCCACGATAAAGCTTCAACTCTACTCTTAAGCATAGATCTACCGTAACAATATACGCATCCATGCTCGCATCCTACATAAGGGTTTAAAGCATAATCCAGATCTGGAAGCTTACTACTAACAAGCGCATACCTACATTCTATCATCGATACCCTCAGATGGCTAGCTTCCAACCTGACATATTACCTAGAAATGTATTCTGACTCTTAAGGATTAAAGTTAAACATCGTATGAGGAAAAATAGGGAGGGGAAACTATCTACATCCGATTTAAAAGGGTAGGCTAATCACTGTTTAGGTATATATCTAACCCCGTACTTATCCATATAGAATAACTCTTCTAAAGGTTTTCTAGGCCTCTGCGGTGGGCTTTCATCCGGTACCCCTACGGTTAGTAATATGACAACGGATAGCTCCTTAGGTATACCGAGTATCTCCTTAACTTTATCTTCATCGAAAGCCCCTACCCAACATACACCCAGTCCTTCCTCATAAGCTTCGAGAGTCATGAAGCTAGCGGCTATGAAGGGATCCTGCTTATACCATCTAGAAGCATTTGGATCGCCGAGTACCACCACTATGAACGAAGCGTCAGCGACAAAGCTCTGACCTCTGCACGCATCTACAAGTTTCCTCTTTACATCCTTATCCTTGACTATTATGAAGCTCCAAGGCTGCCTATTACCGGCTGAAGGTGCAAGCCTACCAGCTTCCATCATCCTTAAAATCTTATCCTCCTCAACCTCAACACCTACCTTATACCTCCTTATAGTCCTACGATTCTTAATCACGTTGAAAACCTCCAAGCCGTAACACCCCCAAATCAAGCCTAGTCAACCCCAGATATATTAATATTGCTGCAGGTTATCGAAAGATATGCTCGGTGGCTTACGATGCCCAAATACACGATTCCAGATTATATGAAAGCTGCAATCCTCGAAGCTCCGTTCACGATGAAACTGAAAGTTATACCTACGCCTAAACCTAGGATCGATGAAATCTTATTGAAGGTAGTTGCGTGCGGTATATGCGGTAGCGATGTGAGATACTTTATGGGCGAGAATCCATGGTCGCTACACACTCTAGGCGTAGAAGAGCCTGTACCCCCGAATACTATACTAGGGCATGAGGTTTCAGGTCTTGTAGTGGATGGAGGTTCATCGGAATTCGAGGATATGATCGGATCTAGGGTTGGAGTTATAGCCTTTAAATCCTGCGGTAAATGTTACTACTGCTTAAAAGGTCTCCATAACCTTTGCAGTGATATGCTCCACATAGGTCATGATGGACGGTGGAAAAATGTAGAATATACACCTGGAGGATACGCCGAGTATATGGCTTTATGGTATGATAAAGCTCATCCTATACCGGATAACGTAAGCTTTGAAGAAGCCACTCAGCTGGATGGCCTAGCCGTAGCGGTGCATGCAGTCTATAGAGCTAGGATCAATCCTGGTGATACCGTCGCGGTTCTAGGGGTTGGACCTATAGGGCTTATGATCCTACAAGTAGCTAGGGTTATGGGGGCATCTAAGATTATAGCTTTAGATGTTAGAAGTAAACCTTTAGAGATAGCTGAAAATTTAGGCGCCGACTCTGTTATAGACGTCTCTAGGGTGGATATCGACGATAATCTTCTAAAGGAGACTAATGGTATAGGGGTGGATGCTATCTTTGATACTGTATGCTCAGAATCTACGGTTACTCGCTGTTTAAGATCTCTCGCTAGAGGAGGTAGATTGATTCTCGTAGCGTTAAATCGTATAGATCTTAAGCTGAATCTTCTAGATCTAAGCGGTGAGAGGATCGTAACGTCTTCATCCAATAATCTATATCATGAATACACTACAGCGGTTAACTTGCTCTCCTCAGGTAGAATACAGGTTAAACCGTTCATAACTCATATATTCAAGCTGGATGAGGTCGAAGAAGCATTCCATGTAGCTCTTCATAAAGATGAGTATGACGCTATAAAGATCATACTGAAACCGTAGATAGACGCGATCCATTTAAAAGCTTAACTAAACTTCCGATCGTAAGATTATCTACCGTTAAAATCTGTTTGCATAAGTTTAGCTAGGGGTATCTACCCCATTCACACCTTAAGGTTCATATAACCTTTATCCTATCGATAATTCTATAAGCTATTTAAGGTGTGCTATAAGATTTGACAGCTACGGATATACCCACCCTATTTTCGCTTCTAGGATTATTCCTCATAATGGGGTTTATAGCAGATCTAGCGTTCAAGAAGATCGGTATACCCGATCTACTAATATTGATAGGCTTAGGCATATTGACTGGTCCGATGCTAAGGCTGATAGACCCAGAATATATTCGAGGGTTTATGCGGTTCCTATCAACCTTAGCTATCGCTGCAATACTCTTCGACGGAGGATTGAGCTTCGATCTAAAATCCATAATTTCAGGTGCATCAAGAGCTGTTGTCCTAGCTCTATCCGGCTTCGCATTATCTATAATCTCGGTAGCCGGGTTCTCTACCTTAATCCTAGGTTGGAATATCCATAGCGGAGTACTACTCGGAGTAATAGTCGGCGGTACAAGTTCAGCCGTAACGATTCCGATGGTGACTAGGCTATCTACCCTAGATAGCAGAGTAACCTCCATCTTAACCCTTGAATCCATACTGACAGATGTATTCGTCGTAGTCGTAGGCTTAACCCTTATGAAGATGCCTCTAAGCTTCGTTGATGGATCGATTGTATGGGCTTTAGCTAGGGAGACTTTATCATACTTCTCCATCGGCTGTCTTTTAGGTATTACCGCAGGCTTGATATGGTCTAAGATACTAGAAGTGATATATAGAGAGGTGTATAGAGATATTCTAACGTTATCGGTAGCCTTACTGCTATACGGGCTATCTGAGATTCTGGGTGGAAGCGGCCCGATAGCTTCGCTCTCCTTCGGTTTAGCTCTAAGAAATATAGGTTCGTTACGGCCTCGCCCTGAACATAATGCTATTAGCATGGATATCAAAACGTTTCAATCTCAGATATCATTTCTTATGAGGACATTTCTATTCGTCTCTATAGGCGTAATTTCCGTATTCGATGATATAGGCGTTATAATAACAGGGTTAGCTATATCCATGATCCTTGTAGTTGCAAGATATCTTGCGGTTAAGATATCGTTACTGAAAGCACCGTTGATCATTAAGCTTAAAACATGGACATTAACGATCATGATGGGTAGAGGATTAGCCGCAGCATCTATGGCAAGCTTAGCATTCCACTACAATGTACTTAATAGCAGTGAGATATATGGCCTAGCAATATCGGTCATACTATTTACAGTAATATTCTCATCTATAGGTGCCGTATTCGAGAAGCTTTCATCGTAGACTCCTCAGGTGTAATATTCTTCTCACTTCTCCTAGCTACAAGCTATAATACGGCTAGAACAAGATGGTGAAGATCTAAAGTTTCAACATAGTATCTATAGATATTCCCAGATAACTTTCCTTATAACCCTACAGCAACTTCAGTGATTAGCATGTAAGTTATGAGATATTTCCGCTTATAACGGTATTCTATAACCTTACACTCTCCTTTGAGTATAACTCTACGGCTTAAACCTATGCTATCATTCACGTAGTCGGCTATATCCTGTATCTCTGGATGTTGATATTGTTTATAGGTAGAAGTCAAAACGTTCTTTTGAGCTTCAATATCTTATCTACGAGATCTTGCATACAACCTATAACGGTTTTATCATACAGAGTATAAGATTAGTGTTGGTATCGTAAGGATTAAGAGATTTACAACATCTATTTTAACCTAGAGGCTATATACCTAGATAGGTAAAATATAGCTAGGCCGACCATATAGCCTAAGGCTAAATCCCATATCGATGATACTACTCCTATGACTATTACCAGTATCAGCCCTAATCTATCGGATTTAGCTAGATTCAGCAGAGGCTTGCATAGCTCTATGCATGCGAAGAATAGCATAGCGCCTACGACGGCAGATGGGAAGTTTCTGAAGATTTTCACCATCGGATCTGCTAGCATCAACGCTAAAACGACCTCGAATACCCCCTCCATAATCATGGATCCTCCAGTTCTAGCTCCGAAGAAGTATTGCGATGCGAATCCCCCAGATCCATGACACATAGGGACTCCTCCTACGATCGAAGAGAAGATATTCAGCGCACCCATATTTAATGCTAACTTCTCCTCCCTCAACCTCCTTTTAGGAAACCTTTCATTTACTGCTAAGCATGTAGCCAAGATAGCATTCGAGAACGTTAGTATTATCTGCGAAAAAGCTACCGTAGCAAGCCTATACGTAAAATCTGATATAGATGGTAGGTAGATATCTGGAGCGCTTAACCCTATAGTAATAGATCTCAAATCGCTAGAGGATAGTAGCGCTATGATTAAACCTAGGGAAAAGACAGCCAAAGCCGATGGGATGACCTCAAACTTGTAGGAGAGTAAGGCTATCAAAGCTATACATATCAAGGCTAACGGTAAATTTGATAACATAAAATCTACAGCTTCTCTTAAGAGGATTATGGCTAGTCCGAATTGTATACCACGTATAACAGTTATAGGTGTTAAGCTAGCTAAGATGTTTACTATACCTGAAAGGCTTAGGATAAGCCATACAATACCTGTGACAAAGCCAGCTAGATATACCTGTTGAGGTCTCCATCTTTCAGCTATAGCCGCTGTAGCTATAGCTTTCTTCGGCTCGACAGGTAGCGGCAACCTATATATGAAACCTAACGCTATATTTACGACCCCCATCGCTAAGAACACACCTACAGGGTTTAACCCTAATATCGCGATGTAACTTACTATGAATGGGTTTATAGGTCCGAAATCTCCCAATGCGCCTGAAAACTCTTTAACACTAAACTCTAGATCCTTCACTCTAACCATCTTTAGATACAGTAATTAGAATAGGGGGGATATATCCGTTTCCATACTTTATATCGTTTAGTACGCTCTTCTTCTGCTCGTTTTCGGCAACGATAGAGCGTTACATTATGGTTTCAGCTTATGTTAGTATGAGTACCTAATCCTCAAAATTCCTAAATCTCCAATATGAATTCTAATGAATATTACAATTTTCTCATATTAAAAGTTTCGTTATCTTTTAAGAACATCACAAGGTAAATTTGCCTACTCTATCGTATTGTAATGTATGCACCTTACGATACGTAAAGTACATCCGCATCCCTGTCGCGTTGGATTCCTCTATAATTGAATGTGGTCATGGTTGGTTAGCCTTAAATCTTCTAAGATCCATATCATACCGTTTAGATTAACTATGAGTCTCCCGTCTAGACCTATAATAGACTCTATTAGCAGCATCGAAAACCTCGATTTTAGTAAAGGCTTCTATAACTGGTTTGCGTCTTCCGATAGGATTGGAGGTAGCTCCTTCATCTTAGATCCGAATGGCGGTGTAAGGATTGTCTGTAGTGAAGGTGGATGGAAGCTTGAGTATAAGCCTCTAATCAGGGTCTCTGAGGGAGAGTATTTTACCTTCGAAGTTGAAGCTTCATGCAAACTGATGAAAACTAGGTTTTGCGGTAGAACGGGTGAGCTGGATTTCTTATCGACTAGAGTAGAGGTTTTGGATGAGAATAGGAATCCTGTAAGGATCGTCTTTGATAGATGGGTCTTCGGGGATTCTGGTGAACCTTTCATACGTACGGATCTAGGTCTATGGAGGTGTGGGGATATAAGGCTCACCGGGTCTAAAGATCTAAAGCGTAGGATAAGCTTCTTTCAGATACCTAAAAACGGAAGATATTTATCTATAGTTTTGGAGGGTAGGGGTGAAGGGGAGAGTTACGTGAGATATCTTAAGCTTAGACGTGGGATTCCTATTGAAATAGAATCCGTCCATCATCCACCCCTCCTTACAGTTGCTCCTAGAGCCATCATATATAGGAGGATCCCCCTCGGTAGCTATGCCGCTAAATTTCTGAGGATAGGCGATCTCAATGGGGATGGTCGGATCGAATTCCTATTCGCTCAGAACGAGAAGATAGGTCCAGGCGATATATATAAGCATATAACATGCTTAACCGCTATAGATCTAGACGGTAGGATTCTATGGCAGGTAGGTTCTCCGTCGATCGATAACTTTGAGGTTACGTCAGATTTACCTGTCTCCGTATATGATCTCGATGGTGATGGTAGATGCGAAGTTATATGTTGTATGAACTTTAGGATACTAGTACTCGACGGATCGACAGGGAATGTGATACGTGCGGCAGATACTCCTGAATCGTATGCTGGTGGAGGATATGTAGAGGGGCCTGAAACACTCTTCGGTAGGATTAACGGAGATTGTATAACTATATGCAATCTAAGAGGTTTAGATAACGATAGGGATTTCCTCCTTAAAGATCGATACAACAATATATGGGCTTACACGGATAGATTAGAGATGCTATGGCATTACAACGGTAAGCTTATACACTCCCCCTTGGTCTATGATATCGATGGTGATAAAAGAACAGAAGTATTCGTAGGAGATGCCCTCATCGATCACGACGGTACCCCTATATGGCATATAGATATATATGATCACTGTGATAGTGCTGTAATATATAGGCGTAAGGGTAGGCTTATACTAGCTTTAGCCTATCAGAGTGGAGGATTCCACTTCCTAGATGCCGAGACAGGTGAACCTATAAAGGAGTACTATCTAGGTCATGCTCAAGTACTCTCGCTAGGATATATAGGCGCTGGAGGAGAACAACTTATATGCGGGCATACGTTCTGGGGTGGGTTAAATCAATTCATATTCAATCTAGATGGAGATATAGTTTACGCTATATTCGGTGGAGTGTATGGGTGGATACCTGTGAATTGGGTTGGTGATGGATCCGAACTCTTAGCATCTCCTAAAGGACTATACGATTGCTATGGTAATATGGTCGTCGAGTTTCCAGATCCACATATAGGTAGTATATGGGGGCCTAAAGTTTTCGTATATGATATCTGTGGTGATGCTAGGGAGGAGGTTATCGTATGGGATGAAAAGTATTTAACGATCTATACACAGAAAGATGGAGCTAAACCTAGGTATAGATTTGATAGGAAAATATATAATCAAACCTTCTACGGGAATGGAAACTTCACCGGTTATAGGATTGAATTGGATGAAACCTAGATTTTCTCTAAAGGCTCCACTCTACCGAATACTGGAGTCGCTCTCTTAACAGGTTTAGCCCATAATATAGCGTTGTATATCACCCTCCTCACATTGGGATCGTAGTATATCGGATAGGTTTCGTGGCCTGGGCTGAAGTAGAATATCTTACCCATACCTCGGTAGAAGCAGCATCCGCTTCGGAAAACTTCACCGCCTTTAAACCAGCTTATGAATACAAGTTGATCTGGAGGAGGTATATCGAATGGTTCACCATACATTTCGCTATGTTCTATCTCGAAATACTCATCTAACCCATCCGCTATCGGATGTCCAGGGGATACAACCCATATCCTTTCAAGCTCCCCAGCTTCCCTCCATTTCAAACGACAGGTAGTACCCATAAGGCGTCTGAATATCTTGGAAAGATGCGCTGAATGGAGGACTATGAGCCCCATCCCCTCGAATACTATCCTACGATATATCCTTTCGACTACTTCATCGCCAACCTTATCATGGGCTAAATGACCCCACCATACAAGTACATCTGTCGATCTAAGCTTATCCTCTGTTAATCCATGCTCAGGCTCATCGAAGGTAGCTGTACTAACCTCTAAATCTCCCTTCTCCCTAAGATACTCTGCTATCGCTTCATGTATACCTCTAGGATATATCTTAGCTATCTCGGGATCCATCCTCTCGTGGATATATTCGTTCCATAGAGTAACTCTAATCCTTTGCATATCAACTCCCCCTTCAACTGTATTCGATATCGATCTGCATAAATACTTTAGCTTAAACTCTAGTCGACCCAGTTATGGTATCGATACCTCCGCGTAGCTTGCTATCTAGAAATATTTAAGCTTCGAGTCGTCATATCTACATTACGGGATGAAACATGCATGTAAAGATAGGATGGAACATATAGATAAAAGTAGATTCTTCTTCATAGGCCTTCTAAGCTTGATATGGCTTCTCGTTAGGAGCGGTACTAAACCTTCAAGAATAGTTTACCCTTGTCAAAAGGTAGCTTTAGCAAACGTTCAGATATGGTTCGCGTTATACATCGCTCCGCTCCTATGCCTAAATCATTATCTAAGCCTATCTTCCATAGCAGAATTCCTCAAGCGTAAGAGAGTTTTAACAATCGCTTCAGTATGTATGATCTTGGTAGGGTCCATCATAGCCTGGCTGATCTTGGGAGGTAGTCGTGAAGTATCGGTGACGTTGAGTATAGAGGGAAAGTTAGCGTCTAAACTCCCGTCATCGGATATATTCGTCGTCTCGGGTACTAACGGTTATGATGGCGGTTTTCGTAGGCTTATCGAGCTTATGTCCGTATACGGGGTTAAATTCTACAAATCAGATACGATAGGTGAGCTTAAAGGACCCGATGGGTTAATAGCTCGTGATGATATCATCATAATAAAGGTTAATTCGCAATGGGATGAAAGAGGTGGGACAAATACGGATCTGTTGAAAGCTGTGATAGAAGCTATAGTAAACCATCCAGATGGATTTATCGGCGAGATAGTCGTAGCAGATAATGGCCAAGCTCAGTATGGACCGTATGGTACTGGAGGTAGTTTAAACTGGGATCGTAATAACGCTGAAGATAGATCCCAATCTGCACAGAAGGTTGTAGATATATTCTCCGGCAGATATAGGGTTTCAACTTATCTATGGGATTCTATAACCCTTCAGAGAGTTCGAGAGTATAGCGAAGACGATATGAATGATGGATACGTATTATACGATAACCCGGATCCTAAAACTGGCATAATAGTCTCCTATCCTAAATTCAAGACGAAATTTGGTACATATGTAAGCTTAAAATACGGAGTATGGGATCCAGAATCCAAGACCTATCGTAGCGATAAACTCAAGCTTATAAATATGCCTGTTCTTAAAACCCACTCTATCTATGGAGTTACCGCATGTGTGAAGCATTATATGGGAATCCCATCAGATAAGCTTACACAGCATAATCCGCATATATCCGTAGGATCTGGTGGTATGGGTACACTTATGGCTGAAACTAGATTCCCAACTTTAAACATCCTTGATGCTATATGGATTAATCCACACCCAAGGAGCGGTCCTAGAACATCTTACAATTCAGCTGTCAAGGTGGGGGTAATAGCAGCTAGCTTAGATCCCGTAGCGTTAGATTACTGGGCTTCGAAGAATATACTTATGAAAACCGCTAGTATTCTAGGCTATAGAGATCTATCATCGATGGATCCGGATAACGTTTCACCTGGATCATTCGGTTCATGGCTTAGATTATCGATGGAAGCACTTATAGAGGCAGGATACAAGGTTGTAATAGGGGAGGAGCATATAAACGTATACGTAGTTAAATATCGATAACTAAAAGTATTCAGGTACGAATACGAGAGCTGCTACCGTAGAGCCGTATAGACCTTCAGGTACTCTCATAACTTCTATCCTATAGCCTATATCCCTTAGGGTAACACCTCTAACTCTAGACATCTCGTTCAATCTAGATTGAAGAATCGCTTTTAGCTGATCCTCATCTATGTTGCCGTGTGCTTCAGCTACTAAACCGTAATCATCCCCCTCTATAAATCCCCATGCTATACCGGCTCCTAGCAAATCCCCAGGATCCCCCTCGATATGAGCCATAACTACGAATGTTATAGCTCCAGCCTCTATATTATAGTAATCGATCTTCACAGAACCTTTAGGTATAATCGAGCTAACTGGAACAAGATTACAGTGAGCTATACCTGCGTTCATCAATGCTTGATCGAAAGCATTAAGTTTAGATACAGCGCTTAACGCTCTTCCGCTTGTTATGAAGAACCTCTTAGGTAGGATCAACCATCACCTCTCCACTAGATTTTAGAGCAAAACAATTATAGGTAAAATAAAAATGTTTGGATTGAAACTAGACTTACCTCCGACCTCTCTCAACATTATATGCATCGATTTAGGGGTCCATAGCCGATCTAGACTATGGATTCCTCTAAACGGGAATTATCTATAAGATAGTGTCGCCCTTATACCTCTATGATTAAGGTTGTCTATAGAAGGTTTGAATAGGTTTAAGTATAGGTTTAGATGGCTTAGAATACCTGTATTCACCGTTGAAGGTCTAAGAAGGGCTTTGAGGGAATGCAAGATCACTTTAGATTTGGGTTTATCTTGGGTTGAGTGCAAGGTTTCAGATAGCTATTTATACGTGGATGATTTGCGTATAGATTTATCTAGTATCAATGATCTTAAAGATCATCGTGCAGTATACCTTCTAGAGGATAATGTATTTAAGCCTATAGCATTTTGGGGTGGTGAACATTTCTACAAGCTTATATCCTTTAGGTGTGATTCTGCACCCACTTTGGAAATAGATGGTATCCATATGCATAGGATATCTGGTATATCCCCATGGAATGATGCGAAGCTTAAAGCATATAACCTGATGGTACGGAGAGGTATGCGGATCCTAGACATAGGTACAGGTTTAGGCTATACAGCTATATGGTGTAGACGTATGGGTGCTAAGGTATATACGGTAGAAAAGGATTTATGGGTTCTCAAAGCTGCCTCTCTCAATCCTTGGAGTAGACTTCTGGAAGATCCTGGTATAGAAGTGATACTTTTGGATGCATATGAATTTGTAAAGATGCTATCTGACTCTAGCTTCCATAGAATACTTCACGACCCCCCTAGATTTAGTTTAGCTGGAGAACTATATAGCTTAGAATTCTACAAAGAACTTTATAGACTGCTTAAACCAGGTGGTCTTCTCCTGCATTATACTGGTAAACCCGGTATGATTCAAGGTCGTAGACTTGTAGGAGGGATAGCTAGAAGGCTACGTGAAGCAGGATTTGAAAAAATTGAATGGATAGAAAGTGTTCAAGGCTTCAGATGCTTAAAACCTAATCTCTCATAGCTTCGATCCTAAAATTCGTAATACCCGCTCGCTTACCAGCTTTCTCCAATCTCCGTAGACATTTACGTGTAAGTTTACCCACCTCATCTTCATCGATATACACTACAGCTTCTCCCCCTCGCACCTCTATCCTATATCTATTTACATACCTATTCAGAACGTTCTCTAGGACTGAGGATGTTTCTGATTCTGATACCCCCTTGCGTTTAATAGGTACGACGAACGTTCTCTCTCCAAAGACATATATCTCGTATTCGACCTCGCCTGAGAGGTAATCTCTTACCTGAACTACGGGTCTTGCTAGATCTGAATCCCTTAAACCGTGAGGTATTTTCACGACGGTTTCAAGAGAGTATACCTTCATGACGAATCCGCTCTCTAGGAATATAACTGTATCGACTATGGACGGTATCATACCAAGCTCAACCCTACCTACAAATCTCTGGATAGCATCTATAGGTGTGGTAGCATGTACAACCCCTATCATACCAACACCCGCTAACCTTAGATCGGCATATAGCTTGAAATCGTTAGTCCCTCTCATCTCATCAAAAACCGTGTAGTCAGGTCTACTGAGGAGGAGGACGTCATATATCTCATCAGGGTCTGATACGTTTTTAGAATATTGTGTTATAGCATCTGGAAGCTGTAAATCTCTAGGAGACTCTATAGTCTTAACGATTTTTCCTAGACTCAAGTAATATTCTGCTAGGGCTTGAGCAAAGGTAGATTTACCCATACCAGGTGCTCCGGCTATGAGTATCCCCTCGGCTTGGGATTCAAGCCTACTTATAAGCTTCGACGGTAGCTTATAGTCTTCGAGTGTGAGTTTAACTATAGGTTTAACAGCCGTTATCTCTAAACCATCGCTAAACGGCGGATAGGCTACTACTATCCTATAAGGTCCCATCTGAAAAATCTTAGATCCATCCCTATCGACTTCTAGATATGCCTCTCCGCTTCTTACCTTATCCATAAAACTCTCAACTAACGCTTCTAAATCCTCCCTGCTTAGAACTATCTCATTAATAGTTTCGAAACGCCATCTACCTGGTGTACCGCGTTTAAGTCTAGGCGGAACGCCTTCTTTAAGATGGACAGACATAACATCTCCTTTGAAGAAATCTTCGAGTTTAAGCTTAGAGAAGGGAGGCGTATACATACATCTCACATTTAATGCTTCAGCTATACTCGCTAACGCTAGATCGCATGTAACTATCGAAGCACCTATCCTTAAAGCCTCTCCTATGAGTGCCTCAGGGGTATCGCTTTCTATAGGTGATATACTTATGGATACACCCCTTTCTCTAAGAAGCTTCACGGATTCTTCAAGACTTTGAAGGAGCCATTTATCACCGCTTAGAAATCTTTCACGTACCTTCCTAAGTATTATATCTGGTATTATAAGCTCGCCGTCGAGTATCCCATCTAACGCAAGCTTCTTAATAAATCCATTCCTTAACGCTGATAGATCCACTATGAACTTGGACAAGCCTCACAGTACTCCAGGCTATAACAGTTTTAGTTTCATATAAACCTTATCTTAGATAGACTATGCCTTAAGGTATAAGATGTAGATACCTCATAGCCGAATCTGGTGCTAATGTTACTACTGTTCCTTCTCCAAGCTCCTCTGCTATCCTTAAAGCTGTATATAAGTTTGCACCAGTAGATAAGCCACCCATTATCCCTTCAAACCTTATAGCATCTTTCATACACTTCAACGCATCTTCGAATCCAACATCTTCTATCCTATCGATCAATCTACGATATCTTATGTATATATTCGGTATACCATCATGTGAAAGCCCCTCTATCCGCTCACCTATCATGCCTAAACCCTTAGAGATAGCTGACCCCTTAGGCACCACACCTATGATTCTAACGTTCTTAATCTTCTCCTTAAGATACATAGCTACGCCAGCTATCGTTCCACAAGTACCTATACCCATGACGAACGCATCGATAATACCCCCTACTTGCATGTATATCTCTCTCGCGGTTGTTTCATAATGAGCTTTTACGTTAGCTTCGTTATCATATTGATTAAGGAATATCCCGCCCTCCTTGCGTGCAATCTCCTCTGCGATCTTTAAAGCTTCGTCGTATCCTCCGGATACTTCGATCACGGTCGCACCTAAAGCTTTGATTAACCCTATCTTTATAGGTGAAGCTCCCTTTTCGACGACGAGTATTGCTTTGTATCCTAGCTGAGCTGCAATCCATGCTATAGATAGAGCAGTATTTCCGCTCGACGCTTCGACAACTACTCCACCAGGCTTAAGTAAACCCTGTTTCTCCGCCTCTCTAATCATATACACAGCGATTCGGTCTTTATGACTGCCTGTAGGATTCATATACTCTAATTTAACGAGTATCCTAGCCATACCCGGCCTCCTAAGCTTCTTAAGCTCTACGATCGGCGTTCCCCCTACCAAGGATACTATATCCCTATACATCGCCTGACAGCCTCTAATCCCTTTGTTAACCAGGGAAATAAACTTATATCGATGATCATCCACCTTTACGGATTCAGTTATGCTCTTCTTCATATTCACTACAGGTTTATGCAATCTTAGATGCGACTATTGCGGTGGAAGCTTTCCAGAGAAGCTTGTCCCCCCTAAACCTTCCTACGATATCGATTCACTCATCAGATTTTTAGAAGATTGCAAAACCGTATCCATCGTATTCTATGGGGGCGAACCTTTACTAAACGCGAAGTTCATCTCTAAATTCATGGATAGCTTCGATGCTGAAAGATACATTATTCAAACTAACGGCTTACTTCTAGAAAAGCTAGACCCAATATACTGGCGTAGAATGGATACAGTTTTGATGTCTATAGACGGTGTAGAATACGTAACGGATAAGCATAGAGGAACTGGCGTATATAGCGCTGTAGTCGATTCAGCGTATAAACTTAGATCTCTAGGATTTGATGGAGATCTAGTAGCACGTATGACCGTTACAGAAGATACAGATATATACAGAGATGTGCTCCATCTCATAGAGCTGGGTTTATTCGATCATATCCACTGGCAACTTAATGTCGTCTGGTCCCCTCCATGGATGGATTTTGATGGATGGTGTAGGAGGTATATGAACGGTTTAAGCAGACTGCTAGATCTATGGATTTACAAGCTGGAATTCGATGGAGCAGTCCTCGGCATATCCCCCTTCCAGGGATGTTTGAAACGTATCATAGAGGGTGGTTTATATCCTCCATGCGGAGCCGGCGTGGATGCTTACGCGATATCTACAGATGGATCGATACTAGTCTGCCCTATATCGGTAGATGTGGATTGGGGTAGGTTAGGTAACATATACTCAAATACGCTTGATACGTTAAAAACAGCACCGAAGATCGGTGAACCATGCATCTCATGCATAGAATTCAAGGTGTGTGGAGGTAGATGTCTCTATGCTTATATGGAGAAGCTATGGGGTATAGATGGCTTCCGTAGGATATGCAATGTAACGATGTCTATGATATCGCTTCTGAGAAGCCGTCTAAATTTGATAGAGGATGCCCTAAAGATCCACGGTATAAGGATGGATAGCATACTTTATCCACGGTTCAATAATAGTATCGAGATAATACCGTGAAAGATTAAAGTTAATAGCTTCTAGTTCATCCGGGAATTTATCGGTGTATATAGTTGAAAGCCGCAGTCCTCTACGCTCCTTACGATCTAAGGATCGAGGAAATGCCTATACCTGAAATAGGTTATGGAGAAGTTTTGGTTAGAATAAGAGCTGTCGGTATATGCGGATCAGATGTACACTTTTATACGACCGGTAAGTGTAGCGGCTTCATAGTTAAGGAGCCGTTAGTGCTAGGACATGAATGTTCAGGTGAAGTGGTAGAGGTTGGCGATGGGGTTGATAACGTTAAAGTTGGAGATAGAGTTGCAGTAGAACCAGGCTTTCCGTGCGGTAAATGTCGCTATTGCAGGATAGGTCGATATAATTTATGCCCTGATGTAGTATTCTACGGTGCACCCCCCACGCATGGCGCGTTCAGAGAATACTCTCCGGCTAGAGCTTCTTTCGTATACAAGATAGGTGACCATATGAGTTTCGAGGAAGCTGCTTTGATAGAACCTCTAGCCGTAGGTATGCAAGCTGTTAAGCGTAGCGGTATGGAAAGCGGATCTACCGTAGCCGTATTTGGATGCGGACCCGTAGGACTCTTAACTCTTCAAGCAGCTTTAGCTTCAGGTGCATCGTCAATTATAGCTATAGATCCTGTCGAATACAGGATAGAACTTGCCGAGAAGCTTGGAGCGATGTATACCGTGAATCCTGCTAAAACGGATGTAGTGGGATATATAGATAGGTTAACTAACGGTATGGGAGTTGATGTGGTATTCGAAGTATCAGGTAATCCTAAAGCTTTTAACGATGCTTTAAGAATCGTCAGACGTGGAGGAGTTCTAGTTCAAATAGGTATGTTTGAAGGGAGTATAACGTTCGATCCAACTTTAATGATCGATAAAGAGATAGATATACATGGAGTTTTCCGGTATGCTAATGTCTACGAGCAAGCGATTAAACTCGTATCATCTAACCGAGTTAAACTTAAGCCTCTTATAACGCATGTATTCCCGTTAGATCGGATAAAAGATGCGTTTAACGTTATCGTAGAGAAGAAGGATAACCCTGTAAAGGTTATAGTTAAGCCGTAGCGATTATCTAATTTACTTAGCTATGCCTAGAAGATTACGCTCCATAGATATACAGCGTATAGAGGTTAACGCTAGATTTCTAGGTTTATCTGAAATGCAGATGATGGAATCTGCAGGTAGAGCCGTAGCGGATTATATATCAAGTAGATTCAAGCCTTGTAAGGTTGCGGTTTACTGCGGTTTAGGTGGAAACGGGGGTGATGGATTAGTAGCGGCGAGATACTTAGCTTCTCGTGGATTCGATGTTAAAGTAGTATTGGTAGGCCACCCGGATAGGATATCCCATAGGAGTACTCGAGAAAACTGGATTCTCATATCGCGTCTAACCACGTTAGATACCTATATAGCTTTGGATAGTTTATCCATACCTAGGATCGAAGCTGACATATATATCGATGCGTTGCTAGGAGTAGGCGTTAAGGGTGAAGTTAAGCCTCCAATATCTGAAGCTATAAAGATCCTTAACGCCATGAATAAGTTTAAGCTATCCGTAGATATGCCATCCGGGCTTGACTCTGATACAGGTGAAATACTGGGTTGCGCTGTTCGAGCTGACGCTACCATCACTTTTCATGGTATTAAACCTGGGCTGGAGGTTAGACCGGATTATGTAGGTGAAATAGTGGTTGCAGATATAGGTATACCACCTGAAGCCGAGCTATACGCTGGGCCGGGGGATCTTAAAGCCGTTATCAAACCCAGGAGGGTGAAATCTCATAAGGGTGATTATGGTAGAGTGCTTATCATAGGTGGAAGTGAAAGTTTTACAGGTGCACCTACCTTGACAGCTTTAGCTGCGTTCGCCGTAGGAGTAGACCTTGTCATCATAGCAGCTCCGGAGGTCACGGGTTGGGTAATATCTTCTTACAACCCAAACCTTATAGTGGCTAAACTTCCTGGAAGCCACCTAAAAGAAAGCCACCTCGAACTTCTCAAAGAGTGGATAAATAGATGCGACTCTGTAGCTATAGGTCCAGGATTAGGTCTTAACGAAGAAACCGTAGCGGCTATACCCATCATTATAAATCAAGTAGTAAAGACCGGGAAACCTATAGTGATAGATGCCGATGCTTTAAAAGCTTTACCTAGGGATATTCAACTTAAAGGATTAGCGGTCTTAACGCCTCATCAAGGTGAGTTTTATATTCTTACTGGAGTAATGCCTCCAGATAAGTTGAAAGATAGAAGCAGAATAGTGGCTGAATGGGCTAAAAGATTCGAAGCAGTGATATTGCTTAAAGGGCCTATCGATATAATATCTGATGGAAGATATGTAAAATACAACTTTACAGGCAATCCGGCTATGACCGTAGGAGGGACAGGGGATATTCTCACAGGGTTGGTGGCAGGTTTCCTAGCTCAAGGTTCCTCTCCATTCGATGCAGGGATAGCGGCAGCCTTCCTCAACGGAGCTGCCGGAGATCTCGCTGTGGAATCTAAACCCTATATAGTAGCTACGGATCTACTCTATAATATACAAACAGTAATGAACTATATTCTAAACGATGAAATAGAAACTCTCTCTTCTAGAATATTCTTTAGAGGGAAAGATTTGAAAAACATCATTAAGGAGGTTGAAAGCTAGATAGTATACTCTTCGACCCAATACGATTCTCCATTTTTAAGAATCTCCTTTTTGAATATCGGTACCTCTCTCTTATAACGTTCTACAGCCTCTCTTAATACCTCAAATACTTCTTTACGATGACTCCCAGCTACGACTACATATACCAACGTCTCACCCACCTTAAACTCTCCTGTGAAATGATGAATTTCGACAGCTACTATACCATTCTTATTCTCCAGTTCCTTGCATATCTTCTCAAGTCTACCCTCAGCCATCTCTTCGTAAGCTTCTATCTCAAGCTTTTCCACATCTCCCTTCGAGCTTAACCCACGTACAACTCCTATGAATACGGCTATAGCCCCTATCCTATGCGCATTTTCTCTGAGATATAACCTGGATAGGATGTCGTCTAAAGTTATCTCGCCCTTCCTATGTAAATGCTTCACCATATCAGAGATATTAGATATGTTTGTAGTTAGGTTAACATAAACTTTATACGCTGTGAACGATATCCCTATTCACTCTGTATTGATAAGCGTAGAAGACTTCATAGAATTAGGCTACATAGGTGTTTTTGCCACAGCATTCCTCTTAAATCTAGTGCCGTTTACCAATCCGACGAACCCACTCATGGTTTTACTCATAATACAGATAGCACCTACATTAAATCCTGCGATCGTAGGAGTACTCGTTGCTCTAGGTGCCACAGCCTCTAAAATCGTACATTACGTTATAGCATATTATACTGCTAGAAAAGTTAAAGTAAAGATGTTTAAAGATAGTATGCTTTTAAATAGATTCGGATTCTTAGCAGCTTTCATAGCGGCGGTAACACCGCTTCCAGATGATTGGGCTGCCATACCGTTAGCTATTGTAGGCTTCAACATAGTGAAATTCACACTAGGCTTCCTAGTAGGGAAACTTACAACCTGTATAGTTGCTGGGATTGTAGGTGAAAGGATTATATGGCTACTAGAAGAATCTATGGGTGTATGGGGGTTTGTAATATCCTTCACAGGGACGATCGCATTAATAGTAATTGCTATAGTATGGAGTGAAAAGATCGAAAAGATGGTTTTAATCATATTTAAAAAGTTTAAAATTATAAAAAATTAATTTAACAATCTCTTTAGCATATTAGATTATAGTTATCTATAACGCATCTCTTTAACGATTATAGATAATATCTGTAACACTATTCTTTAAATATTTTGTAATAAATTTGTATAATCTGCATTTTATATATTTATCAGAACTAAAGATTTAAATACTCGTTGAGCTATCTACAATTTGGGATGTCTTCGAAGGAACTGTTAGATCTACTTAACGAGGCTATAGCTGGAGAATTGCAAGCTTCCATACAGTATATGTGGCAGCATATATTATGGAGGGGTGTAAAAGCCTTTGCTGTACAAAGCGAACTTGAAAAAATAGCTATCGAAGAGATGAAGCATGCCGAAGCTATCGCTGAAAGGCTAGTATATCTCGGTGGTATACCTACAACTACCCCTGCTCCTATATCGATCGGTGCTAACCTTAGGGAAATGATAAACTTCGATAGGGAAGCTGAGGAAAACACGATAAACTTATACAAGAAGATAGTAAGGAAAGCTGAAGAGGAAGGCGATATAACGACTAGCGAATTATTCAGGGAAATCCTGAAAGATGAAGAAAGTCATCATGACTTCTTTACAAGCATACTCGAAGAGGTGTAATCTTATCATATCCTTCCTCAATTCCTATTTTTGCATCGTAGAGATATCTTGTATGGATATCACCTACTAACGTAATATTATAGAGGAGTATAGATTGCTATGTCTCGATATACTGTCGAAAAAATCGTAGAAGACCTATATATTCTAAGACTCGATGACAACGATGTACGATACTTTGAAGCGTTATGGGATATACCTGAAGGTATAACTTATAACGCATACTTGCTGCTATCTCGGAATGAAGCCTTACTTTTCGATGGGTGGAAGTATCGATACGCAGATATGCTTATAGAAGCTATCGCAAGCATCATCGATCCGAGAGATATAACACGTATAGTAGTGCATCACGTTGAACCAGATCATAGCGGATCTATACAAAGGATTCTTGAAGTATGTAACGGTTCAGTAGAGGTTTTATGTCATCCATTCGCTGTTAAGCTACTTCAATCCCTATACACGGTATCATTTAAATTCAGGGTGGTGAAAGACGGCGAGGAATTTTCCATAGGAGATAAAACTTTGAAATTCTTATATGCTCCATGGCTGCACTGGCCTGAAACGTTCATCACATACATATTAGAGGATGGCGTATTGATATCATGCGATGCGTTTGGAGGTTTCTCCATTCCTAAAGGAATATTTGATGATGAGGTAGATATAACGGGATATCTACCGTATGTTCGTAAGTATATTATCGATATTATAGGTCAAAATAGCGATTATATCATTAAAGCTCTAGATAAACTTAGAAATATGAATATTCATCCTAAGGTAATTGCTCCCGCTCACGGACTGGTTTTCCGTAAAAACCCTGGAATTATAGTGAATTATTACGAAATAATTGCAAAATGTTTACCAGAAGGAGATAAGATAACTATCGTATATGATTCTATGTATGGATCAGTAGAAAAAGCTATAGTTCATACAATCAAAAGGTTGGAAGAGCTAGGTATGAAATATATTGCATTTAAATTCACTGATTTACAACATTCAAGTATTAGTGAGATATTATCGGAAATAGCAGATTGTAAAGCTTTAATTATAGGAGTTTCAACTTATGAGAACGATCTATTTCCATATATAGATTATCTATTAGATCTTATGGTTAAAAAGATTCGTATAGGTAAACCTATACTCCTAATATCTTCGTACGGCTGGAGTAGAATAGCTTCTGTTAAACTTCGTGAAAAGCTATCTGAAACAAACTTTAAAATATTTGAATCTATAGAATTTCAAGGTCAACCTAGTTCTACAGATCTTCAAAAAATTGATGAAAGTATTACTCGATTAATAAATTCAATTAAATAAAATAGCTTCATATAATTTTTATATTACTTTAAGTGATGCTTGTTGACATATCTTTTAACAGAAATACCCTCACCGATCAACTGTCGTATAATACGTAGAGTTAATAGATTTACCGTTCTAGTCTCTCTAAATGGAAACCTATCATATGCCTACCTAAACAATACTGGTAGATTAGAAGCTTATATAGTTGAAGGTAGATTAGCTTACCTACTTAAAAATCCTATTAAACGAAGCACTAATTATAGGCTTTTCGCAGTGGAAGATGGTAACCTAGCAGCTTTAATCGATACATATCTTCAGATGAAACTTTTCGAGAAAGCGTTAACTATGGGGTTGATAAAGCAGTTCAAAGATTTCAAGATAGTAGGAAGGAATGTACCTCTTCGATCTTCGCTTATAGATTATCTGCTTGAACACGACGGTAAGATGACCTATCTGGAAGTTAAGAGTGCGATTATGAGGATTGATAGATCCATCGCCTCCTACCCGGATTGTCCATCGGTTAGGGGTAGAAGGCATATAGAGGATCTAATATCCGCTTCATCTAAAGGTTTAGATTGCGTCATACTTTTCATAGCAGCTTTACCCTATGTAGATACGTTTAAACCTAATGGCATTGCGGATCCAAAGTTGGTAGATCTATTAAAGTTAGCTATCAAATCAGGTGTACGTATTAAAGCCATATCTATGCATTACGATCCTTCAAATTCATCCGTATACCTCGATAGTCCTGAACTTAATATAGAAATATGATAAGAATTATTAGCAGGTGTTGTATATGGCGGAGCCGCTCTTAGATACCGTAAGAAGGTTAACTGAAAGTCGTATCGGTAAGGAGGTAAAGCTTAGAATGGAAGAGTTTAGAAGATTAGGTAAGCTGGGATCAGATAAGGATCTATTCATGGAACTATGTTTCTGTATACTCACAGCTAGATCTAGCGCTGAGAGATGTATACGCATACAGAAGGAGATAGGTGAAGGCTTCTTAACGATGCCTGAAGAGATTTTAGCTAAAGAGTTGAAGAGGCTCGGGCATCCATACCCATACATCAGGGCTAGATATATAGTCGAAGCTAGACGCCATCTACCTAAGCTTAGATGGCTGATCGACTCCTTTGATAATGGTGAAGAAGCTAGGCGCTGGCTTATCGAGAACGTGAAAGGCCTCGGATATAAGGAGGCTAGTCACTTCCTAAGAAATATAGGGTTTGAAGATGTAGCCATAATAGATTTTCACATACTGAATCTTCTAGCTAGATACGGTATTATAGAGAAACCTAGAACCCTAACCTCTAAGAAGTATCGTGAGATAGAATCCATACTTAGGACTATAGCTTTGAAGCTGAACATACCTCCTGGAGAACTAGATCTATATCTATGGTATATGGAAACAGGTAAAATACTCAAATGATGAAGCATTCTATCCAAAGATGGGATATCGTTAAGCTAAGAATTCCGTCATGGCATATTCTAAGGATTTCCTACCTAAGTTCATATACGAATACTATATCGTTCCTTCTAGGTATACCGAATCTACCTGGTTCTTCACAGGTGAGATCACGTGTGTAGAGTATCTTACCGCCAAGCATATACTCAGCTATGAAAGCTGGTATATTATCGTTTTCATGCGATACTATCAACCTTTTCACATTATTTTCATAAGCTACCTGCTTCAACCTCTCCACCATGAGTTTAAATAATCCTCCACCCTGATACTTCGGATGTATACTCATCTTCCAGTATTGTATAGAGAGATTCTCCTCTGGATCCATCGTGAAGAGGAAGTCGAGGAATCCAACCGGCTCGCTATCTGCGTAGACGCATAGAGTCTTCACGTTATACTCTTTATGTTTATAGGGATAGAAATCTGGTGGAATCCATTCTCCTGTTAGATCCACTCTCTCGACTGGAGGATATCCGAGAATATCCCATAGCGTCTCGAATACCTTCCTTCTACCCGGATCCTGTTTCATCTTATCGACGATCTCGATTCTTATCTTATCAGGTATCTCAGGTTTAGATATATGGTGAACGCCGACTACCGCTACTCTAGCACACCTATAACATAGGTATTCGCCATCGATAGCGCATCTGTATTGCGCTATCCTACCGCAATTCGCGCATACAGGTATATCCATAGAACCTACACCTCAGAATTTAGGATTAAGGAATAACTAGGCTCGAAAGTATAAACTTTCTCCATTCAGCTATAGAAATCCTTAGGTTAAAGAATCTCCGGTTAGAAATGATTATGTTGTGAATTCCTCTGAGGTAGTGAGGATGGTCGTAGGGCCTCTATCTACTAACTGCTATATACTATGGTGCAAATCTACAGGTGAATCATGCATAATAGATCCAGGTTTTGAAGGAGAAGTTATACTCGAAAAGGTGGGGGATCTAAACGTTATCTTCCTAGTATGTACCCACGCCCACTTCGATCATATAGGCGCTGCAAGTTTTCTCAGAGATAGGCTTAAAGCAGAACTATGTATTCATGAAGCTGATATACCTTACCTAGATGTATACTCTAGGATGGCTGAAGATTTCGGTTTCACCGGTGTGAAGATACCTGACCCGGATATCCTTCTGAAAGATAATTCTATACTGCGTATAGGTAGATTGGAGTTGAAGGTTATGCATACACCTGGACATACACCTGGAAGCTGCTCCATAATCTCTGGTGATAAGATATTCACCGGGGATACATTATTTTCAGGTAGTGTAGGTAGATGGGATCTACCGGGTGGTAGTATCTTAGATCTTAAGTATTCGTTGGAGCGGTTGATGAGGTTACCGGATGATATGCTAGTTCTACCAGGTCATGGACCCTATACTACGATTAGGAGGGAGAAGATGTATAACCCATTTATGAGGTATCTACGATAATATGATAATTTTAATTAACCAGAATATATAGATCTTAGGAGAAGGATGCCACGTTACATACTGAGAGTTTGTATGCCTGCTAGAGATTGGCATAGAGTATCAGATTTCGTATCAGATATAAGGAATTCTAGAACAATTAAACGTATGGTAACGAGGATGTTTCCTAATAGGCCGGATCTAGATGCATTGGAAGTAGTTCTTCTGATAGAATGCTCGAAAAGCTATGTGTTGGAAATTGAGAAGGAGTTAGCGTCTAGGATAAGCGGTACCATAGGCTTCTTCGTGATATACCCTTTGAGCGATTATTCATCGATATAGCCCTTAAGATATAACAGAAAATCCCTTATATACATTCAAGGATCAGAAATTATGGATGTATGCCGCCGAGTTCCGTCATCACGGATACCTCTATCAGCCCCTATGCCAAGCTCCACCCAGTACCTATAGAGGAAGTACGTATAGAAGATAATTTCTGGTCATGGAGACTTAAGATTCTAAGAGAGGTAACCTTACCCTCCCAATACACTTTACTGGAACGTACCGGTCGCATCGATAACTTCCGCCGTTCATCTGGAAAAATATCAGCCCCCTTCTCAGGTCTACGCTTCAACGATAGCGATGTATATAAGTGGATAGAAGCTGTAGCATTCTCGCTTGCATACAGCTTCGATGAAAATCTCTACAAGCTTTCACGATCCGTGATAGAGGAGGTAGTAGCGGCTCAAGATGAAGATGGCTACCTCAATACGTACTTTACATTCGAGCTTAAAGGTATGAGGTGGCGTAACCTTAGGGATAGCCATGAACTATACTGTGCAGGCCACCTCATACAGGCTGGGATAGCATACTACAGATCTACAGGCGAACAAGTCCTCCTAGATTCGGCTATAAGATTCGCAGATCACATATACGACACCTTCATAACTAAGGGTTTCAGATGTGTAGACGGGCATCCTGAAATCGAGATGGCCCTCGTCGAATTATACCGTACGGTTAGAGATGGGAGATACCTAGATCTAGCATGCTTCTTCGTAGATAACCGTGGCTTAGGCCTCATAGGAGGGAGCACGTATCATATAGATCATAAACCCTTCCGAGAGCTTTCAGAGATAGTAGGTCACGCCGTACGTGCACTCTACTTGAACTGCGGAGCTACCGACATATACATGGAGACCGGTAGCCGTGAGATTTGGGAAGCACTCCAGCGTCTATGGCGTAGCATGGTATACTATAAGATGTATATAACTGGCGGCGTCGGATCGAGGTATGAAGGAGAGGCCTTCGGAGACGACTACGAACTTCCAAACTATAGGGCATACTCTGAAACGTGTGCTGCGGTAGCTAACATTATGTGGAATTGGAGAATGCTTAACGCAAGTAGGGATGCATGTTACACAGATATCATGGAGCTCGCATTATATAACGCCGCTCTGTCAGGTATATCTCTCGATGGAAAATCGTATTTCTACGTAAACCCGTTAGCGGATAGAGGCTATAGTAGGCGTCAGAATTGGTTTACATGCGCATGCTGCCCACCTAATATAGCTAGGCTTATCGCATCCATCCCAGGATACATCTACTCTAAATCGATCGAAGGATTGTGGATCCACCTATATATACAGAGTACGATCTCCACCTCTCTCGACGGTAATAGGATTACCCTGAAGCAAGTTACGAATTATCCATGGGATGGGGAGGTAGAGCTATCGATCGAACCGAAACTGGAAGATGAATTCTCAGTATACCTACGTATACCTGGATGGTGTCGTAGCTTTACCGTAGAGGTTAACGGTAGGAGAATCGATACTATGATTAAGCCGCCGTCATACATAGAGATTAGACGTGTCTGGGGCTACGGAGATTCCATCAGACTATCCATGAGTATGCCTATAGAGTTAGTGGCTGCTCACCCACGAGTTATCGAGAATACAAGTAGAGTTGCTATAATGAGAGGCCCGCTAGTATACTGCGTAGAGCAGAGCGATAATGAAGGATTCGATGTATGGGATCTAGCTGTGCATCGGAATGCCAGATTTAGATTAGAATGGGATAGAAGCATCATCGGAGGTGTTATGAAGATTATCGGTGACGGATATGCTGTGGAGGATGAGGGAGGAGCATTATATACGCCTATAGATAGATTACGATATAGGATTAGGAGTGTCGAATTCAGAGCGATCCCGTATTATGCTTGGGCAAACAGGAATCCAGGACCTATGAGCGTATGGATACGTCTATTAGGTGATTCTATCGAATAGGAGGAGGACTGTCACCTGAAATGTTTCGCCATCTCCTCGTTCTCCGGTATAGATAGTAGCGCATCTATAACCCCGTCAGCTTGTTTTGTATTTTTAGTTCTGACGTCGACTATCACCCAGTCGAAGAGTGTATCTCTCCCTCCCTCGAGAAATGCTTCGAGAGCCCACTCCATCCTGATGTATCTAGGATAAATCACATAGTTCATTATACGTTTAGGCAGCCTCTCTATACTGATCCTATGCACGCCTTTACCATCGATCTCCGCAGGTATCTCGACCGCTACATCATCGGGTATCCCAGGTATTACTCCCTGATTCATCACGTTAACCTGGTAGACACCCTTCTTATCGTTTGTTATAGAATCGATTATAGGTACTATGGATTCTCTACTCTTCCTAGGAGGCAATAGTTGTGTTAGCGGTGTAGCTTCATCCTGTATAGCCGCTACAGCTTTCTTCATCCACTCCTCATGTCTATCGAGGTATATCTTCCATCCAACCTCGGAGTCGGGTCCACCAGTCGGTCCAAACCACCTCCTCTTCACCCTTAGATTCCAATGATACTTCCAACTACCTCCACGTACCGTATCGCCTACAGGATATAGCCCGTAGCATCTATACATATCTACGGCGGCTGGAGACATCTGTATATCGAATGGGCTTCTCTGTTTCCTACGCCAAGTCCTCCAATACTTTTCAGAATTCTTCTCTATCCACTCGTCTATAAGCGGGTATGCATCCTTATCCTCATATCTAAACCTCGTAAGCCATATTACATGGTTAAATCCTATGCATTCAAAATCTACTTTATCGGGATCCAGCCCTATAGTTTCTGCTATCTCGGAATATCCTAGATGTCCGTGACATAAACCTATAACCTTGACTTTAGTCTCCCTCGAAAGTAGGGTTGTCCCCTCGAATACAGGGTTAGCTAGGAGAAATAGCCATGCATCTGGGCTTAGATCCTCTATATCCCTAGCTATATCCAGCATAAGCTTGAACTGGTAGTAGCCCCATATAGTATGGTAGTCTGACACCATATTCCACTCTACACTGTTTATACCTCGGTAATAGCCGTATTCTTCGCATATGCTTCGCATCTTCTCATAGTATCCATGCCCACGAGCTAGAGCAGTATTGATGACGAAGTTAGCATCCTCTATAGATTCTCTCCTATCATGGGTTTTCTCGAATTTGAAATTAGCCCCTACCTCGGATGCGTATCTCTTTGCAAAACTATATACGAGATTCAATCTCCCCTCGTCTATATCCATAAGCGAAATAGTGCTTCCATAGAGGCTTGGTGTGAGGCATAAATCACGAATCAACGTCGCAGACCAAGCTATACTACCAGCACCGATTACAGAGATCTTTACACCCGGCATAATTATCCACCGAATGGTATTAGATCGCTCTCCACAACTCTTAAATCTTACTTTAGAATAGCGGTTAGCCGCTATATCATCTCTAGTATTTACATGCTAAATTACATTTATACATTAATAGCTCGATTACAATACTTGATAATCTATCACAAGCGAAAAATATTAACAAAAGATATAGCTAGATACTTCAACTCAATAAGCGATCCACTAGAGTCTTAACTTTATTAAGCTTCTTCAACATATACTCCAGATACTCTATGCCCTCCTCTGTTATCGTGTATATCCTCTTAGCCGGTCCTCCTCCCTCAGTATCCCATCTAGAATGGAGTAGGCCATGCATCTCCAATCTTCGGAGTAACCCGTAGACTAGCGGTTTAGGTACATCCAACTCATACTTCTCCTTCAAGAGTGAATGTATTTCGCTTCCATGTACAGGTTTCTCCCTAACGAGTTTAAGTATCGCTATATGTAGCAGTCCACGTATCGGTCCAATATGTATGGGGGCATGTGGTGGATGATGCATATGCCTGCATTCATGTGGATGATCGGTAGGTGTGTGTGGACTCCTACACATGTTTATCACATATCTAAGTACATC
Source organism: uncultured Candidatus Bathyarchaeia archaeon (assembly GCA_964491605.1). Taxonomy (GTDB): domain Archaea; phylum Thermoproteota; class CALKCG01; order B24; family DRYS01; genus DRYS01. The sequence continues at coordinate 40,984 of CAZBGY010000011.1, forward strand.
AGATACCTAGATATAAACCTTCACTAGACCTTGGATCGGAGAATACGCTGCTAGCGATCGAAACGATTAGATTTAAGTTTCCTAAGAATCTAACTACTTCATCCATGAGGAGTTAGGTTATGAGCATAGGCTGTAGATTAATCGTGGGATTAGATGAGGCGATTAGCGATATAGATCCTAACATCTTCGGCCACTTTATAGAGCATCTGGGGCGCTGCATATATCCTGGGATCTGGGTTGGTAGAGGATCCAGTATACCGAATGAAGATGGTTTGAGGTTAGACGTTATTCGAGCGTTTAGTTCTATCGGTGCATCGATTATTAGATGGCCTGGCGGATGCTTCGCAGATACATATCATTGGATGGATGGTATAGGTCCTATAGAGTATAGACCTAGGAGGATTAATATCTGGTGGGGTGGCGAGGAGACAAACGAGTTTGGAACAGATGAATTCGTTAAGCTGTGTAAACTAGTAGGTGCGGAGCCATATATATGCGTGAACGTCGGTTCCGGTAGCCCCGAGGAAGCTCTTGCATGGCTTGAATACTGTAACTATACCGTGGCTAGTAAGTATGCGAAACTTAGGGTTGAAAACGGTCATCCTGAACCTTATAGAGTTAAGTATTGGGGTATCGGTAACGAGAGTTGGGGGTGTGGAGGCTCCTTCGACCCAGTCTACTATGCTTGGGAGTATCGTAGATTCGCGACGTTCCTAAAACAGGCTGATCGATCGATTAAACTAATCGCATGCGGACATACATCTACGGATTGGAACCATAGGTTTATGGAAGCGATAAAAAACTTCATCCATCTGATAGACTATCTATCCATCCACTACTACTTCTTCCGCAATCCTCAACGCTACGGTGAAGATATAAACTTCACAGATGAACAATATTTCAACCTACTATTCGATATACAACACCTCGAACATGAAATAAAACAGGCTATGCTCATAATAGATTTCTTCTCGGAAGGTAGAAAGGATATAGGGATTGCGATCGATGAATGGGGTGTCTGGCATCCCCAGGCTACCGTAGAGAATGGCTTATACCAGCAGAATACCCTAAGAGATGCTATACTAGCTGCATCCACACTAAATCTATTCATAAAGTATTCGAATAAAGTGAGGATGGCGAATATAGCTCAAGCAGTTAACGTCCTACAAAGCATATGCTTAACTAAAGATGAGAAAACGATCCTAACACCTACATACTATGTCTTCAAACTATATCAATCGCATATGAAGAATATAGCTCTGAAAACAGAAGTAATATCACCGATAATAAAAGAACCTACTAAAGAAGATTTAGTAGGTTTGCAGAAAACTCATAGAAAGCTTGAACCTCTGAAAGCTATCGATGCATCAGCATCTATAAACCAAGATAAAACAAAACTAGTTATCACATTAACGAATAAAAGCCTCGACGAAGACTTAGATGTAAACATAAAGTTCACGGGAGACTACAATGTACAAGAAGGAAGATTAGCATTCATAACATCTAAAGATATAAGATCATACAACGACTTCGATTCACCAAACAACGTATATATAGTTGAAGAACCGCTTATGGCTAAGGGAAATACATTCAGCTTTACAGCTGAGAGACACTCGATAAATAGGTTAATACTTAAACTAGCTAGATAAAACGGTTATACTACGGAAATATACTCTAATCATACATAATAATCACATATATACCAGAGCACCTCCACTACCTCTAAATGGTAGCATGATATACATAGAATCCTCCATATTATCATGGGAATACCATTAGGAGTGGTTAGGCTTCAGCTTCTCGATAGCTCCAGATAAACCTACTAATACCTTATCGGATAGTAGAGTATTATATAGAGTATAGCGTGGAAAATAATCCCTCAAGCTTAAGCATAATCAATATAGCTATATAGTCTCATCTGCAGGATAATCAAGAATCAACACATATCTAGAAGTACTAATTCCAAATACATTAACATACAATCTTACAACCATAACATTTGAAATCCCATAATAGGCGTCTAACAGATAATGATACTGAGTATCAGACTCACCAGCAAAATTTATATGCTAGCTCACTTCTCTACAAATACTACAAGAGTAAGTGTTATGTCATGGCTAAAATTAGAGCATTAATAGTCTTATTTAAAAGAATCTCGTTAGCTATTCATGAATCAGAAGTCGTATTTCGATACTCAACCTATTTGCAATACAATTCTTCCATAAGGAGTTCCCGGTTTATAGGGATTGTTTAGAACTTATAGGTAGAAGTTATGGTAAGGCTACCATGCTATATAGGGTTATAGGTATAGTCGCTCGTACCATCTGTAGGCTTCTCCGCTTATAGGCTCTATCTTCGGTAGGAATCCATCTGCATCCTCTACTATCTTCTGGAAGATCATCTCAACCAGCTCCGGTTGCTGTCGAGCGATATTCCTCTGCAGCTTAGGATCCTCTTTTAGATCGTATAGCTGTGCTTCCCTCCCCTCCCTGTCGGATATGAACCAGTATTCGTCATCTCTGTACATGAGGTAATTTGAAAGTGCTGAAGTTACGTAGCTCCTTCTCTCTTCCACGGTTTCTTTTTCCACGTAGCTCAGTATGTTTATCCCATCCACTATCTGTCCATGCTCCACTCCTGCCAGGTGGCATATAGTCGGAAATAGATCATGGTCGTATACGTATTCATCTACCTCTTCCCCTGAGCCTACCGATTCAGGATGCCTTATCAGTAGAGGTATATCTAGTAGCTCTGGATATAGACCCCAAGCGACTTTCCCCGTTAGGTTATGCTCTCCAAGCTGATGCCCATGATCTGAGATGAATACTAGGACTGTGTTCTTATCGAGGTTTAGCTTATAGAACTTCTCTAGGAAGAATCCAAACCATTTATCGAGTAGGGTGACTTCCCCTGCATAGTGTGCTCCCATATGTCTAAGCTCCCTCTCGGTGAGGTAGTCTGGAGGCCCATATTTAGGCGTTATAACTTCTTTCCCCTGATAATTCGGATCATACATCTCGACGAATTCGTGAGGCGGATCCCAGGGTTCATGCGGATCGAACGGTTCCAGGATTAGGAGGAATCTTTCAGCATCCCTATTCTCCTCGAGCCAGCGTACGGCTTCCCTGAAGGTTTGAGGTGCAAACCAATCCTCTTCTGATCTTCTAAAGTGTACGTTCGAGAGGTATCTTCTAAGAAGCTTCTCTACAGATGTACCTCTAAGTTTAGGTGTAAGATATTTTTCAAGCTCCTCCTCCCTTATAAGCTGAGCTGAACGGTATTTATCCCATTCCTGACCTCTTATGAAGATCCATTCATCGAATCCCCTATTAAAGTTCATCCCAGGCTCGAATAGATGGTAGTTATCCCCTATCAGCGCCGTCCTATAGCCGGCGGCTTTAAAGACCTCAGATAATGTTACATCCTCATCCGATAGAGGTTGCCATCCAGCGCGACGTATCGAACCTGGTATACCCTTCCTCGGTCTAATAGGCTCGAACGGAAAAACTCTTCTCCCCGTATAGATTGCTCTCCTAACAGGTATAGTCGGTAGAGACTCTGGGTAAGCCTTAGTGTACATCACAGATTCCATCGCAAGACGATCTATATTCGGGGTTCTAATCCAGTCGTTCCCATAGCATCCGACGTGATCCTTACGAAGAGAGTCTACTATAACCAGGATGACATTATAATGTTTTCGAGGCATATCCTCCATCAACTCCTACTCCACCGGTAAGCTTATCTCTTGCTCTACCAGCGGGTCACCTAATCCTCCGGTTATAAACCTGTATAACTTCTCCATCCTCCCCAAGAGTTGTAAAGCTAGATCCTCGTTTAGATCCGCTATATTCTCAGTCTCCTTAGGATCCTTCTCCAAATCGTAGAGTTCTATATAGCCTGCTGGTCTCCCGTATATATCTGGTCTTAAAGTCTCTATAAGCTTCCACCTCCCCATTCTTAAAGCTCTCTTAGTCATCCTAGTATTCTCGACCATACATAGCATAGGATATCCATCCCACTTCCCGTCGAATAAAGCTAGAAGACTACTTCCAGATATCTCCTTAGGTATCGGTATACCAGTCAGCTCCAGTATCGTAGGCATTATATCCATGTGAGATACCATAGCCTTGACTCTAACACCTCTAGGTATACGTGAAGGATATCTGATGATCAACGGGATCTTCACATCCCACTCGTAAAGTCCGTGGTGATCATAGTATATCTCATGCTCACCGAGACTTTCACCGTGATCTGCAGTTAGGATAACGACCGTATCATCCGTTAACCCCAGCTCATCTATTCTAGCGAGTAGCTCGCCTACCTTCTCATCCACGTAAGCTATCTCTGCATCGTAGGAGGCGTCTATATAGGACTTATCCCTAACACCGCTTCTCACATGCTCACCAATCCATCCGCTAAGGAGGAGTCTACCCCATAGAGTCTTCTTCAGCCTATCTTCAATGTCACCCTTAGATGGGTCGCCACTGTAGAATTTCTCTATATACCCTTTAGGGGGTAAATAGGGTGCATGGGGATCCCAGTAATGTATAAACATGAAGAAACCTTTATCCCCGCCCTTCTTTAAAGCAAGCTCTAGAGCTTCAAAAGCCACTTTGTTAACTATCTCTGCGTTGATCTTAACTCCCTGAGATATAACTGTTATACCTCCAGTACTGAAATAGTAGTGGTATCCTCGTGCAAACCATCCCGCTCTCGCTATCCTCTCAGCCGTAGCTAAGTTATCTACCGCGATCGTAACGTAGCCATACCTATTCAGGTATTCGGATAACATGGTTATTGTAGGAGATAGGTCTACCTTGCCCGCATGGCATACTATCCTGTGGACAAGTGGATGCATACCAGTCATGATCGTCGTATAGGCTGGGTGTGTAGGTATACCTACGGCGAAACAGTTCTCAAAGACTACGCCGTCCCTGGCAAACCGGTCTATATTCGGGCTTGTACACTTAGTATACCCATAGCATCCCAGATGGTCAGCCCTCAGAGTATCTATCGCGATCAGAATTATGTTCATTCCACTAACCCCTGGCTACATCTCAAGCGGCTTCCTATATCAAATTTCATCCGTCTCAGAGGGAGCTACCCTTCAACTTCCTTCATGTGATATGTATGTGTTAACCTCATCTCAGCTTCTACGGCTGCTTTAAGCCTATTGTATCTTTCCCTCAAATCCTTAAGCTCTCTAGTCTTCAAGTTTGGATCCTCGAGAGCCTGATACATCACTCCGCCTTCTGCATCCTTAGGTATCGGTAGCTCCATGAGATAGCATACCGTCGGTACTATATCCGTAAGCCATACATTCCTAGATATCTTCACACCCTTCTTGAAACCTGGACCCGCCATTATTAGTAGGCCTCTCAGGTCTCCTATACCGTAGGTTGCCGTAGGTAGGAAGGGACCGTGTTGCCCTCCGAACTCTGGTCTTAACACATATATCACATCGCCTACCCTATCTCCGTATAGCCCCATTATACGGGCATCCTCCCTCCTGAGAGCTAATAAGACTGGTTTTAACCCCGTCTCAGGGTCTGTATATTCGTAGAGTGCTTTTATTACCTGATCTACCACTCTATCGTATTCGTTTGGCTCCACTATACCCTCCGGATCTCTACCTTTAAGATTTACGTAGATGTAGCACGATCTTTGAGGCACTGCTCTCGTTCTACTCCAATCTATCTTTCTAGTGCCATCCTCTTCCTTGTAGGCTAGTAGACCTGCCTTCTCCAATACTTCCCGTGGGTCGAATCTATGGGTTGTCGGTTTAGCTCCATGATCCGACACTACGACTACGATGGTTTTATCCAAGTCTATCTTACTTAGGATTTCACCCACCATCCGGTCTAGGCTTCTATAGAATTCAAGCTCGACTTTAAGATAGATCCTATTCTCCTCTTCTGAGGACGAGGTCTCTGGATCCACCTTGTTTATGAAGGCGTGGTACGCCCAGTCTGGGCAGTGAGCGTGCATGATGAAGATAGACCACGAAGGATAATCATCCATAAGCCTGCATGCCGCTCTAGCAAGCCATCTATGCTCGATATCGATAGCTTCTAGAAATGTCTCCTCATCTATCCAACCTAAGGTTAGGGAGCGGTAGAATCCGTGAGATGGCACCGGGTAGACGTCTTCGAAGTTGAGTTTACCCGCTACCTCCTCAGGATAGCTCCACCCCGATAACGCCCCCATCGGTGTGACGTAGAGTTTAACTTTAGATCCATCTTCCGATAGCTCTAGAAGCTTAACTTTGAAGCCTACTTTAACTTCTCCCTTCTCCGTCCTGAATATATCTTTAATCAGAGGGCTCCATTCGCCCACCCTAACCTTGGTGAAGACGGATTTGAAGTCTTTATTCTTCGAGATAGCGGCTTCCATGAAGCCTGATCCGTAGTCCAACAAGAGGAGCCACCATGAAGTGGGTTCTACACGGTACAGGGCTCTGGGAAAATATAGGTCAAGCCTAGCTTCAAGTATACGTCTAATCCCAGCCGGCAGGTTAACCCACCCCTCCCCCTCCCTAATATCTATCCTAGCAGCTAGAGGATACTCCTCGGTTGAGAAGAGCATATCCTCGCATAAGGTAACCCCATACCATGAAGCATACCTACCCACCTCAGCCTTATGAGCGAGCTCAGGGGTAATCCTCCACTCATTGACAGCTAAACCAGCACCTCCGACTTGAATGATCTTTCTTCCTCTGGGAGGCCATGTGGATGGATAGTTCAGGATGATCGTAAGCTTACCCTCCCTATCAGCCGCCTCCCAGAGGTATTCTGCTTGGCAATCCCTAGAATCGAATGCAGCATATGTCTCATCGAGATCCATACCAGGCTTATGCATATTAAAACAGGTAATCCCATGAGTTCCTATCCAAGCCCCAGTAACGATGGTAGTCCAGTTCGGAGGAGTTATCGTAGGATAAGGTACCAGACAGTTCTCGAAATATACGCCTCTTTCTATCAGCTTCTTAAGGTTTGGTAGATAACCTTTAACAGCATACTCGTAGAGCCTAGGTGCTATCGGAGCATCGAACCCTATTAGGACAAGCTTCTCAGGCTTAGACATAGCTATAATTCAGGATCACGATAATTAAGTTATAAATTTTTACTTCAAAAAATGTAAGAGTAAATATCTACATCTAAGTCTATACTAGTGAGACTATGGTATCTCCACCCAGCACGGAGAAGACCATGCCATCTGACCATTAACCTGAGTTACTCTGACATAGTAATAGTTTATTCCTTCTCTTGGATTATTGTCTGTGTAGCTAAGCTTTACATGATATGCTTCTTGAGGAACTGCTATGTGGATCTTCGCTTTATAGGCGTGATGCCAGTAGATGTCTGGGTTCTCCACATCCTCTGGAGAGAGGTTGAACTGCTCTAAGATCATCTTTACAGAATCCTCCCTTAAAGCTATAATCCTAGATTTCTTAAGGAGTTCCTCTAAGATGAAGCTTGAAGCTTTAGAATTCAACTCAAGGTTTATCCTACCTCTGGAATGAGATTCCAGTTCAAATACTAAACCTTGGATTGCTTTAGGCTTTGTCGTAAACAGCCAGTTACATGTATTTTCAGAAATGGATACCGTCTTCTGACCGAAATCTGTGAAGCATGGTTCTACCGACAGGAGCCTACCGTCCACCACTTCTAGAAAACAATCCCATAGTTTAGCCACACCTTTAACCCCATAACGCTCTTGCGGCCCCCATCCGCACTCCACTCTCAGTTTAACCCTTACATCCCTTCCACTAGGAGGTGTATTCCATAATCCTTGATGACAATACACGTATGCTATCCTTCCGTTCTTTACTATCTCTACCTTATCTATAGCGTGACTACCCTCTACCTCAACCTTTATTTCAACTGGTTTCTTCGACTTGAAACGTTCACCCATCATATGGCCGTTTGTCGTAAACTTCAGCTTTATCCTATCACCCGTGACACCGTAGATATGTCTATTCATAAACGCATCCCATATAGACTCTCTAGTAAGCTCTTCCGCATAGACGGCCATTAATCCGTTACCCCAAACCCCAGCGAAATCCCGATGGTTATCTCCTGAAGCTGTTATCCCAAGTCTATACCCTCTCTCTAAGCCCTCCAAAACAGTTCCACCTGATACCCTTGGACCCATATTCATATTCCTATTCAAGGTAAACGGTGTATCGCAACCTTCCGAAGAGCCGTGTGCCGAGTATATCTCTACAAATGGAGACAATTCGTCATCATGAAAATCCCAATCTTTCCCCCTTTCACCAACTTGATACCCTGTATGATGTGGTATAGCTATACCCCCGATCTCTCTGAGGTTATCATAGAGTTCAGGTAGAGTCTCTGACGCATCTAAGGGTTCATAGTCTCCAAGATAGTATACATTATGGTCTCCATACCTCCTCCTATTCCCATGCCACTCGTATCCTAGGAAAGTCACGAAGTTACCTGGATTGTTCATCTTTGCTACTGCTTCCTGGATGAGTCTCCATTCATCTAGAAATTTATCCCTATGTCCGCAGGATTCTATGATAAGTCCATTCTTTTCGTACCATATGAACGGGTAATATGCTATAGGGAGAAAGTCAAGATGGCTTCTAGCAGCTTCAAATATCCCCTCAAGCCTCTCCCAAGTTAGCTTGGGATACCATATATCCTCTCCATGAACGTTGAGATGTGCATCAGCCCAGTATAAACTATACTTACCCCATAGATATCGATCGACCAAACTAAGCCACCGTTTAAAGTTTTCCATTAGGATAATTTAAGTTTTCCGTACCATTACAAGTAATATTGTAGAAAGTCGTTAAAGGGAAGATTCAGAGGGCACTTCTACCATATATTATGATCTATAATGGTCAAGATACAATCTAAAATAGCCATTAAAATCTTCCAAGTAGGTACTCATACGTACTTCCCACATGATATATAAGTTGGGAAGCTTCTATTTAAAAATTGGAAATTGATGGGGGATGAAAATCTTAAAATGAAGAAGATTAAGTTAGATTTTATAGTGTTTATTAAATGTTATCCTACATAAATCTACACACAGTACTTATTCTAATGGGAGAAACCTTATTCGAAACTTAATTAGGCAAGCTGAGTCTAATGAGTTACAGGCATTTGGAATCACCGATCACTACTACATAATTGAAACGGAGAAACTGGCAAATTATTTACAGGGAGTAAAAGTGTGCGAAGGATTTTCCATCTCCATTCTAGTCGGAGTAGAGCTTCATATGCTATGTGATGATTTAGGGTTAAACTTGTGAGTTCTTCTAACATCGCGACCATGGTTAGTTTGCTGTGTAGAGATCGGTCTAAGCTCGCTTGAAGATCTAAATCTGGATCCTAGGAATCCTACTTGGTTTCACCGTTTACTAGAAGATGCATCTTACCGAAAAGGTTTAGTGGATATACTAGCGGATGGGCTTAGACGACCCGTTGATAGACTTAGGAGGAAAATACCGAGTGAGTTTGTTAGATTAGCTGAAGCCTTAGAGTTCGCCTATGGTTTTCCAGCTCATCGAGAAGGAAGAATATAGGATCCAGAACCTTTACCATTCTGGATAGTCTCAGCCTTAATGTATGCTACAGAGAGTGGAGACCCCACCATATGCACATATACTTCCTTTCTACATTTAGCTGAACTATACTTAGATGATAAAGAAGCCTTTTTATCTAAGCTTGAACCTATAGCAGCTAAACTGTGGGGGTCAGAGAAATCTATCGAGCCAAGTTTTGAGCATAAAGTTCAGCTGGCAATATGGTGCCAACATAGGCATGTAATTCTTGATTGCTTACCTCTCTGCGATTTTGCTTTTCCAAGGCTAATTAAACCTTTCAGAAGCAGGCAGGAATGGTTGGTTGTAAAGGATGTATATGGAGACCTAGATATAGAGGCTAAACTTCTATCCGCATGCACCGGCGTAGAATATTCGACGGAAGACTTAGAGACTATAGCTTCGCTAATACTAATCTCATCTATCGGAGCTGGATTATACTTAA